>NZ_JBSFIH010000030.1:0-107008 GCF_053597455.1 Streptomyces sp. NPDC001393
AGAGCGCATCCGCCCGGGTGTAGAGGCAGTCGTAGAACTGGACACGAAAGTGGGACAGGACACCCAACGCGGCGTCAGCGGACTGTTCAGCGGCGAGACTCTTCACCAGCGGCCGTTCCTTCACGCGACGTTGCTCGACACCTCGAAGCGTGAAGAACGGCCGCCCTGCTGTCCCGAAAACGAACCAAGATCAGCAGGTCGGGTGACCTGCGAGGTTAAACAAAAAGCTAACGCCTGTTCTCCGCCTCGGGCGAACCGCATGGACCCATTCGTCACCACCCCGAGCCGGTAGTGGCCTGGGACATCCCCGGGCGTCGCAGTGGAGCTGCCACCGAGCACCGAACGCGGAGGACCAGAACCTCGACACCTGGACCGTTCCAAGGTCGAGCAGGCCCGGCGTCAACGTTCTGATGGCTCGTAGACGAACCCCGCCAGCGGCGCAGCGACGTGCCAGCCCAGGCACTCGTACAACGCGCGACCCTGCAGCGTGGCGCCGAGGATCCCGGTTCTGGCGTTCTGATCCAGCGCGGCCGAGGTCAGCGTCGCCATGACAGCGGTACCCAAACCGCGCCGCTGGTGCGCGACCTCGGTGACGATCTGGTCGAACACGCATGTGCGGCCGGTAACCGCGACCTGGCCCTGGGCGGCGGCCGAGCCGTCACCGGCCCGGACCCGGACATGCGTGAGGCCGTGGGACGTCGAGACCTGGACCTGGTAGCCGTGTGGGACATGTGGTTCGGTCGGGCTGAGTTCTGTCGCCATCAAGAATGCCGGTGAGTCCTGCTTCCAGGGCTGGGGCAGTAGGTCCTTGAGCACGTTCGGTTGGACGAATGCCTTGATCCACGTCATCGGCTCGGTGACCGATGTCGTCAGCGTGCGGATCGTTGTTTCGTCAGCATCCAGCAGGACGTGCCGCCGTATCTGATTCGGCGCCCCGACTTCGATGCGCAGTCCCCACGCCTCCGAGATGGGCATGTCGGTACCGCGCGACAGCACCCAGCCGTCGACCCAGGCGCGAGCGATGTCGATGTTCCTTTCAACCACCCCCGTCGCGAGCGCGACGGGGGTGGTTCTGGCGGTCAGGGTCTGTGCGTGGGATCTCGTCGTGTGGTGCATCATTTCCCTTTCTTGTGGCTGCGCGTGTTGAGATGACGCCCTTGCGATTCGACGTCCGTGGCGAGCTATGACCACTGACCGTATTTCGGATCGGGAGCAGGGTCAGCGGAGTCGACGCCATGGGCGCGGGTTTGACGCTTGTGCCCTCCTTCTGAGCCGTTCCTGCCTTGCGTCGGCGGCCCCGAACGGGCAGTCCCGGACAGCACCAGGCCGATGGCGCCCAGTAGGCAGCAACTCGCCACGGCGTCGAGGGTGGCGGTCAGTCCTGCGGTGTGCCACAGCAGAGCTGCCCCGAGCGGTGCGATGGCTCTGACCAGAGTCAGCGGAATGCCCCAGGTCGCGGACAAAGCAGCGTGGTGGGCGGTGCCGTAGCGGTTGATGAGCAGGGCGGGCTTGGCGATGGTGGCCACGCCGAAGCCGAGACCGAAGGCGAGGACGCAGGCCACGGCACCGAGGGCGCCGTGGCCTGCGTCCGGCAGCAGAGCGGCGCCTGCGGCCTGGACCACGAAGACCCCGGAGGTGACGGTCGCGGTGGAGAAGCGGCGTGCGGCGGCCGCGGTGGCCAGGCGTCCGGTGACGGACAGCACGCCGAGAAGTCCGGCCGCCGTGGCGGCGAAGCCGGGGCCGTGGCCCAGTTCGCGCAGCATCGCCACCAGGAGTACCGAGATTGCCGACACCGCGCACGTCTGGGCGGCGAAGGCTGCGGCCAACAGCCAGAAGACGGTGTCGCGGACAGCTCGGCGGATGGCCTTTTCGCCTTCGGTTGCGTGGGCCGCGATGGCCGCGCGTTCGGCAGCCGTGGCGGATGGATCTCGCAATGGTGCGGGCGGGCGACGGATGCACGCGTGGAGCGGGACGGTGATGACGCCGTGGCCGATGGCCAGGATCGCGATGGCGTTTCGCCACCCGCAGATGCCGTTCAACATGCCGGCGAGTGGCACAAAGGCGCTGGAGGAGAGTCCGGCGACGGCGGTGACGACGAGCAGCGCTTTGGAGCGGGCAGCGTCGAACCAGGACACGATGACCGGCAGCGCGGTCTCGTACAAGACCGCGACCGAGACGGCGCCGAGCGCGATCCACACCGCATAGAGCGCGGCGATGCTCTCTGCGCGTGACCAGGCCAGAGCCAGGAGCGTTGCGGTGGCGGATCCGGCGGTCATCAGAGCCCGGCCGCCGTGGCGGTCCAGCCAGCGGCCGACCGGGACGGCCGCGACAGCCCCGGCCAGAAGCGACGCGGTCAGTGCGCCGGTCACGGTGGTTCTACTGGTATGGAGCGCCGCCGCCGTGGGAGTGAGAAACACCGGGAAGGAGTAGAGGAGCACGCCGTAGCCCACGGTCTGGGTGACGGCCAACAGCCCCACCATGTGCCACGCATGGGCGGGCGCCGGCGGCGGAGCGCCCGGGTCGGCCGACGAGTTGTCAGCGACGCGGGCAGTCCGCCTTTTCGGATGCAAGCCCCTGATGGGCCTCAAGGCGGTCACCTTCGAATACTTGGTCAGTCGTCCGACATCTGGTTGGCACAGCCCGTCCAGGCCCCCATGATGGGCCGGGGCGCTACGGTCGGTGTGCCCGTCCGCGCGCCCCGATGGATGCGGCTTGCCGCGAGACGCTGTCAGATCTCGCCGAAGAATTCCGTGATGTCACGCGCCAGGATCTGCGGGGCCTGGTGGGCGGTGTAATGGCCGGGGGTGTCGTAGACGTTCCAGCGGACGATGTTCTTGTGGTCGCGATCGGCGAAGCGGCGGATGCCGAAGAAGTCGCCTGCCGAGCCGCACAGCGCGGTCGGGACAGTTGTCGGGCCCTGCGGCCGCTCGGCGTCCAAAGCCATCTCCCGGTAGAACCGCATCGCCGAGCCGACGGTGTTCGTCAGCCAGTAGGCCGCGACGTTGGCGATCACGAACTCGTCGTCCAAGTCCTCCGGCAGCAGCTGGATGTTCCAGCCGAGCAGCCCGACCGCCGAGTCGGTCAGCGCGTGCGCGAGGGTCTGCGGCTGCTGCGACTGCACCTGGTTGAAGGAGCCGAGGTTCTCCCAGAACCACTGGAGCTTGGCCAGCGCGGTCTGCTCCTCCTGCGTCAAGTCATCCATCTCCGCGGAGTCGCCGGACGGGAACGAGAACACCTGCGTGACATGCACGCCGACCACCCGGTCCGGTGCGACCCGCCCGACCTCCGGAGAGATCATCGAGCCGGCGTCGTTGCCGACCGCGCCGAAACGCTCGTAGCCGAGCCGGTCCATCAGTTCCACCCACGCGCGGGCCGTCCGCTGCACGTTCCAGCCGCGCTCCCTCGTCGGCCCGGCGAAGCCGAACCCCGGGATCGACGGGATCACCAGGTCGAAACCGGCCGCGGTCAGTGGCTCGATCGCGTCCAGGTACTCGGCCTGCGAACCCGGCCAGCCATGGGTGAGGATCAGGGCGAGCGCGCCCGGCCGCCCGGACTTCACATGCAGGAAGTGGACGTCCTGGCCGTCGATCTCCGTGACGAACTGCGGGACTGCGTTCAGCCTGGCCTCGTGGGCGCGCCAGTCGAACTCGTTCCGCCAGTACTCGACCAGCCGATGCACCCGGGAGACCGGGGTGCCGTATTCGCCGTCCGCGTCCTTGTATGCGTCGGTGAATCGGGCCCGGGCCAGACGGTCGCGCAGGTCGTCCAGATCGGTCTGGGGGATCTCGATACGGAACGGACGGATTACGGTGTTGGTTTTCGCCTGCATGGTCATGCCACTGCACTCCCGTAGGTTTGGCCCTGGTCAGGACGTAGGGTCGGTCCGGCAGAGCAAGAGTTCTGTGGGGGAGGAACGTGTCAGCAACGCCTGAGAAATCGCTGACTGGGCGGATGGACGGGCAGGGCCATCCGAGCACGCGTCTGTGGTTCGGGCTTCTGGGGCCGATGGTGGTGCAAGGCGCCCCCGGCACCGTGATTCCCCTTCGGGCGCTGAAGCGCCGAATGCTGCTGGCGCTGCTCCTGCTGGAGCCGAACCGGGTGGTGGCCCGTGACCGGATCGAGTCGGTCCTTTGGGGGGAGCATCCGCCGGCGACGGCCCGGGCCTCGCTCAACAACTACGTCGTCCAGCTTCGACGGTCTTTCGGTCCCGGGCGCACCCGGCTGCGGACGGTTCCCACCGGTTATCTCCTCGAGGTCCAGCCAAGCGAACTCGACACCCGGGAATTCGGCAGGATGCTCGCCGAGGCGAAAGCCGCCCGGGAACGCGGTGAGCACGCCGCCGTGATGCGCGAGACGACTGCCGCTCTGGCGCTGTGGCGTGATGAGCCGTTCGCCGATCTACCCGAACTCGCCGACGTCACGGAGCCCTACGCGGTGCATCTGCGCGAATTGCGGCTGCTGGCTCTCGAGTGGAGGCTGGACGCCGGCTTGGAACTGGGCCTCATGGATGACGCCGTGCTCGAACTGAACCGCTTGGTCGCTGAACACCCGCTACGCGAAGCGTTCCATCGGCAGCTGATGCTCATCCACCACCGCAGCGGACGGCAGGCCGACGCCCTGCTGGCGTTCGAACGCGCACGAGAAGTCTTCGCCGAAGAGCTGGGCGTGGACCCGGGGCGCGAGCTCCGTGACCTGCACCAACTGGTCCTTGCCCAGGACCAGGGTCCGTCGCGCATCGGCGCGATACCTCTGCCGACTCCGAGTCAGCTTCCCGGGTCCATCGCGGACTTCTGCGGCCGCCACGACGAAGCGGCACGACTGCGCGCTCTGCTCGCCGCGCCGTCCGAACCAACGACGCCGACGCTCGTCGCGATCACCGGAGTCGGCGGCTGCGGGAAGACCACACTCGCGCTGCATGTCGCGCACCAGGTGGCGGCGCGATATCCCGACGGCCGGCTGTTCGCCGATCTGCGGGGTGCGGACGCCACGCCTGTGGCTCCCGGCGAGATCCTCGCGGACTTCCTTCGCGCGCTTGGCGTCGCTGACGCAGACATTCCCGCGGACCAGGGGTCTCGGGCGGCTCTGTATCGCAGCGTCTTGGCCGGACGGCGCGTGCTCGTCGTCCTGGACAACGCGCGGGATGCCGCACAGCTGCGATCGCTTCTGCCGGGCACGGCGGGATGCGCGGTGGTGGCCACCAGCAGGCGCACACTGGCTGGCCTGGCCGGGGTCACGCGCATGGGCCTCGGACCGCTCGCCGACGCCGAGGCGTACGCGCTGTTCGGCGCCATCGCCGGGGCGAAGCGGATCGCCGCCGAACCGACGGCGACTTCACAAGTCCTGTTCGCGTGTGGAGGCCTGCCGTTGGCGCTTCGGATCGCCGCGGCCCGACTGGCCGCCCGACCGTCATGGTCGGTGAGCGCTCTCGCGGCGAAGCTCGCCCACCAGCACCGCCGTCTCGACGAACTTCATACGGACGACCTCGCGGTACGGGCCAGCTTCCGCCTGAGCTACGACAGTCTCCCCGACGCACCAGGAATCGGGGGGCCCGACCCGAAGCGGGCGTTCCGGATCCTGGGCCTGCTGCCGGGCGCCGACATCAGCCTCTCGGCCGCGGCCGCCGCGCTGGACCGGCCGGAGTCCGGCGCGGAGGAGGAACTGGAACACCTGGTGGACGTCGGGCTTCTGGACAGCCCTGCGCCGGACCGCTACCGCCTGCACGACCTGCTGGGGCTGTTCGCCGCCGAACGGGCGGCCGAGGAGGAATCAGGGGACTCACGACGCGATGCCGTACAACGAGCAACCGAATGGTTCCTTGGTACCCTGATCAATGCCGATGCGGTCCTTTTCCCCGGTGCGGTCCGACCGGACCCGTTGCCCCCGGACGACCGCCACCCGTCGTGGAACTTCGCCTCCTTCGAGGAGGCACTCGCGTGGTGCGAGACCGAGCGACCCACGGTCGTGGCTCTGGCATCCCTGGCAACGGAGTACGGACTCCACGACCTCGCATGGCGGATCCCGGGATTCGCCTGGGCCTACTTCAATCTCAAGGGCCACTTCCAGGACTGGCTGGCAACTACCGAGACCGGGCTGGCCAGCGCCCGAGGATGCCAAGACCCCGTCGCGGAAGCGGCCATCGCGACGTCGCAGGGTGCCGCCCTGATGTGCCTCGACCAGGTGAGCCGTGCGCGGGACTGCCTGACGCGGGCGCTGACCGTCCTGGAGCGGATCGACGACCCGCCCGGCCGGATGACGTGCCTGTCCACCCTGGGCGCGGTCCTGCACCGCCAGAGAAAGTACGACGAGGCCAGGGAGTGCTACCTGCGGGCGCTCGCCCTCGCCGGAAGCCCGCAGACCCGCCACCGGGAGGCGACCTTGCTGGTCAACCTGGCCCACGCCGAGACCGAAAGCGGAGACCACGAAGCAGCGCTCGGACACCTCGACCGGGCTCGGCACATCAACCTCGAACTCGGGGACCGGGCCTTGTCAACGAGCATCCTCAAGCTGACCGGACGTTCGATGGCGCGCCTCGGTCGGATCCAGGAAGCCGAAACCACCCTTCGTCAGGCCCTCGCCATGGCCCGTTCGGCGGCATACGACGCCAACGAGGCATTCTGTGGGCTCTTCCTCGCGCAGTCGCTCGCCGGGTCGGGGCGCGCGGAAGAAGCCGCGTCCCAACTGCACGAGTCGCGAGCACTGATACCGCGCCTCAGGGGATGGGATGCGCGGATGATCCGCGAGATCCTCACCGAGACCGAGGCTATGCTCCAACGATGAGTGGGTGCGGTTGTCGTGGAACGTCCGACAGTCAACGTGCCGAGAAGTAGATGAACCCTGACAGCGGCGCGATGAGGGGCCAGCCCAGGGACTCGTACCGCCAACGGGCCTGGACCGTGGCGCCGAGGAGCCCGGTCGTGGTGCCCTGGTCCTGCGCGGCGGCGGCCAGGGTCGCCGTAAAGACCGTGCCCGAGCCGCGCCGCCGGTGTGGGGGCTCGGTGACGATGCGGTCGAACACGCAGGTGCGGGCGGTGACGGGCGACCTGACCCGTGCCACGGCCGAGCGCCACCGGCAAGGAGCCGGACACGCATGACACCGTCCGACGTCCCCGCCTGGTCGCGGCAGCCGTCGGCGAGGCGCGTACGGGCGGGCTGACTTCCGTCGCCATCAGGAACCCCGGCGCGTCTTTGTCCCAGTCCGGGCCCTCGAGAAGGTCCAGTTCGGCCAAGGCATTGATCCACGTCAGCGGCTCGGTGACCGAGTCCGCGAGTGCGGATCGTCGGGTCGTCGGCGTCCAGCAGGACGTACCGCCGTACCTGATTCGGCGCCCCGGCTTCGATCCGCAGCCCCACGCTTGCGAGACTGGCTCCTCGGCACCGCGCGAAAGCCCGGGCCATCTCGATCTCCATCTCAAGCACCCCTGCAATGGCCAGAGTTGCTGCGATGACCATACGCAGGCGGAACGCTTGCCGCCCCGGCGTGACGCGCTACGGCCACGTGTACGGGCCTGTGACAGTGAGGTTCGGGCCCCGGGCCGTTGCCACCACGTTTTCGACCGGTTTCCGCTCCGAGGCAACGTCCAATGTGCCACCGGGTGGCATCGCAACCTCCGCGGAAGCTGAGGCTGGCGCGCCGCGCATGCAAGTGGAGCGTGCGTTCGCGCCGGCGGACGCACGCAGGTGGTTGAGCCGAGTCGCAGCCGCCGGGTCCGCAGTGTTATCGAGTGAGATCGGATGGGAGTACCGATGAGCCGCAGCACCGTGTACGGCGTCCATGACTGCCTGGTGACGGTCCTGGATGACGGGCGGGCGGCCGTCGTGCCGGGGCGGATTGCGAGAGGCGGTCGGATTCTTCTGGCGCCCAAGGCGGTCGAACGGGCGCTGGGGTGGGTGCGCAAGTCGCAGGGTTGGTGCCGGGAGGATGTGTGCGTGCCCGCGTTCGCCGCGGCCGCTGCGGAGGAGCAGGGCGGGCTGGACCTGGCGGCCTTCGCCACCCTGATCGACCGGCCCGTCGCGGTGGAAACCAAGGCGGTCGACACGAACGCGACGGGAACGGCGGCGGTGATCGCGTTCGGCGTCTCCGCGGGGGAGCGTGCACAGGCCCAGGCGGTCGCGGTCGCGCCGGACTTCACACTCGCGGACGCCGACGGCGTGGCGCACACGCTCAGCTCGTTGCGCGGGCGCAAGGTCGCGCTGGTCTTCTGGGGGTCCTGGTGCGGCTGCCGATACGACCTGCCGGAGTGGGAGCAGCAGCACGCCGCCCTGTCCGAGTACGGCTTCACCGTCGTCAGCGTGGCCGTGGACCGGCGGGTCGAGGACGCCGCGCCCTGGATCGCCGAGGCCGGGGTGACGCATCCGGCGCTCATCGACACCGACGGCCAGGTCGCCGACCGTTACGGCGTGCTCAACGTTCCGACGGTGGTGTGGATCGACGAGACCGGGCGGATCGCACGGCCCAATGACACCCAGTTCGCCACGGATCTGTTCCGCGAGATGTCCGGACTTGACTCCAGCGCGGCGCTGGCCACGCTGCGGCGTTGGGTCGTGGAGGGCGAGAGCGGCCTCAGTGACGTGGACATCGAGCGGTACACCCGCCCGGCCACCGCCGCGCAGCAGCAGGCGCGCGTCGAGGCGGCGCTCGGCCTGTGGCTGCACCGGGCGGGCCGGGTCGAGGACGCCGAACGGCACTTCCTGCGTGCCGAGGAGCTGGCCCCGGAGGACCTGACGATCTGGCGCGGCACGATGCCGCTGCGCGGTCAGGACCCCATGGGCGACGGCTACTTCGCGCGGCGCACCGCGCTGACCGAGGCCGGCGTCCCGATCTACCGCCCGCTCGGCGACTGGTACCACGCATGAGGCCCGGATTTCGCCGCGTCCAGCTTCTACGCGCGTGCCCAGGCTGCGCTCGGGGCTGCTGTATCTGGCCGCCGAGCTGCTGGCGACCGAGGTCTCCGGGGCGCTCACCATGCGGCGCATCGCAGCTGCCGCCGTCTACTCGACGGCGGTGCTCTGCGGGGTCTTCGGCGCCAAGGACGGGATTGTCGCGGACGCCCTCTACCGGGGGCTTCGCCCGGCCGCGCGGCCGTCTGGACACGGCACCTGGGCCGGGCACCGAGTACAGGCCACGGACACGGGCACCGGTACGGCTGGCGTAGGCCCGGGGCCGTTGCCGCCACGTTTTCGACCGGTTTCCGGTCTGCGGCAACGTCCGTGCCGCCGGGTGGCATCGCGTGGCTTGCCGGTCTTTGCCGGGAGGGCCAGACAACCCGCACCATCCTCGCCGCCCCGAAGAAGTGCCCACGCTCACAGGCGGTCCTCTTCATTCCCCTACCCATTAACAGGAGTTACCCATGCTGAAGAGTCTTCGCCGCATCACCGTGGTCGCCGCGACCGCGCTCATGCTCATGGTCGGCGCTGGTGCCAGTGGCGCCTTCGCCGACGTTCAGTCTGCGGGCACCGTCACGAGCTGCCCCTGACACGCCTGCTCACCCTGCGTGCACTGAATGGGCAGCGATGCCATCAAACGAACCAAACTCATCTTCGGAGGCACCCATGCCTACAACTCACATATCCAAGATCGCCGGAGGGCCCTGGCCATCCCGGCGCTGATGTTCGCGACAACTACCGGCGCCTCGGCCGGCGACCTCGGCTCCTCTCTCAGCCGGGGGCAGACTCTCTACGCGGGCGACTACATCTGGCGTCTCAACAGCAGCGGAACCAACGCGGTGCTCTTGGAGATGCAGTCGGACGGCAGCCTGGTGGAGTACGTCTCCATCGACACCGACCCCAACGACGCCAAGGCGGCGTGCTGGGCGGCGGGCACCAACGGCTCCGGGGCGACACACGCCGACTACCAGTCCGACGGGAACTTCGTCGTCTACACCGACTCCGGCACCCCTGTGTGGGCCAGCAACACCCAGTGGGGGTCCGGATCGACCGTCGACATCAACTGGCACGGCATCGTGTACGTCGGCACCACACCGATCACCTCCACCAACTGCCAGTACTGGCCGTATGAGAGGTGACGCGGCCGGGTCGGCGGCTCGCGCTCAATAACTGAAATCCTGAACGAGAGGCGAACGAATTCATGCGCAACAAGGTGATCGGCAGTCTTGCAGTGGTCGGCCTTGTGCTCGCCACTGGCGTCGCGGGCACCGCAACGGCTTCTGCCGCACAAGCGGGCAAGCCGTGCGGCAACTACACCTCCAGCGAGCCGACTCTGAGCTACGGCTCAAGCGGCATCGCCGTGGAAGCGCTTCAGTGCGAGCTGAACTGGGACATGAACAACACCACCGACCTGAACATCGACGGTTCCTGGGGCGACCAAACGCAAGCGGCCGTCATCAAGTTCCAGCAGTGTGCCGGGCTGCAGCCCGTGGACGGGATCGTCGGGCCGCAGACCTGGTCCAAGCTGGACTACTGGGCGAGTTCCCAATACTACGTCTGCTGACGCACTCTGCCATCGCGTCGACCGGCGCGGCACCGGCACCGACGTGGACAACGGAGAGCAGGAGAGGCGATGATCCTGTTCGGGGACGGCCTGGGGCGCCGCCTGGGACGGGCCGAACAGCAGACGCTGACCGACGCGCTCGACAACCCCGACGGGCGACGCTCTCTACCGCCTCCAGGCCGCCCGCGCCGACGCGGAGGAGGAACAGCGCCGGACCGCTGAGCAGGAGTGGCGGCGCCCGGTGTGCAAGCGGTGCGGGGAGAAGCTCACCGTGAGGCTCTCCCTGCGGGGTGGACACCCTGAGAATGGATCTTGATGGTCCAGGAAGGCATGTCCAGGTGGGGCGTCGGTCTCCGTACCCGGAGGAGTTCAGGAAGGATGCCGTCGCGTTGTATCGGGCAGCCGGCGGAAAGCGCACGTACGCGGCGATGGCCGCTGACGTGGGGGTGACCGGCGAGACGCTGCGTAGCTGGGTGCGGCAGGCGAAGCGATCAGGTGTAGCCGCCCAACTCCTGCGGCCTGGCGGCCTCGAACACGGAGGCGACGCTGATGAAGGGGCCCGCAGAGGGGCTGTTCGTTTGCCGCACACGCTGATGCCCCGGCGGATTTCTCCACCGGGGCATCAGCCGTCATTCCTCAGACCGACCAGGCTATTGCGGTTGCGCCGTCCAGTTCTCCGGAACGAGTGGTGCGGGCATCAGAAGCCGTATTCCTATCGATCATGAGGGCGGTTTTGATCGAACAGCGGGGTGGGCGCGGTGGCCTGCCAGGCCGGAGGACTCGGCCGTGACGTCAGCGTACAACCGGGCCACGGGCTGTCCGATGAGCACCTCGGCGACCCCCGCCCCGCCACCGCGGAGGACAGCACGGCCGCCCACGGCTGTGCGTAGTGCTCGTGGCCGAGGAGGCTGACGAGTTCGCGGCCTCGGTCCACCTGGACAGGCGCTGGGCGGCGGCGAAGCGGCACAGGTGCTGCTCGATGGTGACGGCCTGGCCGCCGTGTGCCGGATGACGAACTCCTCGGCCGGGTGGAGGCGTTGCGGGGTCAGGAACACATGGCCGACGTGGTCGTTGATCCGCTTCAGTGGTCCTGGCGCACCTGTCAGGAAAGACCCCACTGCTGGCTCGTCGCGCCCGTGCCCGGTTCCTGGTCCACGGCCGCTCCGCCGGTGGTCGAGGCGGTCGTGACGCCGATGTCCAGGTCGCTCCCGACGCCGGCGAGCATGTAGGTGCTGCCGGTGTAGCTGCCGACGAGGTCGAGGAACCATTCTTGGTTGGTCCCGCCGTTGCAGGTCCACTGCTGCAGTTGCAGGCCGGTGGCGGTCGACTGGTTCGGCACGTCCAGGCATAGGCCGCTCTTCACGCTCTTGAGCGTGTAGATGTTGTCCCCCACCCGCGTGAGAGTCCACTGCTGGTTGGTACCGCCGGTGGACGGCCACTGGATGATCTTGGCACCGTTCGCCGTGGAGCCGCTCGACACATCCATCGGCATGGCGCTGTTGACATCCTTCAGGGTGTGGACGCCCTCAGCGGGGATCCCGCTGTCGGCCGTCCAGGTTCCCGCTGCGGTGTCGAGTGACCAGGTGGGGTACTGGCCGAGGTTCACCGTCGTTCCCCTGATGGTCAGGGGCAGCCAGATCAGTTTCGACGCGCCGAGGTCGGAGGTGTTCCAGCGGTCGCCGGCGTAGATGTAGGTGGTGCCGGAGGAGCCCTGGACGGTGATGACGTTCGCCGTCTGGCTGCCGTAGGTGTGGGTGCCGGGTGCGGCCAGGTCACGGAACGACGACCAGGGGCCGCCCAGTGACGTGGCGGTGGCGTAGATGTTGTCGTTGAGGCCCCAGCCCGTCAGGTGCGAGCCGAAGACGTAGTAGATGCCGTTGGCCTTGACCATGGCGGGCGCCTCGACGCTGCCGCTGCTGCCGCTGCTGCCGAGCACCGCCACGGCGCTGTCCACGGACAGGTAGTCGGCGGACAGCTTGTCGATGCGCAGGCCGTTGTTGCGGTCCTCGCTCAGCAGATAGGCGGTGCCGTCGGTGTCCTGGAACAGGCCGAGGTCACGGCTGAGGTTGCCCAGCGGCCGGAAGCTTCCCCGGTAGGTGTAGGGGCCGCAGGGGGTGCTGCTGGTCGCCACACCGACCTTGGCCTCGGAGTAGTTGGTGCTGTCGATGTGTATGTACATCACGTAGGTGCTGGTCGAGGCGTTGTAGATGACCTTGGGTCGCTCCACGACGCGGCTGGGCCCCAGGTCGCCGCTGCTCTGCCTGGCCAGGGCGACGCCCCGGTAGGTCCAGTTGGCCAGGTCGGTCGAGGTGTAGCACGGGATGTCCTGGAACGATGTGTCCGACGACGTCTCGCCGGTCTTGTCCTCCCCGAAGCCGTACCAGGTGCTGCCCACCTTGATGATGCCGAGGCCGTGCAGTTGCAGCGCGTTCCCGTTCTGGTCGGTGCGTGCGGCGCCCGTGGTGAACGACACCGAGGCCGCGTGCGCCTCGGTCGCCGGAAGCAGGAGCGCTGCAAGGCCTCCCAGCAGGGTCAGTAACGCGGTGGCTCTGCGCCGCCATCGGGTTCCGGGCGTCCGGGGATCTCCCTTGAACATGTGCGTCCCTCTCTGTCGAGGTTGACGGTCCCTTGGTGTCGGCGGAGACCCATGAGAGTCGTGGCATGTTTGCGGCGTCAAGGACGGCGTTCGAATTTGTTTAAGCTTGACCGGCGCGCGGCGTACCTAGCCGGGCTCGGCAGGGCCGCAAGTCGCCCGGACTGTCCAGGATTTCGGACATGCGAAGGGGCGGATACGAGGGATTGACCTTTGGTTCGGGGCGGGCGTAGAAACTTCGCGACAGTCAGAATCTGTTACTTGCTGGTTGAGTTTGTTGGAAACAAGATCCAAGCGAGGTGGAACGGCCGTGAACGTGCCAGGGCCTCAGGAACCCTCCCGCCGCAGGGTGCTCAAGGGCGCAGCTGTCGCCGCCGCAACGGCCGCGCTGGGCATCGGCAGCACACATCCGGCCGAGGCCTCGGACGCCTCCGTCACCGCGACATCGCTCGACGGCGCCACCAGCATCACCATGTCGCTGACGGGCGGCTCGCTCCAGTGGTCGGCCCGGCGCAAGGGCGCGACAGTCGTGGCCGGTTCGGCCATGGGCCTGCGGCTGAGCGACGGAACCACCCTCGGCACCGACGCCGTTCTGACGGACTATCAGCACTGGCACGTCGACAGCACATGGAACCCGGTGTACGGCCGCAGCGCGACCGTCTTGGACACCTACCAGGAGATGCGCTGGAACCTCCGGGACAACCACACCTCCATCAACTTCGGTGTCCAGATACGGGCCTACGCGACCGGAGTCGCATTCCGTTACGTCCTGCTCGACCCGGGCACCGCTGCCATCGCCGGCGAACTGACGACGTTCGTCTTCCCGGACGGCACACTCGTCTACAGCGCGCGGGACGAGGACGACTACAACCCGGTCGCGCCCGGCTCCATCCCGCCCACCGGAACCTCCTCCACGGACACCGGCCCCTTGACCGACCTCCCCCTCACCGCGACCTACAGCAGCGGGCTCATCGCCTGCGTCTGCGAGTCGGCCCGCATCAACTACCCGCGCATGATGCTCAGTTCGGTCTCCGAACAGCCCAACACCCTCGCGGCGTACCTGATGCAGCACACCGCGCGCGGCTCGGGAGCGGTCCAGACGACCTCCACCGTCAGTACGCCGTTCGCCACGCCCTGGCGCGCTGTGGTGATCGGCTCCACCCACGCCGAACTGGTCGACAGCGCGGAGCTGGTGCTCAACCTGGCCCCGGCCGGCGCTCTCGCCGACACGTCGTGGATCAGACCGGGCAAGGTCTTCCGGTGCAACCTGACCACCGCGGACGGACTGGCGGGCGTCGACTTCGCCGCCGCCCGCGACCTGGAGTACATCGAGTACGACTCGGGGTGGTACGGCCCGTAGCACACCTCGACCGACGCCACGCAGCCGATCTCCGCCATCGACCTGCCCAAGGTCATCTCCTACGCCACCGGCAAAGGAATCGGCGTCCTCCTCTACGTCAACCCCATGGCCCTGAGCAGCCCGGACAGCCTGTTCGCCCGCTACCAGAGATGGGGCGTCGCGGGCGTCAAGCTGGGCTTCATCAACGACGGCACACAGGCGATGACGAACCAGATCACCGCCTGGGTCAGGACAGCGGCCAAGTACAAGCTGCTGATCGACACACACGACGACGTACGGCCGTTCGGCTACGAGCGGACCTACCCCCACTGGATCAGCCTGGAGGGCGTGCGGGGCAACGAGCACTTCCCGACCGCCACGCACAACGTGACCCTGCCCTTCACCCGCAACATCGGCGGCCCGATGGACTACACCATCTGCTACGGCCAGTCCCGCGACCGGACGACCAACGCCCACCAGATGGCGATGGCCGCCGTGTACTACCAGCCCCTGGAGTTCCTGTACTGGTACGACGCCCCCTCGAAGTACTCCACCCCCTCCAACTGGCCAGGGCTGCCCTGGTTCGACGCCATACCCACCGTCTGGGACCAGAGCAGGACCCTCGCCGGTGCGATCGGCGAGTACATCGCGGTCGCCCGGCGCAGCGGCACCACCTGGTACCTGGGGGCGATGACCAACGAGACCGCCCGGACCCTGTCGATCCCGCTGTCCTTCCTCGGCAGCGGCCCCTACACCGCGACGATCTATGCCGACGGAACACCGGGGAGCAGCCCGTACCAGACCCCCGTCGTCGTGAGCACACAGACCGTGACCTCGTCGACCACACTGAGCGTCGCGATGGCCCCCGCCGGCGGCCAGGCGGTCGTCCTGAGCCAAGGATGAGCGGCCGTGACCCGGGATGGCTGGTCTCGACGAAGAACGGGTGACCGGCCTTCGACCGCGCGAAGGTCAAGGCCGAGAGTGTCTCGACCGAACGCTTCGGCGCTTCGGACAAGAGCTTTGGGGCAGGTCAGCCGAGCCGGGCTGCGACGTCTGCCCCTTCCCGTACGAAGACCGGGATGCGCTCCAGTGGTGCCTCGGCGTCGAGCATCGTTCCGCCCTCCAGCACGCGTCCGGTGGCCGGGTCGAGCCAGCGGGCGCCGGACGGCAGGTACACCCGGCGGGTCCGGGCACCCGTCTCGTACACGGGTGCCACCAGCACGTCGGGGCCGAGCAGGAACTGGTCGCTCACGTCCCAGGCGTGCTGGTCCTCGGGGAAGTCGAAGAACAGCGGGCGCATCGGCGGGGCCCCGGTGCGGTGGGCGTCCTCGGAGAGCCTCCTCAGGTATGGGCGCAGGCGCTCACGCAGCCCCAGGTGGTCGCGGAGGATGCCGTAGGCCTCCTCCCCGTACGACCAGACCTCGTTCGGCCCACCGGTCATGTCCGCGGAGAAGGTGGGGTGATGGGGGCTGCGGTCCCCGTGCAGCCGCATGACGGGGCAGAAGGTGCCGTACTGGAACCAGCGGATCAGCAGTTCGCGGTACGCCGGGTCGTCCGGGTCGCCGCCGAAGAAGCCGCCGATGTCGGTGTTCCACCAGGGAATGCCGCTCATCGCGACGTTCAGCCCGGCCCTGATCTGACGGGCGAGGGAGCCGAAGGTGGCGGGGATGTCGCCGGACCACAGCAGGGCCCCGTGCCGCTGGCTGCCCGCCCACGCGGAGCGGACCAGCGACAGCGGCCGGTCCTCGCCCGCCGCGCGCAGGCCGTCGGCCACTGCCCGGGTGTGCAGCACGGGGTAGAGGTTCGCGACCTCGGCGGCCGGCCCGGCCGCGTAGACGGCGCGGTCGGCGAGGTCCCGGGGCAAGTCGGGCTCGCAGGCGTCCAGCCAGAAGCACGCCACGCCCAGCGAACGGTAGTTGTCGTTCAGCCGCTGCCACAGCGCGGCTCGTGCTCCGGGGTGGGTGGCGTCGTAGTACGCCATGGGGCTGATCAGCGCGTCCCCGCTGAACCGGGACGGCCACGGGAAGCTGAGCAGGCCGCCACCCGCGTCCCGTACCAGGTGTCCGGCCGAGCGCAGTTCGTCGTGCGTCTCACTGCCGGGCTCGACGGTGGGCCACACCGAGACGGCGAGTTTCACCCCGAGGTCCGTCAGCTCCTTGACCATGGCGGCGGGATCGGGCCACTCGCTCTCCTCGAAACGCCAGTCGCCCATCCTCGGCCAGTGGAAGAAGTCGCAGACGATGACGGACAGCGGCAGTCCGCGCTCCTTGTACTGCCGTGCCACCGCCAGGAGTTCGTCCTGGGTGCGGTAGCGCAGTTTCGACTGCCAGAAACCGGATGCCCACTCGGGCAGGAGGGGCGGGCGTCCGGTGGCCCGGGTGTAGGAGTCCAGGATCTGGGCCGGGGTGTCGCCGGCGGTGATCCAGTAGTCGATGCGCCCGCCGGCGTCGGCGGTCCACCGGGTGGTGTCGGCGCCCAGTTCGACCCGGCCGGTGGCGGGGTTGTTCCACAGCAGTCCGTAGCCGCGCGAGGAGTGCAGGAAGGGGACGGCCGCCACGGTGTTGCTCTGGACGAGGTCGATCACGCAACCCTTCTGGTTCAGGCGCCCGTTGGGGTTCTGCCCCAGGCCGTGCAGCCGTTCACCGTCGTACGCCTCGAAGTGCTGTTCCGTCCGGCCGCCCGCCGCGTGGACGCGAGGGCCGCCGGGCGGCCCGTACGGGCCCTTGTCGGCGAGGAGTTCGCGGCCCGAGACGGCGTGGCTGAACCTCAGCCGGCCGTCCGCCGAGGCCTCGGCCACGAGGCGGCCGTTGACGAGGCGGGCACAGCCGTCGTCCGATACGGACAGTTCGGCGTGCGGGGCGGGCGAGGGGCTCTCCAGCGCACCGGGGGCTGCGGGGTCGACGGTCCCGGACGAGGCCCGCACCCGGACGGCGTCGGGTCCCCAGGGCTCGATGCGGAGAATCTCTGCGGCGGTGTGCCGTTCCAGACCGCCGGCGCGGACGATGTAGGACAAGGTGATTCCTCTGTTCTTCTCAAGTTGCGGGTGAGTACGGCCGGTCGCCGAACATCGGCGTGGTATGTGCTTTCCGCAGCAGGAGCAACGACCTGGATCCAAGGCTGTCTGCCCCAGCGCCCGGAGCCGGGCGCTGGAGTCGGCGAGCATCCGACGGCAGAACGCAAGGTGGTCCTGGGCTGAAGTCCAGGCTGCCGCCTGCTGCGGCGTAACCGGCGGCGAGGTCGCTGTCCGGGCCGGTGTCGCCGCCGAAGGCGAGGGAGACCAGCTCGGCGGCCGGGTAGCCGAAGCGGCCGTCGGCCGGGGCCAGGGTGTGCAGTCGGGCGGTGATCGCGCCCAGTTCCCGGCGGAGCAGGGCCCCCGCGTCGGCGGAGAGCTGCTCGCCCGCCTTGTCCCACGGAGTTCCCTCCAGGAGCGACAGGACGATGAACTCCTCTTCCGCGTGGAGAAGTTCGGGCACCGGAACTGTCCTCCCGGTAGCGCTGCGAGCCGCCGGTGGACCATCGTCTCCGTCCCGAGGATGCCCCGCTCGTACCGCAGTACCGGTGCGTCGGCCGGTGGCGCAAGCTTGACGACGGCGGGCCTGCCATCATGCAGCAGCACGCGGTAGGCGCTGTTGAACCAGCCGTCGGTCAGCTCGTGCTCCAGACGGCACCCGATGCCGACGGAGGTGCGCAGCAGGGCGTCGAGGGCGGCGGGCGTGAGGTGACGTTTGGTGCGGCTCTGCACGGGTACCTCCGGGTGCCAGGTTTGGAGGGGGCAAGGCCCCCGCACGCCCTTGCGGGGGCGCGCGGGGCCTCGCGTCCGGGGGGCCGGCCTCAGTCCGGGTAGGGCAGCTCTGCCTCCGCGGTGCCGGGCGGGCTGACGTGCACGACGCCGTCCGGGCCGCCGGTGCGCAGCTGCCAGGAGTGCGGGCTGTCGGTGGTCACCCGCAGCAGGCCGCCCTCGCGGCGCAGGTGGAAGACGGCGGTCCGGCCGGGGCCGTCGCTGCGCGGGATCACCACGGTGCGCTCGGCGCCTTCGGCGAAGGCGTGGACCCGCAGTTCCACGCCCTCGGCCCAGGCGGAGACCGGGTGTTGGTCGTCGGCGCCGAGGGGGATGACGGAGTCGGGGCGGGCGAGCAGCGGCAGGGTGTGGAAGCCGTGCTGTTCGCGCACCCAGCGCGGGCCGGTGATCTGATTTCCCGTCAGGAAGTTGGTCCAGGTCCCCTCGGGCACGTAGTACTCGACCGTGCCGTCGTCGGTGAAGACGGGGGCGACGAGCAGGTCGTCGCCGAGGAGGTACTGCCGGTCGAGTGTGGCGGCGGCGGGGTCCTCGGGGAACTCCAGCGCCATGGCGCGCATCACCGGGACGCCGGTGGTGTGCGCCTGCTGGGCGGCGCGCTGCAGGTAGGGGGCGAGGCGGTGCTTGAGGAGGGTGAACTCGCGGGTGACCTCGACGGCATCCTCACCGTAGTCCCACGGGACGCGGTAGGACTTGCTGCCGTGCAGGCGGCTGTGCGAGGAGAGCAGGCCGAATTGCGTCCAGCGCTTGAAGACGGTGGGGGTGGGGGTGCCCTCGAAGCCGCCGATGTCGTGGCTCCAGAAGCCGAACCCGGACAGACCGAGGGAGAGCCCGCCGCGCAGTGACTCGGCCATGGCGTTGAAGTGCGATTCGCAGTCGCCGCCCCAGTGCACCGGGTACTGCTGGCCGCCGGCGGTGGCGGAGCGGGCGAAGAGCAGCGCCTCGCCCTCGCCGCGCTCGGCGCGCAGCAGCTCGAAGACGGCCCGGTTGTACAGGTGGGTGTAGTAGTTGTGCATCAACTCCGGGTCGGAGCCGTCGTGCCAGACGACGTCGGTGGGGATGCGCTCGCCGAAGTCGGTCTTGAAGCAGTCCACGCCCTGTGCGAGGAGTGTGCGCAGTTTGCCGGTGTACCAGGCGCGGGCGGCCGGGTTGGTGAAGTCCACCAGTGCCATGCCGGGCTGCCACAGGTCCCACTGCCAGACGGTGCCGTCCGGGCGGCGCACCAGGTAACCCTCGCGCATGCCCTCCTCGAACAGCGCGGACTTCTGCGCGATGTAGGGGTTGATCCAGGCGGAGATCCGCAGGCCTTGCTCCTTGAGCCGGGCCAGCATGCCCGCCGGGTCGGGGAAGGTGTCGGAGTCCCAGTCGAAGTCGCACCACTGGTACTCGCGCATCCAGAAGCAGTCGAGGTGGAAGACGCTCAGCGGGATGCCGCGCTCGGCCATGCCGCCGACGAAGCGGTTGACGGTGGCCTCGTCGTAGTCGGTGGTGAAGGAGGTGGTCAGCCACAGGCCCAGCGCCCAGGCCGGGGGCAGTGCGGGGCGGCCGGTGAGCGCGGTGTAGCGGGCCAGGATCTGCTTCGGGGTCGGGCCGTGGACGATGAAGTACTCCAGCGACTGGTCCTCGACGCTGAACTGCACCTGCCCGACCGACTCCGAGCCGACCTCGTAGCTGACCTTGCCCGGGTGGTTGACGAAGACGCCGTAGCCCCGGTTGGTCAGGTGGAACGGGATGTTCTTGTAGGCCTGTTCGCTGCTGGTGCCGCCGTCGGACTGCCAGATGTCCACCGTCTGCCCGTTCCTGACGAAGGGGGTGAACCGCTCCCCCAGCCCGTACACCAACTCGCCTACTCCCAGGGAGAGTTGGGCGAGCATGTGGTGACGGCCGTCGGCGTCGGTGACGAAGCCGGTGCCGCGCTCACCCACGGTGGTCAGCACCCGACCCTCGGCGCTGAACTCCAGCCGCCACGGCTGGGAGGTGTCGACCCGCAGCGTCAGTTCTCCGGAGCTGAGCTGCACCACCTCGCCCTTACGGTGCACTTTTCCGGCCCCCGGCTCCGCACCGAGCAGCGCGAACTCCGGCCCGCGGCGCACCGATCCGGCGTGGTGCGTGGTGCGTACCCCGATCACGCCCTCGGCCGGGGACCAGCACTCGACCGTCAGCAGCGGGCTGTTGAGCGTGTCACCGCGGCCGCGCACGTGCTTGACGGGCGCGTAGAGGGTCATCCGGTCCTCGCCGGTGCGGACGTCGGCGACCTCGGTGGCGTAGCGCGCGGTGACGCCCGGGCGCATGAGCCAGTAGCCGTCGGTGAACTTCATCGGGCAGGTTCCTCCGTCCGCGCGCGGTGCGCGGTGATCAGGCCCCGGTACCAGTGGTAGCTGTCCTTGGGGGCTCGGGTCAGGGTGTCGTGGTCGACGCGGACCGGGCCGAAGCGTTGCTCGTAGCCGCGGGCCCACTCGAAGTTGTCCAGCAGGGACCAGACGTAGTAGCCGCGCACGTCGACGCCGGCCGCGATGGTGTCGGCGACAGCGGTGAGGTGGCCGGCCAGGTAGTCGATCCGTTCCTCGTCGTGCACCTGTCCGTCGGGGGCGACGGTGTCGTCCTCGGCGGAGCCGTTCTCGGTGATCCAGACCGGCGGGAGCTGCGGGTAGCGGGCGTGGAGTCCGCAGAGCAGTTCGGTGAGCGCGGACGGGACGACGGGCCAGCCCATGGTGGTGAGCCGGGTGCCGTACGGGTTCGGCTCGGCGACGCCGATGTCCATGGCGGTGCGCAGTTCGGGGTCGTCCTCGCGGTGCGGGGCGGCCTCGACGGTGATCGGCCGGTAGAGGTTGATGCCGACGAAGTCCATTGGTGCGCCGATCAGTTGCAGGTCCCCCGGCCGGCGCCAGGGGCCGTCGGCCAGTCCCTCCCAGGTCTCGGCCTCGTGCTCGGGGTAGCGCCCGGCGAACAGCGGCTCCGTCCAGACCTCGTTGTGCAGCACCTCGGCCCGGCGCAGGGCGGCTAGTGCCCCAACAGGCAACGTTCGCCCCGTCGTGACGCCCGGCACGCTCCCCCACTGCCTTAAGGGCGTGGGAGGTGCCCCCACTCGCCGCACCGGGCACAAGCCCAAGTACGTCCAGTACGAGGACTTGCACCCGACACGCCGAGAGCACGCACCGGACGCCGCTCCTTGACGGGCAAACGTTGCCTGCCGGGGCACTTGGTCCTCGGGGTGGTCGGAGGCGGCGTGCAGCCCGTCGAGGTTGAGCGTGATGCCCACCTCACGGGCGCCGGCGGCGCGCAGCTCCCGCACGGCCAGGCCATGAGCGGCCAGCAGGTGGTGGGCGGCCGCCAGGGCCCCGCGGCCCTCCCGGGCGCCGGGCGCGTGCCGGCCCTCGGCGTAGCCGACGAAGGCGGAGCAGAACGGCTCGTTGAGCGTGATCCAGCGCTCCACCCGGTCGCCGTAGCGCTCGGCGGCAAGGGCCGCGTACTCCGTGAAAGCCCCGGTGGTCTCCCGGACGCGCCAGCCGCCGCGGTCTTCCAGGGCCTGGGGCAGGTCCCAGTGGTAGAGGGTGGCGGCGGGCGCGATTCCGGCGGCGAGCAGTTCGTCGATCAGCCGGTCGCAGAAGTCCATGCCCTTCCGATTGACCGCACCGGTGCCGTCGCGCAGCAGGCGCGGCCAGGAGATGGAGAAGCGGTAGCCGTCGACGCCGAGTCCGCGGAGCAGGGCGACGTCCTCGGGGTAGCGGTGGTAGTGGGCGCAGGCGGTGTCGCCGGTGGCGCCGCCGGGGGTACGGCCCGGGGTGTGGCTGTAGGTGTCCCAGATGGACGGGCCGCGGCCGTCCTCGTCGTGGGCGCCCTCGATCTGGTACGCCGCAGTGGCGGCGCCGAACCGGAAGCCGGGTGGCAGTTCCGGGAAGGCCAACCTACTCATGCGGCGCACCTCACTGTTCTCTCGGTGATCGGGAACGGCGGTCACAGCTCCGGTGCCAGCCCGCGGTCACGCAGCCAGGACAGCTGGACGGGCGGGTTGGAGCCGCAGCCGCCGGCGTGGTCGGCGAAGGGCCAGACGGTCATGGTGCGGTCCTCGCCCGCGTAGTGGTTGAAGGCCGCGTAGACCGTCCGGGGCGGGCAGATCGGGTCCATCAGGCCAACGCTGAACAGGGCAGGTGCGGTGGCCCGCTGGGCGAAGTGGACGCCGTCGAAGTAGTCGAGGGTGGCGAAGGTCGGCTGCAAGCGGTGCCGGCTGTGCCAGCGCAGATACTTGACGAGCTCCTGGTACGGCCCATCCAGGGATGTCTGCGCGCCCTGGAGGTAATGGCACAGGAACGGGACGTCCGGCATCACCGCGGCCACCCGGTCCCCGGTGAGCCCGGCGACGGCGAGGGCCAGGCCGCCGCCCTGGCTGCCGCCGGCCACCACGATCCGGTTGGCGTCGAGACCGGGCAGCTCTGCGACGGCGTCCACGGCGCGCACACAGTCGGTCATCAGCCGCCGGTAGTAGTAGTTCTCCGGGGAGTCGATGCCGCGGGTCATGAAGCCCTCGACCCACTGGGTGCCGTCACCCATGGTCTGGTCCGGGGTGTCGTGACCCTGTCCCCGGCTGTCCACGACGAGTTGGGCGTAGCCGACGGCAGGCCAGAACAGGTGTTCGGTTGGTAGTCCGCGGCCGCCGCAGTAGCCCATGTACGTGACGACAACCGGCAGCGGGCCCGCCACGCCGCCCGGGCGCAGCAGCCAGGCGGCCACCGGCTCGCCGTTCCAGCCGGGGAACCGTACGTCATCGACCTCGACGGTGCGCAGTCCGTACTGCGCAGTGACGACTTCGGCCTTGACCACCCCACCGTGCGAGCGGGCCTCGGCGAGGGTGCGCCGCCAGAACTCGTCGAAATCCTGCGGAATGGTCGACTCGGGCTGATAGCCGGTGAGTTCGTCGAGTCCGAAGTCGGTGACCGGCATGGGGGATTCCTCCGGGTGTTGCGAGGACGAGGTGAGGTGGTGGGGCGTCAGCAGCGACATGGGGGCCGCCTCCGGGCGGCGGGTGACGGGGTCGGAACGGATGCGGCAGCGGGCGGGTCTTCCGGCGCGCAGGCCGGGCAGGGGTGGGAGGGCGGTCCGCCCGCCCCCTCACAGGCGGACCACCGGTCTGGGGGTGGGAGGCTTCAGCCGGCCCCGCCGAAGCGGAAGGCGGTCAGCCGGAAGTCGCCGTGCAGGGTCAGGCTCAGGTCGTGCACGCCGTGGAGCGGGGCGGCGAGCTCGGCGGTGGTGCTGGTCCAGGCGTATCGGTCGCCGGTCACGGGCACCTCGATCGCGGCCAGCACCCGGCCGCCGGAGCGGACGTCGAGCCGCGCCCCGCCCGTGCCGGCGCCCTCGCGGGCGGTCTCGACCTCGATCGCGCGGGCGCCGGAGAGGTCGACCTCGCGGAAGAGGAGCCTCGCGGGCTGTGCGGGATCGGTGGGCGTGACGGCGTCGCCGTCAAAGCGGGTGGCGTCGACGATGGTGGCGTCCTCGTAGTCGTCGAACTCGACGGCCAGGATCCGGTGTTCGACGCCCGGCCGGGGTGCGGCGGGCGTCCCGGTCACGGTGAGCGGCGCGATGAGCACGGGGTGGTCGGCGCTGCGGGCGACGAGCACCTCGTAGCGGCCGGGGTCGACGGCGAAGTCCCCGGTGGCGACGGACCAGTGGGCGAGCTGCTCGGCCGACAGCCGGAAGGTCAGCTCGCGGCTCTCCCCCGGCTCCAGCCGGACCTTGCGGAAGTCGGCCAGGCGCAGCCGGGGTGCCTCGTAACGGGCCTGAAGGGCGCGGACGTAGACCTGGACCACCTCGCTGCCGGGCCGCGCTCCACCGTTCTCCAGGGTCACGGTGGCCTCGACCGAGCCGTCCTGGCCGATCGACGGGTGCGACAGGCGCAGGTCGCGGTGGGCGAAGTCGGTGTAGGACAGCCCGTGGCCGAAGGGGTAGAGGGGTACGGAGCGGTGGTACTGGTAGGTCCAGCCGGCCTTGATGATGTCGTAGTCGAGCGGTGCGGGCAGCGGGTCGTCGCCCCGGTACCAGGTCTGCGGCAGGCGGCCGGCGGGCTCGGCCTCGCCGAGCAGCACGGCGGCCAGCGCGTTGCCGGTCTCCTGCCCGCCGTGGGAGGTCCACACCACGGCGGGCAGGTGTTCGTCGGCCCAGTCGAGGGCGTAGGGGTAGCTGCTCATCATGACCAGGGCGGTGTCCGGGCGGACGGCCGCGACGGCGCGCAGCAGTTCCTCCTGCCCCTCGGGCAGGTCGATGTCCGCGCGGTCCTCGGTCTCGCGGCCGTTGATCATCGGGTGGTTGCCGAGGACGACCACGGCGACATCCGCCGTTTCGGCGGCCGACCGCGCCTCGGCGATGCCGTCGCGCACCAACTCGCGCTGCCAGTGTTCGGCCTCCTCCGCGGTCTCGGCGGTGAGGGTGACCCGGCCGCCGGCCCGGTCCACGGCGGCGTAGCGTCCGGTGAACACAGAGCGCAGCAGCACGGTGTCGGGGCCGGCCGGTTCGAGCCGGAAGGTCTCCTTGACGAACCAGCTCTTGATGGTGTCCTGATCGGCGGCCAGGGCGTCGTCGTCCTGAAGGCTGAGGTAGCGGCCGGTGTCGACGGCGCGCAGCGTGACGGCACCGCCACCCCAGTCGGTCAGGTCGAAGGCGGTTTTGCCGAGCAGTTCGCCCGTGCTGTGCGAGCGCAGGGCGATCCGGTCGGAGCCCTCCACCGGGACGATCTCGCCGCCGTGGGCGCCGAGAGCCGCGACGAGACCGGTGGCGACAGTCACCCGGTACGGCATGGTGCCGCTGTACCAGTCCTCGAAGAGGGTGTCGGCAAGCGGGCCGATGACGGCGATCCGCGGTGTGCGGGCCGGATCCAGCGGCAGCAGGCCGTCGTTCTTGAGCAGCACCGTCGACTCGGTCGCGGCCCTGCGGGCCAGGGCGCGGTGCTCGGGGCTGTCGATCACCTCGGGGCCGGTGCCCGCATACGGGTCCAGTTCCGGGTCGAACTCGCCCAGGCGGAAGCGAAGTTCGAGCTGGCGGCGAACGGCGCGGTCCACGTCGGCCTCGTCGATCAGGCCGCGCTCCAGCGCTTCGCGCAGTCGGCCGACCGGGATCCCGCTGTCCTCACCGTGGTCGGTGAAGCTGTCGATGCCGGCCTTGAGCGCGGCCGCATGGGACTCGGCGTGGTCGTCGAAGTAGTGCTCCGGGTCGACCAGGTTGGAGGGGGCCTCGGCGTCGCTGACCACGAACAGCTCGTGGCCGGTCGGCTCGGCCCAGCGGCGCAGTTCCGCCTCGATGAGCGGACTGACGTGGCAGGGGCGGCCGTTGACCAGGTTGTAGGCGGCCATCGCACCGGTCGCGGCGCCGGAGGCGACGACGGGCCGGAAGGCGGCCAGGTCGTACTCCTGGAGCACGCGCGGGCGCAGCCCGGAGGAGGTGGTGCAGCGGTCGTCCTCGTTGTTGTAGGCGAGGAAGTGCTTGAGCACCGGGGCAGAACGCAGGTAAGTCGGGTGGTCGCCGGAGAGCCCGTTGCAGAACGCCTCGCCGACCCGCGCGGTGTGCACCGGGTCCTCGGAGTAGCCCTCCTCGTTGCGCCCCCAGCGCGGGTCGCGCAGCAGGTTGAGCACGGGGGCCCAGGCCTGCAGCGAGTTGGCTCCGCGCTCCGGGCTGCCGACCGCCGGCGGGCGGTGGTAGTGGAAGGCCCGCAGCTCGGTCGAGACCGCCTCGGCGACCTCGCGCACGAGGTCCTCGTCCCAGCTGGCGCCGAGTCCGACGGCCTGTGGGAAGACCGTCGCCTCACCCAGCCAGGACACCCCGTGCAGGGCCTCGCTGCCGGTGCGGAACGCGGCGACGCCGAGGCGCGGGACGGCAGGCGCGTACTGGTGCAGCATCGCGATCCGCTCGTCGAGCGTCAGCCGTTCGAGCAGGTCGTCGACGCGCCGGCGCAGTGGCAGCGCGGGATTGCGGAAGTCCGGCAGGCCGGCTGCGGACACGGGCACGGAACTCACGTGGAATACCCCTCGGGCGAACGGGCTCGGCGGTGTGATCGAAGCGCTTCGACGCTGGCACGCTCCGACGGGAGTGTCAACTCCCCAAGGTCAATGGATTTTGCATTTGTTCAGCCTCTTGCCGAACCAGGTAACGCATCGTTAGTGTCCCCGAAATATTCAAGCGCTTCGACGCTTTGCCCGCGCTTCGACGGAGAGGGGCCACGCCACCATGAGATACGGCTTGAACCGCAGGAGCTTCCTGAGTACCGCCGCCACGGTCGCGGGAGCCGCCGCGATGGCGCCCGTGCTGTCCGCCTGCGGCGGCAGCACGCAACACAAGACCGGTGCGAACACCGGGCAGGGCCTGAAGGCGGCCCTGCCCGCCTACGTGCCCAGCACCGTCATCAAGCCGGACATCCCCTCCGTCGCGGGCGGCGCCGGCACGGCGACGGACCCCGGCTTCCTCTCCTACCCGGCCTCCCCGGTCGCCAGCGTCTCCGGCATTCCGGGCAAGGGCGGCAGCTACTCGGCCGTGACGCCGCTGTGGGGCACCGTCCCGCCGGCCGGCAACTCCTTCTACCAGGCCATGCACAAGGCCCTGGGTGTCAACCTCACGATCAAGCCGGCCGACGGCACCCACTACGACACCATCGTTCCGACGATGACCGCCGCCAAGAAGCTGCCGGACTGGATCAACCTGCCGTCCTGGTGGAACAACAACTTCAACACCGGCGAGCTGATCGGCACCCAGCTCGCGGACCTGACCCCGTACCTGTCGGGCGACAAGGTCAAGAAGTACCCCAACCTGGCCGCCATCCCCTCCGGCGCCTGGCAGATGGGGGTCTGGGGCGACAAGCTCTACGGGATCCCCTGCTTCTCCACCAGCTTCTGCATCCCCGGCGCCATCTTCTACCGCCGGGACGTCCTCGATGCCCGGGGCATCACGGCCGACCAGGTGAAGTCCGCCGACGACCTGATGAACCTCGGCAAGGAGCTGACCGACGCCAGGAGGGGCGTGTGGGCCTTCGACGACGTGTGGACCTACCTCTTCACGGCCTGGGGCGCTCCCCAGAACTGGAAGGTCGACAACGGCAAGCTGGTCCACAAGTACGAGACCCAGGAGTTCCTGGAGGCCCTCGACTGGCACTACCGCCTGGCCACCTCCGGCTACATACACCCGGACGCCCTCGCCGGTGACGTCGCCAACGGAGCCACCCGCTTCTACAGCGGAAAGGTACTCATCGCGGGTGGCGGAGCAGGCGCCTGGAATCTGGCCGACCACCAGTCCGGCGTCGCCGCGGACCCGAACTACCGGCGCGGCGCCTTCAACGCCCTCACCGGCGACGGCAAGGGCACGCCCGTAATCTGGATGGGCACCGCCGCCAGCATGATCAGCTACCTCAACGCCGATCTGAAGCCCGCCCAGATCGAGGAACTGCTCTCCGTCGCGAACTACCTCGCCGCTCCCTACGGCACGGCCGAGTACACCCTGGTCAACTTCGGTGTCGAGGGCGTGCACCACAAGCGCGTCAACGGCGTGCCGACCTTCACGAACGAGGGCAAGAAGGACGTCCAGGCGACGACCTACCCGTTCCTGGCCGCTCCCCCCTCCGTGATCAGCAATCCGGGGGGCGACATAGTCACCAAGGACTACGCGGCCTGGCAGGCCGTCAACGTCAAGCACCTCGCCAAGCCGGCCTTCTGGAGCATGAACTTCACCATGCCGCAGGCGATCGCCTCGGCCGCAGCCGCACAGGCCGTCGAGGACACCATCAAGGACTGCTACCACGGCAAGAAGAAGGTCTCCGACGTGCAGGACGCCATCGCCGGCTGGCGGTCCGGCCCCGGGGAGCGGCTCAAGCGATGGATGACCGACAAAGTCCTCAACAAGTACGGCACCGGCCAGTGAGCACCGCAGCACCGAGACGCCCGGCCGGCCCCGCGCGGCTCAACTGGCGGATCAGGCTGAGGCGCGACAAGTCGCTCCTGCTGATGACGGTGCCCGCGGTCGTCCTGCTCCTGGTGTTCAACTACGTCCCGCTGTTCGGCATCCTCACCGCCTTCCAGGAGTACGACCCGCTGGTCGGTGTCTGGCACAGCGACTGGGTCGGCTTCGACCAGTTCCGGCAGTTGTTCGACGACCCGATGTTCTGGGCCTCGATGAAGAACACGCTGTATCTGAGTTTCGTCCAGCTGGTCCTCTTCTTCCCGGTCCCGATCGCCCTGGCCCTGCTGCTCAACTCCGTGGTGAGCGAGCGGATCCGCAACATCTTCCAGTCCGTCGTCTACCTGCCGCACTTCTTCTCGTGGGTGCTCGCGATCACGATCTTCCAGCAGATGCTGGGCGGGGCCGGCGTGCTCAACCAGTTCCTGCGCCGGCACGACATCGGGACCTGGGACATCATGACCAACCCGCACACCTTCGCGCTGCTGGTCACCTCCCAGGTCATCTGGAAGGAGGCGGGCTGGGGGATCATCGTCTTCCTCGCGGCGCTGAGCGCGATCAACAGCGAGCTGTACGAGGCCGCGGCGGCGGACGGCGCGGGCCGGTTCCGGCGGATGTGGCACATCACGCTGCCGGGCCTGCGCGGCGTGATCGTGCTGATGCTGGTCCTGCGCCTGGGCAACGCACTGTCGGTGGGCTTCGAGCAGTTCCTGATCCAGCGTGACGCCGTCGGCCACGAGGCCGCGGACGTCCTGGACACCTTCTCCTTCTACTACGGCATCGCCACCGGCGGCTACAGCTACGGCGCGGCGGCCGGGCTCTTCAAGAGCGTGGTCTCCCTCCTGCTCATCTGGGGCGCCAACCGGCTGGCGCACGCCTTCGGCGAGGACGGGCTGTATCGCAGATGACCAACGCACTCACCATCGGTTCGCGGCGCGAGCAGCGCCGCACGGCAGCAGCAGCCGCCCGCCGCCGGGCCCGCTCCGCCCGCCCACCCTGGGAGGAGCCGCCCACCGCCGTCGGCCAGGCCGCCAAGGGGCTCACGCTCGGCGCAACGCTCGCCGTCATCCTGGTCCCGCTCTGGATCATCGTGGTGACCAGCTTCTCCACCCCCGGCGCCGTCAACCGGGCCGGCGGCCTGGTGATCTGGCCGGACGGCCTGACCACCGAGACGTACCGCCAGATGCTCAGCGACCCGACGGTCGTCACCGCACTGATGGTGAGCCTGGGCATCACCGTGGTCGGCACCGCGATCTCCATGGCCGTCTCCGTCCTGTGCGCCTACGGCCTCTCCCGGCCCCGCTCCCTCGGGCACCGCTTCGTCCTGCTGCTGCTGATCACCACGATGTTCGTCAGCGGCGGCCTGATCCCGAGCTTCCTGGTCGTCACCGGACTCGGCGGGTACGACCAGTGGTGGGCGCTGATCCTGCCCAGCGCCGTCTCCGTCTTCAACATCCTGGTGCTGCGCGCCTTCTACCAGGAGACCTCCTCCGAACTGATCGACGCGGCCCGCATGGACGGCGCGGGGGACTGGCGGATCCTGTGGTCCGTCGTCCTGCCCACCTCACGCGCCGTCACCGCCGTCACCGCGCTGTTCTACGCCGTGGGCTACTGGAACGCGTTCTTCAACGTGATGCTCTACATGCCGACGGACAGTCAGAAGTGGCCGCTGCAATACGTGTTGCTCACCTACGTCAACCGGGGCAACGGCCTGCCGGGCTCCGTCAACTCCGGCTTCGGCACGACCCACGCGCAGACCGCGCCGCTGTCGCTGCAGATGGCGGTCGTGGTCCTCACCCTGGTACCGCTGCTGATCGTCTACCCGTTCGTGCAGAAGCACCTGCGCACCGGCGTCCTCACCGGCGCGATCAAGGGCTGAGCCCGGGGCCCCGCAGACCGGGAGCGGTCCCGCGCGCCCCTCCCCAGCCGCGTGACAGGGACCGCTCCCCAGAACCGACAGAAGGAAGCAGAACGATGGTGACACTCGCCGATGTGGCCAGGCACGCCGGCGTCTCGTCCAGCACGGTCAGCTACGCACTGAGCGGCAAGCGCCCGATCTCCGACGAGACCAGGACCCGCATCGAGCACGCCGTCACGGACCTCGGCTACCACCCCAACGCGGGTGCCCGGGCTCTTGCGGGCAAGCGCTCCCACGTCATCGCCCTGGTGGTGCCGCTCCACCCCGAAGTGCACGTTCCCACCATGATGGAGATCGCCATTGCCGTCACCGTGGCCGCCCGCGAACACGGCTACGACGTTCTGCTGCTCACCAACGACGAAGGGCCCGAGGGCATCCGCCGGGTCGCCGCCACCGGACTCGCCGACGGGGTCATCCTCATGGACGTCCGGCTGGACGACGACCGGATCCCGGTCCTGCAGGCCGAAAAGATCCCGGCCGCCCTCATCGGCCTGCCCGACGACCCCGCCGGACTCTCCTGCGTCGACCACGACTTCGCCACTGCGGGCGCCCTGTGCGCCGACCACCTGGCCGACCTCGGCCACCGCGACGTCGCCTTCATCGGCTACAGCAGCGGCGTCTACCGCCGCCACGCCGGCTACGCCGAGCGAACCCTGAACGGATTCCGCCAACGCGCCGAGCAGCGCGGCCTGCGCGTCCTCCACCGGCCGTGCGAGGGCACGTACGAGAGCACCGCGGGCACCCTGGCCCGCATCTTCGCGGACCGCCCGGACACCACGGGGCTCGTCGTGCAGAACGAGGCCGCGATCGGCCCGCTGCTCAGCCTGCTGCGCGTCGGCGGACGGACCGTGCCGGAGGACGCCTCCGTGCTCGCCATCTGCCCCGACCCGCTGGCGGAGCAGCACTCCCCCCGGCTCACCTCGGTGACCAGTCCCAAGAAGGACCTCGGGCAGGTCGCCGTCGACCAGGTCATGGCGAGGATCGCCGCGACCGGCGCGGGCGACCAGCCGGAGGATCAACTCCTTTTGATGCCACCGGAGCTGGTGGTCCGCGAAAGCACGGCCCCGGCATCGCACCGCAGTTGACACACCGCGACCAGAAGGACAGTTCCCCGATGGACATCCGCCGGCTCACCGACCGCCTCGGCGGGCTCGCCTTCGGCGGGGACTACAACCCCGAGCAGTGGGACGCGGAGGTGTGGAAGGAGGACGACGCGCTGATGCGCCGGGCGCGGGTCAACCTCGCCACCGTCGGCGTGTTCTCCTGGGCCCTGATGGAGCCCGAGGAGGGGCGGTACGACTTCGCCTGGCTCGACGCCCACCTCGACCGCCTCCACGCGGCCGGCGTCGCCGTCGACCTGGCCACCCCCACCGCCTCCCCGCCGCCCTGGTTCACCCTCGCCCACCCGGACGCCCTGCCGGTCCGCCCCGACGGCGCCCGCCTGACCCACGGCAGCCGGGACACCTACTGCCTCACCGCCCCCGCCTACCGCCGGGCCGCCCGCCGCATCGCCACCGCCCTCGCCGAACGCTACGGCGACCACCCGGCGCTCGCCCTGTGGCACGTCCACAACGAGTACGTGACCCTCTGCCTGTGCGACCACACCGCCGCCGCCTTCCGGGTCTGGCTGCGCGCCCGCCACGGCTCCCTCGACGCCCTCAACGAGGCCTGGGGCACCGCCTTCTGGAGCCAGAACTACACCTCGTGGGAGCAGATCCTCCCGCCCCGAGCCAGCCAGTGGCACCACAACCCCGGCCAGACGCTGGACTTCAGCCGCTTCTGGTCCGACGAGACCCTCGCCGCCTACCGCGAGCAGCGCGACGCGATCCGCGCCCACAGCGACCGCCCCGTCACCACCAACCTCATGCTGCCCGGCTACCAGAACCTGGACCTGTGGGCCTTCGGCCGCGAGGTCGACGTGGTCTCCGTCAACCACTACCCCAGCGCACCCGGCGTCGACGCCGCCGCCCAGGCCGCCTTCGACGCCGACCGGGCCCGCTCGATCGCCGGCGGCGCCCCCTGGCTGCTGATGGAACAGGGCACCAACACCGTCTACGCCGGCGGCCGCGTCCTCGCCAAGGAGCCGGGGGACATCCTGCGCCACTCGCTCGCCCACATCGCCCGCGGCTCGGAGGGCGCGCTGTTCTTCCAGTGGCGCCAGTCCCGGGCCGGCGCCGAGCAGTGGCACTCGGCGATGGTCCCGCACGCCGGGCCGGACAGCCGCACCTTCCGCGAGGTCACGGCGGCCGGAGAGGCCGTCGCCCGGCTCGGCGAACTCGCCGGCTCCACCGTCCGGGCCGAGGTCGCCGTCCTGCACGACTCGGACGCCTGGTGGGCCATGCGCGTCGACGGGCTCCCGTCGTCCGAGCTCGACTACCTCGCCGCGCTGCGCCGCGCCCACCGGGCGCTCTGGGACACCGGCCGGACGGTCGACTTCGCCCACCCCGAGCACGACCTGAGCCGCTACCGGCTGGTCCTCGCCCCCGCCCTGTTCCTGCTCACCGACGCGGGCGCCGAGAACCTGCGCCGCTACGTCGCCGCCGGCGGCACTTTGCTCGTCCAGCACTTCAGCGGCGTGGTCGACGAGCGCCTGCACTCCCGGCTCGGCGGCTACCCGGCCGCCCCGCTGCGCGAGGCGCTCGGCATCCGGGTCGAGGAGTACCGCCCGCTGCGCCAGGACGAGCAGATCACGCTCTCCGACGGTTCGACTGCCACCTCCTGGAGCGAATCCCTGCGCGCCGAGGGCGCCGAGGCGCTCGCCGCCTACACCCACGGCATGCTCTCCGGCAGCCCGGCACTCACCCGCCACGGCTTCGGCTCCGGCCACGGCTGGTACCTCTCCACCCACCTCGACGAATCCGGCTACGCCGCCCTGGTCGGCCGACTGCTCACGGAGGCCAGGGTCGCCCCGGAGCTTCCGGGCCTGCCGACGGGCGTCGAAGCCGTCACCCGGCACACCCCGGACGGCCGCGGCTGGCACCTGCTGCTCAACCACAGCGCCGAGGCTGTACCGCTGCCCCGGCCCGGCCATGACCTGCTCACGGACGGGCCGCTGAGCGAGCTGGCGCCCGGCGGCTGCGCGGTCCTGCGCGCGCACTGACCTCGCGCCGCGTCTCCCCATCGAGGAAGGCATCATGACCGACCCGCACGAGACGATCCGCTGGGGCCGCGACGCCCTGGAGCTGGAGGTCTCCCTGGGCGAGCCGGGCCCGCCCCGCCTGGTCCGCCTCGGCGCACCCGGCGAGAAGACCAGCACTCCGCGCCCCGGCGCACCGCTGCCGCGGGGCGCCGTCTGGGCGTACCCGCTGCCCGAGGACTCCCCCGACGAAGTCGCCCTCACCATGGCCAACGGGCTCCTCGGCCGCATCCACCTCTCCGGCCGGCTCACCGAACTCACCTCTGAGGCACGTGACTTGGTTCACGAAGCGGTGGCCGCCCACAAGGCGATCCGCACCGACCTGCCGCAAGCCCTGCCTGCCCGGCCGCTCGGGCTTCCGGGCTGGGAGGACCCGTGGATCGCCCTGGCACTGCACACCCCGGCCACCACCTATGTCAGCGCCTGGCGCCGCCACGGCGCGGAGGCCGTCCGGGATCTCGACCTGCCCCACCTGGTCGGTGCCGACGTCCGCGTCGAAGTGCTCTACCCGTCGTCCAGCCAGGCCGCCACCGTCTGGCCTCCGGCACCGCCGGACTCACCCTGACCCTGCCGTCGGCCCCGTCCGCCGTCCTGCTCCGCCTCACCAGGACTTCTCCCGAAGGGAGTTGATCGTGCGCCGTGCGACCGCGCGCGCCCCACCGCGCCGGCCCGCATCCGTGCGGAACACACTTCGCGTCCGGGCCCGACCCCAAGCAACCCGCCGGGCTCCACCGTCCAGCTTGCGGGAGTTCGATCCCCCACCCGAACACCACGCACCCCCACCCCCTGGAGGGACGCAATGAAATCACCCGTCCACCCCTGTCGTGAACGCGCCATAGCCGCCGCTGCGGCCCTCGCGCTCGCCGTCACCGGCGCGATCGCCGCCGTCGCACCGCCCGCCGCCGCCGCGAACTCCGTGTCGGTGTCGGTCGACGCCGCCCTGCAGCTCGCTGCCGTCCCCGCCACCGGCGTCGGCGTCAACATCCCGGTCTACGACGCCAACATGAACTCCGCCGCCACCCCCGGCCTGCTCAGCACGGCCGGCATCAACGCCGTCCGTTACCCCGGCGGCAGCCACTCCGACGTCTACCACTGGCAGACCGGCACCGCCGACGCCGGTGCGTACGTCGCCCCGAACACCGGCTTCGACGCCTTCATGGGCACCGTGCGCGCCGCCGGAGCGCAGCCGATCATCACCGCCAACTACGGCTCCGGCACCCCGCAGGAGGCCGCCGCCTGGGTCCGGTACGCCAACGTCACCAAGGGCTACGGCGTCAAGTACTGGGAGGTCGGCAACGAGGTCTACGGCAACGGCGAGTACAGCAACGGCAACGGCTGGGAGTACGACACCCACAGCAGCAAGAGCGCCACCACCTACGCCGACAACCTGCTGCAGTACATCTCGGCGATGAAGGCGGCCGACCCGAGCATCAAGATCGGTGCCGTGCTGACCACCCCCGGCTACTGGCCGGACGGCATCGTCGGCCCGGGCGACACCATGGACTGGAACCACACCGTCCTGTCGATCGCCGGCTCAAAGATCGACTTCGCCGTCGTACACGCCTACCCCACCAGCACCAGCCCGGCCGACCTGCTCACCAAACCGCAGGCCCAGAACCCGAACATCGCCGGCACCGTGCGCTCGCTGATCAACCAGTACGCCGGATCCAACGCCCCGAACGTCGGCATCGCGGTGACCGAGGCGAACGCCCAGGCCTACCTGGACACCTCCCCGAACGGATTGTTCGCGCCGGACAACTACCTCACCTGGCTGGAGAACGGCGCGTTCAACGTGGACTGGTGGGACCTGCGCAACGGCACCGACTGCAGCAAGGTGACCACCGTCGAGGGCGCCACCGACTACAACGACGGCGGCATGGTCTCCAGCGGCGCCTCCTGCGAGCCGCCCGTCAACACGCCCTTCCCCGCCTACTACGGCATCCAGATGATCAGCAGGCTGGGCGCGCCCGGCGACACCCTGGTCAAGGCCGCCAGCTCGTCCTCGCTGCTCTCCGCGCACGCCGTCCGCCGCGCCGACGGCGACGTGGACGTCATGCTGATCAACAGGGACCCGAACAACGACGCCACGGTGAACCTCTCCTACACCGGGTTCACCCCTTCCTCCGCCACCCCGACCGTCCACTCCTACCTCAAGAACGCCCACTCGATCGGCACGGCCCAGAGCGGCAGCGCGACCACCCAGACCGTGCCCGCCTACAGCATCACGGTCGTCCAGATGCACCCGGCCAGCGCGGCCTGCCGGGTCGTCTACAACAAGAACGAGTGGCGGGGCGTCATGGTCGGCTCCGTGACGGTCGTCAACAACAGCCTCGGCCAGGTCAACGGCTGGTCCCTCGGCTTCAACTTCCCCGGCGACAACAGCATCACCAACAGCTGGAACGCCTCGGTGTCGCAGAGCGGCCCGAGCGTCAACGCCGGGAACGTGTCCTACGACGCCGCCGTCCCGCAGGGCGGGAGCGTCCAGTGGGGCTTCAGGGCCACCTGGTCCAGCAGTGACGCCGATCCGTCCGCCTTCTGGTTCAACGGCGCCTCCTGCGCGATCGGCTGAACCCGATGAGCCGGTGGTGCCCCGGACTCCCCAGAGGTCGGGGCACCACCCCCGAACACAGACCTCCGAAAGGAACCGACCACGTGTCAGACCAGTCCCAGCCCGCCGGCACCGTCCCCAACCCGGTGATTCCCGGCTTCCACCCCGACCCCAGCATCTGCCGCGTGGGCGACGACTACTACCTCGTCTGCTCCAGCTTCGAGTACTTCCCCGGCATCCCGGTCTTCCACAGCCGCGACCTGGTGAACTGGACGCAGATCGGCAACGCCCTGGACCGGCCGAGCCAGCTGCGCCTCCCGCGCGACATGCCCTCCTCCGGAGGGATCTACGCACCGACGCTGCGCCACCACGACGGCCGCTTCTGGCTGATCGTCACCAACGTCGGCGACGGCGGGAACATGCTCTTCACCGCCACCGACCCGGCCGGTCCGTGGTCCGACCCTGTCCGGCTGCCCGGAGTCCCCGGGATCGACCCGGACCTCGCCTGGGACGAGGACGGCACCTGCTGGTGCACCGTCGCCGGCGTCTCCCAGGTCCGCATCGACCCGACCACCGGCGAGACCCTCGGCGAGCCGTACCGGATCTGGTCCGGTACCCCCGGCGCCCTGGCCCCCGAGGCCCCTCACCTCTACCGCATCGGCGGGTACTGGTACCTGATGATCGCCGAGGGCGGCACCGAGCGCGGCCACGGCGTGTCCATCGCCCGCGGCCTCACGCCCTCCGGCCCGTTCGAGCCGTGCCCGGCCAACCCGGTCCTGACCCACCGCAGCACCGCCCGCCCGATCCAGAACACCGGGCACGCCGATCTCGTCCAGGCGCCCGACGGCTCCTGGTGGATGGTGCTGCTCGGCGTACGGCCGCGCGGCGGCACCCCCGGCTGGCACGTGCTCGGCCGGGAGACCTTCCTCGCCCCGGTCGAGTGGGTGGACGGCTGGCCGGTCGTCGGCGAGGTCACCCCCGAACTGCCCACCCCGGCCTGGCCGCTGCACCCCGCGCCCGCCGTACCGACCCGGGACGACTTCGACCAGGCCGAGCTGCATCCCCGGTGGATCTCGCTGCGCGAGCGGCCGGAGCGCCTGTGCACCACGAAGGAACGATCCGGCTGGCTGACCCTGCACGCTGCGGGTGCCTCCTTGGACGAGAACGACGCGGTCTTCGTCGGCCGGCGCCAGCAGCACCTCGCCTGCCGGGCCCGCACCCTGGTCGACGCCACCGACGGCCGCGGCGGCCTCGCTGTCCGCCTGGACGAGGAGCACCACTACGAGATCGAGGCGGCCGACGGCGAGGTGAGGGTGCTCGCCCGCATCGGCTCGCTGCGCACCGAGGTCGCCGCTCGTCCGGTGGCCGCCGGAGCGGTGGTACTCGGCGTCGAGATCGCTCCGCTGCCCCCGAGCGGCGCGCGGACCGGGCCCGACACCCTCTCCTTCGGCATCGAGGAGCCGGACGGCACTTTCACCGCACTCGCCGCGCTCGACGGCCGCTACCTGTCCACCGAGGTGGCCGGCGGGTTCACCGGCCGGGTCATCGGCATGTACGCCGCCACCGGAACCGTCCACTTCGACCGGTTCGACTACGAGCCCCTGCCGCTCCCCTGACAAACCCGTCAGGGGATCCCCCACCCGTTCACACGAAAGGGACACGCCGTGAATGACGCACCGCATACCGCGCGACCGCGCCACCGCCGACTCCACCGGACGGCCGGCCTCGTGGTGGCCCTGTTCACCGCAGGCAGCCTCGCCTGTGGCACGGCCGCCGCCGCACCGGCCGAGCAGCCCCAGCCCGCAGCCGAGGCGGCAGGGGCCAGGGTCCCGCACGACCCGATGGCCGCCGTGGCCCAGATGCAGCCCAGCTGGAACCTCGGCAACACCCTGGACGCCATCCCCGACGAGACCTCCTGGGGCAACCCGCTCACCACCAAGGCGACCTTCGACGGCCTCCGGGCCCGGGGCTTCCGGAGCGTCCGCATCCCCGTCACCTGGTTCCCCCACCAGTCCGACACCGCCCCCTACACCATCGACCCGGTGTGGATGAAGCGGGTCAAGCAGGTGGTCGACCTGGCGCTGGCGGACGGCCTCTACGTCGAGATCAACGTCCACCACGACTCGTGGAAGTGGATCGAGAACATGTCCACCGACCACGACACCATCATGGCGCGGTTCAACTCGACCTGGCAGCAGATCGCCACCGCCTTCAAGGACGAGCCACGCACGCTGCTCATGGAGAGCATCAACGAGCCGCAGTTCTCCAACGCGACCGACGCCCAGAAGACCCAGTACCTGCGAGAGCTCAACACCTCGTTCCACAGCATCGTCCGCAACTCCGGCGGGCGGAACAAGGACCGCCTGCTCGTCCTGCCCTCGGAGGAGACCAACTCCGCCCAGCACTGGCTCGACGACCTGTCGACGACGATCAACTCGCTGCACGACCGCAACCTGGTGGCGACCGTGCACTACTACAGCTTCTATCCGTTCAGCGTGAACATCGCCAACGGCACGACATTCGACGCCAGGACCCAGAAGGACCTGACCGACGGCTTCGCCCGGGTGCACGACACCCTCGTCGCCAAGGGCATCCCCGTCTACCTCGGCGAATACGGCCTGCTCACCTCGCCCTACTCCGGCGTCGTCGAGCGCGGGGAGATGCTGAAGTACTTCGAGGCGGTCAACTACGAGGCCCGGGCCAACGGCATGACCAGCGCGGTCTGGGACGCCGAAAACGACTTCCTGAACCGCTCCACCATGCAGTGGCGGGACCCCGAGCTGGCAGCCCTGATCAAGGCGTCCTGGACCACCCGTTCGGGCACCGCCTCCACCGACAACATCTTCCTGCCGAAGTCCGCCCCCATCACGGCACAGACCATCACCCTGAACCGCAACGGCCTCACCTTCACCGGGCTCTGGCAGGGCGACCGGCAGCTGGTCCCCTTCCGCGACTACACCCTCGACGGCGACCAGCTGACGCTGACCGCGGACGCCCTCACCCGGCTCGCCGGCGACCGCACCCACGGCGTCGACGCGACACTCCAGGTCCGGTACTCCGACGGAGTCCCCTGGCAGCTCAACGTGCGCTCGTACGACAAGCCGGTGCTCTCCGACGCCACCGGAACCGCCGACGGGCTCACCATCCCGACCCGGTTCAACGGTGACCTGATGGCCAACGTGGAGTCCACCTACGCCGACGGCACCGCCGCCGGCCCGGCCTCCTGGACCACGTTCCAGTCGTTCGCCAACTACGGCCCCGACTACAGCGCCAACACCACCACCGTCAAGGCCGATTTCCTCAAGTCGCTCAAGGACGGCGCCCCGGTGACGCTCACCTTCCACTTCTGGTCCGGCGCCACCGTCACGTACCACCTGACCAAGTCCGGCACCACGGTGACCGGCACCGCCTCCTGACCGCAGTCCTCCCGTAGCCCCGGCTGCCGCCCCCGGCAGCCGGGCTGCGCGTGCCCATACATCATCCAACCAGGTAGAGGCCTTGATCGACTGACCTCTCAGGCCGCGCTCGCCGACAACTTCACTGTCTGCCGATGAGCAACCGCAGGGCAAGCCCTGGCCCGGCAGCCCGAGCCGGGTGCTGAGGGCCCCGGCCGGGGGCAGGCCATGCGCCAACCTGTCCTGCGGTAGGCCTGGGCGATGACGGTGCAGCGAGGAGCGTTCAGGTGGGCGTGTGGTGCCCATTCTGATGACGTGGCGATGGGTCTTCGCGGAAAGCGCCCGGCGTCACGCCCGTCCGTAGCCGAAAGAACTTCGTGAAGTCGCTGGCGTCGGTGAACCCGAGCCGGTGCGCGACCTCCTTCGCGGCGAGACCGCTGTGCCACAGCAGCCGCTTCGCCTCGAGCAGCACCCGGTCGTCGATGTACTGCTTGGCGGTACGTCCCGTCGCGGCGAGCGTCGCACGGGTCAGGGTGCGCGGGCTGTAGCCGAGCGCCGCTGCGTAGTCCTCCACGCGTCGGGTCACCGCATGGTCCCGCTCCACGGCCGAGTGGAAACGGCGGAAAGTCTCTGACGCGGGGGTCGGCCGGGGCGCCGGGCCGCGCGCCTGTGCGAACCGCACCACAAGGACGGACAGCAGCGCGCGCAACACCTCGGTGTGTGCCTGGAGGGGAAGCGAGGCCATCGCACCGTACTCGTACGAGAGGTGGTCGAGCGCCCGCCGCAGGCCCTCCGCCGCCGCGCTGTCCGGCGTCGTCGGACACTGCTCGTAGGGCGGGTCCATGTGCGCCGCCGACACCGTGGCCGACGGCAGGAAGCCCGGCTGGAACAGCACCACGACCCCGTCCGCCGCCACCAGGTCGGGGCCGAACCGCTGCACCTGACCCGGTCGGATCCACAGCCACGACCCGGGCCGCAGCTCGTGCTCGACGAAGTCCACCCACATCCGCAGCGGCCGCGAGCGGGCGCCGATCAGCTGGTGGAAGGCGGGCCGCAGCGGCACGTACGGGTCGTTGCCATGGCGGCGCGAGCGCTCGTACAGATCGGCGAGCTCCATCACCTCGACCCCGGCCGCGGCGCCCACGGTCGGGGTGTAGGCCAGCTCCTTGACCTCAGACTGTCCGTTTTTCCCCATCGTGAGTCCCGAGGGTACCGCCGCCCGCCCAGAACCGCCTCCTAGCGTGGAAACACAGGTCAGCGAGGTGTGAGGAGTGGTCTTGTGCGGTTGGTCGTGGGAATGACCGGGGCGACGGGAGCCCCGTTCGGTGTCCGGCTCCTGGAGCACTTGCGGGAGCTGCCGGACGTGGAGACGCATCTGGTGCTGTCCCGGTGGGCGCGCACCACCATCGAGCTGGAGACGGGCCTGTCCGTGGCCGGCGTGTCCGCGCTCGCCGATGTCACGCACCATCCCGAGGACCAGGGCGCCACCATCTCCTCCGGTTCGTTCCGCACCGACGGCATGGTGATCGTGCCGTGCTCCATGAAGACCCTCGCCGGGATCAGGACCGGCTATGCCGAGGGGCTCGTGGCCCGCGCCGCCGACGTCGTCCTGAAGGAGCGCCGCAAGCTGGTCCTCGTCCCGCGCGAGACACCGCTGAGCGAGATCCACCTCCGGAACATGCTCGAACTTGCCCGCATGGGCGTGCACGTGGTGCCGCCCATGCCCGCCTTCTACAACAACCCGCGGACCGTCGACGACATCGTCGACCACATCACGGCCCGCATCCTCGACCAGTTCGACCTGCCCGCGCCCGCCGCCAAGCGCTGGGCCGGGATGCGCGCGGCGCGCACGGCCTCCCGATCGTCGGCTGACGCCGCCTGACATTTCTCAACCGCAAAGGAGTTCCCTATGGCATACGACGATCTGCGCAGTTTCCTGGACAGGTTGGAGAAGGAAGGGCAGCTGCTGCGCATCACCGACGAGGTGCTGCCCGAGCCGGATCTCGCGGCCGCCGCCAATGCGACGGGCCGCATCGGCGAGAACGCCCCCGCGCTCTACTTCGACAACGTCAAGGGCTTCACCGACGCCCGCATCGCCCTCAACGTCCACGGCTCCTGGGCCAACCACGCGCTCGCCCTCGGACTGCCGCGGAACACCCCGGTCAAGGAGCAGGTCGAGGAGTTCGCCCGCCGTTGGGACGCGTTCCCCGTCGCGCCCGAGCGCCGCGAGGACGCGCCCTGGCGCGAGAACACCCGGGAGGGTGAGGACATCGACCTGTTCTCCGTGCTGCCGCTGTTCCGCCTCAACGACGGAGACGGTGGCTTCTATCTCGACAAGGCCGCCGTCGTCTCCCGCGACCCCGAGGACCCGGACGACTTCGGGAAGCAGAACGTCGGCACCTACCGGATCCAGGTCATCGGCCGGGACCGGCTCGCCTTCCAGCCCGTCCCGATGCACGACGTCGCCCAGCACCTGCGCAAGGCCGAGGAGAGGGGCGAGGACCTGCCCATCGCCATCGCCCTCGGCAACGACCCGGTGATGGCGATCGTGGCCGGGATGCCGATGGCGTACGACCAGAGCGAGTACGAAATGGCGGGCGCCCTGCGCGGCGCGCCCGCGCCGATCGCCACCGCGCCGCTCACCGGCTTCGACGTGCCCTGGGGGAGCGAGGTCGTCATCGAGGGCGTCATCGAGTCTCGCAAGCGTCAGATCGAGGGCCCCTTCGGCGAGTTCACCGGACACTACTCGGGCGGCCGCCGCATGCCCGTCATCCGCGTGGACCGCGTCTCGTACCGCACGAACCCGATCTTCGAGTCCCTCTATCTCGGCATGCCGTGGACCGAGTGCGACTACCTCGTCGGACCCAACACGTGCGTGCCGCTGCTCAAGCAGCTGCGCGCCGAGTTCCCCGAGGTGCAGGCGGTCAACGCCATGTACACGCACGGCCTGATGGTGATCATTTCCACGGCCAAGCGGTACGGCGGCTTCGCCAAGGCCGTCGGCATGCGCGCCATGACGACGCCGCACGGACTTGGCTACGTGGCCCAGGTGATCCTCGTCGACGAGGACGTCGACCCGTTCAACCTGCCGCAGGTCATGTGGGCCATGTCCGCCAAGGTCAACCCGAAGGACGACGTCGTCGTCATCCCCAACCTGTCCGTCCTGGAACTCGCGCCCGCCGCGCAGCCCGTCGGCATCACCAGCAAGATGATCATCGATGCGACGACGCCGGTCGCCCCGGACGTCCGCGGCAACTTCTCGACCCCGGCCAAGGACCTGCCCGAGACCGCAGAATGGACGGCCCGCCTGCAGCGCCTCATCGCCGACCGCCACTGACGCCTGTCACTCCTCCCCTCCTCCCTGAAAGGACAAATCCCGTGAACGACGAGCACCTTGAGTGCCCCCGTTGCGCTTTCGACACGATCACCCAGCTCGCCGCGTCCCCGGTCCCCGGTGTGTGGGACGTGCTGCAGTGCCCGCGCTGCCTCTATACCTGGCGCACCATCGAACCCGCCCGCCGCACCCGCCGCGACGCCTACCCCGAGGCGTTCAAGCTGACGGAGGCCGACATCGAGAACGCGATCGAGGTGCCCGCCGTCCCTCCTCTGACAGGCCGCAGTTGATGACGTAGCGGGTGTGTGTGCGGGCCTTGGTGGGACAAGACTCGGATCCAGGGGGGAGCAACGTCGGTCATGTCTTGACATGCATCGCCACATCGCCCCGAGAACCAGCCCCAGAAATGTTCAAGGGTCCGGCTCTTCCGATCCCGCCAGCGGCCGGGCCTGCTGGTCAGCCCGTGGGCCGGACGGTTCGCCGGGACCTACTTCTTCTTCCACTCCTTGACCGTCAGCCCGCCGGGGACCTTCAGCTCGAAGGCGCCGCCGATCGCGGTGTCGAGGGCGGCGGCCGGATCGTTGCCACTACCGAAGGCGCTGACCGCGAGCAGTTCCTTGAGTTGCGCGCCGGTGCCGCGGAACGCCTTGGCCGTCTTCATCGTCTCTCGGGCCGCGTCGGCGTCCATGGACTTGTTCATCTTCTCCAGCAGGTCCGGGGAGATCCAGCAGTCCGCGATCTCGTCGAGGTCCCACTCCGCGTACCAGTGCGTGTTGTTGAGCCAGTTGCGCTGGGGCACCTGGCCGTCCACGGCCACCAGGTAGAACGTGAACTTGATATTGCCGAGCGAGCGCCAGTCGGCGACATTCGTGTGCTCGCTCGCCCGGCCGGCGGCCGCGTTCTCGTACGTCGACGCGATCTCCGTGAAACTCGGCGGGTTCTCCGGATCACGGCCCGTGTAGTGACGGATCGTCCACCGCTTGGCCAGCAGCTCTCCGGCCTGCCTCCTGCGGACCGCGGCAATCCGCTGCTGCGAGGCCTGCTTGATGCTGTCGAGGATGTTGAACTCGCTCTGCCCCTCACCGGGCCGGAACTGCTGGGAGGTCATGTACTGCATCAACTGCCAGGCGTCGTCGTCCGAATGGCCCGACTTCTTCAGGGCGGCAAGGATCTCGTCCGGCGTCTTGGCGTTGCGCAGGTCGTCGTCCTCGTTCCGCTGGACGGGCGAGGCCGCGTGGGTCCGGCGGCTGCCGGTGGGGTGGCCGCTCGTGTGCTCCTCGGCCGTCCGCTGCACCGGCGCGCCGCCGCTCATCACCCTGCGCGCGTTGGCGACCGCGCGGCGCTCTCCCGCGTCGGCGGGATCCGAGACGCGCAGGCCCGAGCCGTTGTCCGTACCGGGAACCGGGCCGGCCTGCTGGTCCAGGTAGTGGGTCAGCTCGTGCGCCCAGTCCTCCTTCGTCATCCGGCCGCCGTCGACCACATGCGCCCCCGAGGTGTACGCCTTGGCCTGGATCTCCACCGCCGAGCGGCGGGCGACCTCGTCCGAGTGGACGCGCACACCGCTGAAGTCGGCGCCCCCGAACCGGGCCTCCATCTCCTCACGTAGCCGGGCGTCCATGGGCCTGCCGGGAGAGCGCAGCACATCGTGCACCAGGGAGCGACGCTGCACCTGCCCGTCCCGCTCCCGTGCGACGGCCCGCGTCACCGCCTCGTTGCCCACCGCTCGCTGCAGCGCCTCCAGCCCGGCGGGCGCCGGGCCGGCCGGCCGACGCGGCGCGGACCGCGTGTCGCTCTGCTCGTTCTCCTTGTCGTGCGCGCGCACGGGCGCTCCCCTCGAAGGCGGACACACTTCAACACCAGAGCCTGCCCGGCCCCGCCGAGCCGCGGAATGAACGCGAGGGCAGCCTTGCGGGCAAGGGGACTGCCGTCGGACGGGTACCGAAGAAGCCGGGTGTGCTGCCGGCTGCCGAGCGGGCAACCGAACTCGCCGGTCCCCGACGGCATGGCACTCGACGCGCTCGGGGACCTGCGGTGGGTCGGGTTCCCCCGCCCGGGCAGCCCCGCCTGGTACGACGAGCCGACCGCGTTTCCGCGCGGCAGCGGCAGGACCTGGGTTCCGCGGGCGCCCGAGGGACAGGCGCTCATCACGGACGTGAAGCCGGCGACGGTCGCGTCCGGGCGGGCCTTCGCTCGCTGCGCCGGGCCGGCAGCAGCCGCTGCAGGCCCGCGTGACCTGGCCACCCGTGGTCGGGCACCCTCTCTTGCGGCGCACCCCGGACGGTGCCGCCCGCCGACTCCCGCCGCCGTCTGCGGCGGCTCATCGCAGCGCTCGACCGGACGGCGACCGGGTGACCGGCGGACCGGGCACCTTCGCGGGCTGCGTATCGGCACTCCGTCGGCAAGGGAAACGGGGGCCGGTGCCCCTCCGCGACAGGGCGCCGCGGCCAGGGGCCCGGGCACGTGCGGCGCATTCCCCCCTGTCGGGCCGGTCAGACGGCAGTGCGGCCGCCGTCGACGCGCAGAACCACTCCCTGCACGAAGCCACCGCGTCGCCCGCTGGACAGGCGATCACCTCGACGATCTCCCGGGCCTCGGCGGACCGTCCGGCGGGGGCCTGCGCCGCGAGGGCATCGAGGTCCGACGCATGCCGACGTGGCGCGCCGCCTTGACACCCACTCAGGATGCCTTCGCACCTGCAAGGCATGGTGTCAGGTGCCTGAACCGGCCAATCGCTCAGAGCAGTTGCACTCGCCGGAGCCGGGCGGAAGCCCGCCGGAGGCCCACGTTTCCGGGCTTCCGGCATTCTGCGAAATGTGTCGGAACCATCCCGCGCTCTGCCGGTTTTCGGCCGGAGTGGGATTCTCCTCTTCCACTCGTGCCCTACGGGGCGAACGATGTTCGAGGGAGCGATGTCACCGGGTGACGTCGCTGAGTACGCCACTGACGTTCAGGACCTCATGACACTGCTGTGCCTGCTGGCCGGTTGCCGGAGTACCGGGCTTCGCACATGTCACCTTCACGGCGACCTTGGCGTCCTCAGGGATCTTGATGGGGGTGACCCAGTGGTAGTCCTGATTGCGGAAGGTCTCCAGAGCGATCGTGGTGATCTTCCGGTCGCCGAAGGTGATGGTCATGATGCCTTCGTCGCCCTGGAAGTTGGCGACCACGATGTCCGTGATCCCGAACACCTTGCCCTTGGGCACCACATACGCGCCGGTCTTGTCCTGCCCGCCGGACGTCTGTACATCGATCGTGGCCGAACTCTGCTGACCGGTGCCGCCATCGCCGCCGTCTGCGCCGGTGCCGCCACCGCCGCCCTTGCCCGACGTCGAACCCTTGCCGCCCTGGGTACCCGTACCCGCCTTGTCCCCGGAACCGGTCCCTGGAGACTGCCCGTTCTGGCCGCCGGGCGTGGGCCGCGGCTGGACCACCTCGTTGGCGGCCTGCTTGGCGGCGCTGCGCACCGCCGGACGGACGAGCGCGAACCAAGCGAGCACCAGCGCGATCAGAGCCGCGAGCACCGCGAGCAGCCACTTGGGGAAGACCGGGATCTGAACGAACTCGGCTTCCAGCGGCGGCCGAACGAGAGCACCGGGCCGTTCGGCACGCTCAGCCGCCGCGGTGTCCGTCGCACGTACAGTGAATGGCCAGACCACGGGCTTGCCGAACCAGACCGGCTTGCCGGTGCGCACCCGCAGCCGGGTCTCCACCGACTCTCCTGGCTCCAGCGGCAGTTCGGCGGCAGTGAACGCGAACCGCAGCTCCTCCCCCGGCTGTTCCGGTGTCAGGGCGATCCGGGCCGGGGCGTTGCCCTCGTTGCGCACCGCCAGCCGGTAGCGGCCGCGGAGCCAGCCACGCCGGCGGCGCGGCAGGATCTCGGTGCGCAGCTCGTGGAACTCCTCCACGTGCACCGTCGTTTCGGGCACCGTGACGGCCTCGGGGTGCTCCGCCGGCAGCACGCGTACGGCCAGCGGCACATCGCCCGCGCGGACCTCGGGCGAGCGGGGCGGGTCCAGCCGGATGGCCACCGTCTCGGAGGTGCCGGGATACAGCGAGACCCGCTCGGGTTCCACGGTGGCCCAGGCCGCACAGTCACCGACGACCTCCAATGTGTACGCCTCGACGATGTCACTGTCGTTGCGTACGGTCAGCCGGGTCGAGGCGGTACCGCCCGGGGTCACTGTCACGTCGGGCATGTCGAGCCCGGGCAGTCCAGGGCCGGAAGAGGCTGCAGAAGGCGTCACGCGACGACCGTAGAACCGCCTCCGGACGGCCACGAGAGGTGCGAGGGCAACATCCGGGCAGTGCGCGTGCCCCGCGCGGTCCGGGACAACTTGCCGGACTGGCATGCCTGTTGATGACTCATGCACCGGCCCGCGGACCTCCGGCGGGCCCCGCGCCGTCCCCTTTTCAGCTTCCGCGGCCTTCCGCACCCCTTCGCCACTCCGACTGGAACAGGACTCCGCATGTCCCTCTCCGCAGCAGAACATCAGGCCGGTACGGCCGGCCGGCCGTACCGGGTCTCCGTCGCCGTGTACGCCCAGGACCTGGTCCTGCGCATCGGTGTCGTCCAGCAGCTCCGCCAGCGTCCCGAGGTGGAGCTGCTGGACGACACCGACGCGGAACGGGCACACGCGTCCCTCGTGGTCGTCGACTCCGTGGACGACGAGGTGATGGCCCTGCTGCAGCGGTTGCAGCGCAACCGTGCGACGCGCACCGGACTCGTGGTCGGTTCCTTCGAGTCCGCGGCGCTGCAGCGGGTCGTCGAGTGCGGTGTCGCGGCGGTGCTGCGGCGCTCCGAGGCGGACCAGGACCGGCTCCTTCATCTGGTGCTCGCGCTGGCCAATGGCGAAGGCGTGCTCCCCGGTGACCTGCTCGGCAAGTTGCTGAGCCATGTCGGCAACTTGCAGCGCGCGGCGCTCGATCCGCACGGTCTGGCCCTGTCCACGCTGACCGCGCGCGAGGCGGACATGCTGCGCCTGGTGGCGGACGGGTTCGACACCGCGGAGATAGCGCGCAAGACGTCGTACTCCGAACGGACCGTCAAGAACGTGCTGCATGAGATCACCACACGTCTGCAGTTACGCAATCGGGCTCATGCCGTCGGCTACGCACTGCGCAACGGACTTATCTGAGTGGGCGTCACCTGCTGTTTGCAGGAGCGTGGTGTTGCCCGAAAGCGCAGCCCGCGCTTCCCTCTGGCAGGGCCCCGCCGCCCTGCCGCGCGACGCCCCCACGGACGCAGAGTGGCGGGGCGACCCATGTGTTCCGAGACTGCGAGGTGGACCGTGAACGGCACCGCTGACCCCGGCGGGCGGCGTCGGCTGGGGAGATTCGGAGCCTCGTTGCTCCTGCTGGTCCCGTTGCTCGCGCTGACGGCGGCCTCGGGACCGGGCAGCGCCCAGGCCCAGCCCAAGGCCGTCGACTCCTCCGCCACCCGGATCGCCTACGCCGGCACCGGGCACCGCAGCCTCGGCAAGGTGATCGACACCAAGGACAGCGAGCCGCTGTTCGGGGCGGGCCCGGCGCACTACGACGTCGAGCCGTCGGCCCTGGGCGACACGATGGTGTTCGCCGGCCGCCGCGACGAGAAGAACCCGCAGATCTATCTACGCGCCCCCGACGGCTCGGTGCGCAAGCTGACCAGCGGCCGGGACGCGGCACACCCCCGGCTGACCCCGGACGGCAAGTCCGTGGTGTTCGACTCGGCGGAGCCCGGCGGCCCGAACGGCAGGAAGCAGCGCGACCTGTGGCTGGTGCGCACCGACGGCACCGGGCTGACCCGGCTGACCGACACACCGGCGAACGAGGAGAGCCCGACGGTGTCGCCGGACGGGCAGCGCCTGGCGTACGCCTGTGACAGCGACGCGGTCCTCGGGGAGCAGATCTACGTGCGCCCGCTGGCCGGCGGCACCCCGGTCCGGGTGACCGGCACGCTGGGCAACAAGGCGACGGAACCGGTGTGGAACCCGGTGAACGACCCGGCGCACCGGGACCTCATCGCGTACACCTCCACCCCCACCGCCTCCGACAACTCGACGGGCCCCCGGCTGCGGGTGACCGGCGGCACGGCCGGCGACCAGCCGCTGCTCACCGGCGCACCGACCGGCTGGCGGACCCATGGGGCAGCGTGGACGCCCGATGGGGAGGGCGTGCTGTTCCTCAGCCCGGACCGCACCTGTGGCTGCGAGGGCGACTGGGACCACGTGTACCAGGTACAGAACCGCGCGTCGGGCCCGAACCTGGTGCTCATGGAGGACCGCGCCGTCGGCACGCCAACCTGGGTCGGCCCGCAGAACGGCGGCTATGTCGTGGTGGACCGCACCTCGGCGAAGGGCAGCAACACGGCGAACGGCGTGCACGGTCCGCATGTGGTGACCCTCCAGGACGTCCGGGCGGACGGCGCCGACCCGCGTGACCTCGGGCTGACCATCCTGAACGAGGACCCGGCGGCCGACAGCAACACCGATCCGGCCAAGGACCCCCTGTTCAACCCGGCGGCCGGGTACGACCCGTGGACCGAGCGGCAGAACTACACGCCCGACGGCCGGCGCATCGTGGTGACACGGTTCGAGGGGGACACGGACCACCGGATCGAGCGGATCTGGACGGTGGACGCCGACGGCTCCAACGCCGCGCCCATGCCGCTCGCCGGGCGCGGACCGAAGGACTGGGACACCGACCCCACGTTCTCGCCGGACGGCAGGTTCATCGCGTTCACCCGGACGTCGCCGGGTGGGGTCGGCTCCGCCTCCGGTCCCGGGCACATCCTGATCGCCGACGCGTCCACCGGTGCGATCGTGCACGAGATCGTGCCGCCGGCCGGCCGGCAGACGGGCGGCGACGCCCAGCCCACCTGGTCCTCCGACGGCACCACGCTCGCCTTCACCCGCGACATGACCATCGACGGGAACGGCGGCAACAAGCACATCTGGACCGTGCCGGTGGACCATCTGGACCAGCAGCGCGATCTGAGCGCGACGATCTGCCCCGGCACCTGCGCGGTCATCGACGACAGTCCCGCGTTCTCGCCGGACGGCCGGCAGATCGCCTTCAACCGCAAGAACGGCGGCGGCCAGGTCGACGAGCACAACGGCATGGTGCTCACCTCCGTGTCCGGCGACACCTGTCAGGTGCTGCTGCCCGAGTCGGCCCGCGGCGACGCCGACGTCTGCCGCCGGGAGCTGCCCGACAGCTCGGTCACCGGACCGCACCAGCCGCGTGACGCGGCCTGGACCGCGGACGGCACCGGAATCGTCTTCAGCGCACGCACCGACACGCCGGTCAACTGCCCGGAGAAGCTGCATCGGTTGAATGTGGCCACCGGCCATCTGAGCGCGCTCACCCTGGAACTGCCGGGGCGGCAGAAGGAGCCGAGCATCCAGCAGTCCGTGGACCTGGCCGTGCACGCCCCGGGCACCGTGCCCGCGGTCACCGTCGGTCACTCCGCGGACGTCCGCGTCGACGTCGTCAACAACGGCCCGGCCGCCTCGCCCGGCACCCGGCTGACCATCGCGCCGCCGGCCGGGGTGAGCGTGAGCAGGATCCGCCGGCCGGGCGGCACCTGTGACGCCGCCTTGCTGCAGTGCGACATCGGTGTGGTGCCGCCCGGCACGACCGTGCCGGTGACCGTGACGCTGACCGGGCTCACCGTCGGCGACCAGCCGGTGGACTGGTCGGTCACCGGGAGCGTGATCGACCCGCGGCCCGACGACAACACCGCCCGGACCGTGGTACCGGTGCACAAGGCCAACCCTCCCACCCCGCCTCCGACGCCGCCGACACCTCCGACGCCCCCCACCCCACCGACGCCGCCCGCCCCGAAGGCCGGCCCCGGCGTCCGGGTCACGGCCCAGCCCGACCCGGGCTATGTCGGCGGCCGGGTCGTGGTGACGTACACCGTGCGCAACGGCCGTAACGCCCTGGCGACCGGGCTGCGGCTGCGGATAGGCCTGCCCTCCGGGATCCCGAACGGCGGGCCGCCGGCGGGCTGCGACACCCGGTGGGTGTGTGCGCTGCCGGACCTGACAGCGGGCGACTCCACCGTCGTACGGGTGGTGCTCTCCCCCGACCACGCGCTGACCGGTCGGGCCACCGGCACCCTCACCACCACCGGCACGGACGCCGACCCTCGGGACAACAAGGCGCACACCACGCTGCGGATCCTGCAGCCGAAGATCGTCGCCGTCCCGCCGATCGGCAAGCCCGGCTTCGTCACCTCGGTGCGCGGCAAGGACTTCCCGCCGGGCGTCCCGGTGCGCTTCAGCTGGAAGCCGGGGATCACCGCCGCCGCGGCACCGACCGTGCCCCAGCCGGACGGCACCTTCATCGGCCAGCTGCTCATCCTCACCAAGGACCAGACGGGTCCGCGGACGATCACCGCGAGCGGACCCGGATTCTCCCCGGTGAAGACCGACTTCCTGGTGGTGAACGGCAGTGTGCAGCCGCCGGACGAGGTGACCCGCCGGTGATCCACGAGGTCGACGAGGCACTGCGCGGTCTGCTCGCGGAGTCGGGGCTGGAGGCGTCCGGAGTCGAGATCGTCCTCGACGCGCCGACCCGGGACTGGGCCGCGCGCCGCAACGCCCCCACCGTCTGCGCGTTCCTGTACGACATCCGGGAAGACGCGAGTCGGCGTGGCAGCGGCGCCGGGGAGGTGTACGACGCGGACGGACGTGTGGTGGCACGCCGCACCCCGCCCCGCTGGTTCGAGCTGACGTACCTGGTCACGGCGTGGGCGAGCCGCCCGCAGGACGAGCATCGGCTGCTGGCCCAGGTGCTGGCCACGCTGGTGGCCGTCGACGCGCTGCCGGAGCGGCTGCTCACGGGCTCGCTGGCCGAACTGGGCCTGACCGTCTCGCTGGACACCGCCGGAGCGGGGCCCGAAGGCCCGTCCGCCTCTGATGTGTGGTCGGCACTCGGCGGCGAGCTGAAGGCATCGCTCGGTGTGCGGGTGCGAGCGCCGCTCGCCGGGGCGAGCAGGACGGCCGCGCCCCCGGTGACCGAGGGCCTCGTGGTGCGGGCCACGGATCACCGGCAGGACGGGGCACACCAGCAGGACACGGATCAGCGGCAGGACGGGGATCCGGTGCCGGGGCGACGGCTGCGCTACGAGGGCGTGAGCGACCCGGGTCCGGACGGTTTCGCCGGTCCGCGCGAGCGGCACCCGGCGCCCGCCCGCCGCCGCAGAGGGGGCCGCCAGCCGTGACGTACCCCGCCGATGTCGTCACCGCGGCCGGCACGGATCCCCTGTGGGAGCGGCTGCGGCTGGTCGAGGAGCGGGTCCGCCACGCGGTGGCCGCCCGTCGTGCCGTCGATCCCGACCCCGACGACCCCTACCGCGGCCAGTACCTCTCCCCCGAGGCCGTGGAGCGGATCCTGAACGATCCGGGCGGGCTCGACGTGCCCGGACACGAGCCGCTGTCCCCGCCGCCCGATTCCGTGCTCGGCACGCTCGCCGCACGGTTCGGGCTGTCGCCGCTCGACACCGACCTGCTGCTGATCGCGCTGGCACCGGACCTGGACAACCGCTTCGAGCGGCTCTACGGCTATCTCAACGACGATCTGACCCGCCGTAGGCCCACGGTCGCCCTGGCACTGGAACTGTGCGGGCTCGCCTCGGCGTCGGCCGCCCGCTTCCACTTCTCACCGGGAGCGCCGCTGGTCGCGGGCGGACTGCTGGAGGTCACCGAGCCGGAGCGGCCACCGCTGTCGCGGGTGCTCGCGGTACCGGACCGGGTGACCGGCCATCTGCTGGGCGGTACGGACCCGGATGCCCGGCTCGCCGGAGTGCTCGGCGAGCCCGCGGACGACCCGACGGCCGACGTGGACGAGGTGCGCCGGGCGGCGCGTGCCGCCCGCACCGGAACGGGGTCGGTGCATCTGCTCGACCGGGGTGGTGACGCGCCAGGACTCGCCGGCGCGGCCCTGCGCGCGGTGGGGCTGGGCGTGCTGGTCCTCGACGCGGCGGCACTCGCCCGACGCTCCGGCGAGGTGCCCGCGCTCGCCCGGGTCGCGGCGCTGGAGGCCCGCCTCACCGGCGCCGGAATCGTGCTGGGCCCGCTGGAGGCACTGCCCGCGGCACCGGCCGAACGAACCCGCGCCATCAGCGAGTTGTGCACGGCGCTGCGCGGCGTCCCGCTGTTCACCCACGGCAGGGAGGGCTGGGACCCGGCATGGGGGCCGGACACCCCGGTCGTCCTGCCCGTGGCTCCGCCCTCCCCCGAGCGGCAGGCCGCGCGCTGGCGGCACGCTCTGGCCCTGGCCGACGCCGAGGGTGACGTAGCGGGCGACACCGACGCCCTCGCCCAGGCCGTCGCCGCGCACCGTCTGGACGGCGGACAGCTGCGGCGCGCGGCGGACGCGGCGCTGCGCTCCGCCGCGCTGGCCGGCCGCCCGGTCCGCCCCGACGACCTCAGATCCGCCGTACGCGCGCAGAACGGCGCGGGACTGGCCCGGCTGGCCCGCCGGGTGGAGCCGGCGGTCGGCTGGGACGACCTGGTGCTGCCCGAGGCGACCCACCGCCGGCTGCGTGAACTCGCCGTCCGCGCCCGCCATCGCGAGCAGGTGCTCGGACAGTGGCGGATGCGGCCCGGCGGCGGCCGGGGACGCGGCGTGATCGCGCTGTTCGCGGGCGAGTCGGGCACCGGCAAGACGATGTCGGCCGAGGTGGTCGCCGCGGACCTCGGCATGGATCTGTACGTGGTCGATCTGTCCACGGTCGTCGACAAGTACGTCGGCGAGACCGAGAAGAACCTGGAGCGGATCTTCACCGAGGCGTCCGCGGTCAACGCGGTCCTGCTCTTCGACGAGGCCGACGCGATCTTCGGCAAGCGCTCGGAGGTCAAGGACGCGCACGACCGGCACGCCAACATCGAGTCGGCGTACCTGCTGCAGCGCATGGAGTCCTTCGACGGGATCGCGGTGCTGACCACCAATCTCCGGGCCAACCTGGACGAGGCGTTCACCCGTCGGCTCGACGTGGTGGCGGAGTTCCCGGTGCCCGACGCGGCCCAGCGGCTGGCCCTGTGGGACAGGTGTCTGGGCACCCGGCTGCCCCGCGCGGACGACCTGGACCTCGGCTTCTGCGCGGACCGGTTCGAACTGGCCGGCGGCTCCATCAGGGCCTGCGCGGTCACCGCCGCCTATCTGGCCGCGGAGTGCGGGGGCCCGCTGACCATGCGGCAGTTGGTGACGGCGGTGGTGCAGGAGTACCGCAAGCTCGGCCGGCTGGTCCTGGAGAGCGAGTTCGGGCCGTATCTGGCGGACGTCCTCGGCGCCTGAGGGGCCTCGCCGGCCGGCCCCGTGCCGAAACGCGGGCGGTCGGGGACGCCGTTCCCTTCCCCAGCGGTCCGCACGGGCGTCCGGAAAGGCAGTGCGGTTGCCCCCGGCAAGGTACCCGCGCCCCTGCCGCCGAGCCTGATCCGCCCCGGAGACTCGGCATCGACGCAGGTGGTCCGATGGAACGTGAAGGAGCGAGCATGCCGACGTACCTCACCCCGGGCGTGTACGTGGAGGAGGTGCAGTCCGGTGCCCGCCCGATCGAGGGGGTCGGCACCGCCGTCGCCGCGTTCGTCGGGTTCGCCCAGAGCGGGCCCTTCCACGAGCCGACCCTGGTCACCAACTGGGACCAGTACACCCAGCTGTTCGGCGGGTTCACCGAGGGCACCTACCTCGCGCACGCCGTGTACGGCTACTTCTCCAACGGCGGCGGCACGGCCTACGTGGTGCGCATCGGCGGCTCCGCCGACGGCGCCGCCCCGTCCGGCGGCGGCCAGGGGCCCCGGGACGCCCCCGCGGCCCAGCCGCTGACGCTCGGCGGATTCCGGATCACGGCCAGGCCCGGCACCTCCGGAGTGTCGGTGGAGATCGCCGACGCCGACGGCGAGAACCCGCCCGAGGACCGCTTCAAGCTGCTGGTCCGCCAAGGCGAGCAGGTGGTCGAGACGTACGACGTCTCCACCCGCAAGAACGTCAAGGGCTATGTGGTCACCCAGCTGCGCGCGTCGAAGCTGGTCGAGGTCACCGAGCAGCGTGACGCCACGCAGACGCGCCCGGCCAGCCAGACGGTGGCCGTGCCCGACGCCCCGGCCTCGCCCGCGGCGCCCGTCGCCGGCGTGGTGTCCCGGATCGACCCGGCCGAGTACGTCGGTGACTCCTCCGCCCGGACCGGCTTCGCCGGCCTGGAGAGCATCGACGAGATCACCATGGTCGCGGTCCCGGATCTGATGGGCGCCTACCAGCGCGGTGACATCGACGCCGAGGGCGTGCGCACCGTGCAGCTCGCGGTCATCTCGCACTGCGAGCAGATGGGCGACCGGGTCGCCGTCCTGGACTCGCCCCCCGGGCTCACCGCGCAGCAGGTGCGGCACTGGCGCAACGAGGAGGCGGGCTACGACTCCCGGTACGCCACCCTCTACTACCCGTGGGTGCGGGTCTTCGACCCGGCGGCCGGCCGTAACACCACCGTCCCGCCCAGCGGTCACATCGCGGGGGTGTGGGCGCGCAGCGACGCCGAGCGCGGGGTGCACAAGGCGCCCGCCAACGAGGTGATCCGGGGCGCGGTGGACCTGGAGGTCCGGCTCAGCAAGGGCGAGCAGGACCTGCTGAACCCGATCGGCGTGAACTGCGTGCGTGCCTTCCCCGGCCGTGGCATCCGGATCTGGGGCGCCCGCACCCTGTCCTCCGACCCGGCCTGGCGCTATCTGAACGTGCGCCGCCTGTTCAACTACCTCGAAGAATCCATCCTGTTGGGCACCCAGTGGGTGGTCTTCGAGCCGAACGACGACCGGCTGTGGTCGAGCATCCGGCGCAACGTCACCGCGTTCCTCACCGAGGAATGGCGCCGGGGCGCGCTCTTCGGCCGCACCGCCGAAGAGGCGTTCTACGTCAAGTGCGACCGCGACAACAACCCGCAGACCTCCATCGACCAGGGACGCGTCGTCTGTGAGATCGGCGTCTGTCCGGTCAAGCCCGCCGAGTTCGTGGTGTTCCGGCTGGCCCAGTTCTCCGACAGCACCAGCCTCATCGACGAGTGACCCGCGGGTCTGCGAAGGAAAGGTGACAGACAGTCATGGCAGAAGGCGATGCTCTCTCCACTCACGTCTTCGGCGTGCAGCTCGGCGGGTACATGGTCGAGTCGATCCAGGAGATCAGCGGCTTCTCCGTCGAGGAGGAGGTCGTCGAGGTCAAGCAGGTCACGTCGACGGGCAAGCAGATCATCCGCAAGCAGCCCGGGGCACGACAGGCCGGCGAGATCACGATCACCCGGGGACTCGACAAGAGCAGCGAGTTCACCAAGTGGATCAAGGAGACGCTGAACAACGGTGCCGTCGACACCGCCCGGCAGAACCTGACCATCGAGATCAAGGACACCAAGGGCGAGACGGTCCGCCGTATCCAGCTGATGAACGGCTGGGCCTCCAAGTGGGAGGGGCCCTCCCTCAAGGCCGGCGAGTCCTCCGCGGCCACCGAGACCGTCACGATCGTGTTCGAGGAGATCGTCGTCGAATGAGGCGCCGTACCGTCACGGCCGGCAACCTGGAGGAGTTCCTGGAGGCGACGGCCCCCGCTCAGGCGGCCGATCAGTTCCAGGCTCCGCCGCAGGCTCCGGCCGCCCGACCCGCGCCCTCTCAGGACCACGGGCTGCGCACCGAGTTCGAGTTCGAGCTGCCGCGCGGGTACGTGGACGAGGCGGGCACGCTCCACCGGCACGGCGCCATGCGTCTGGCCACCGCCCGGGACGAGCTGCGGCCGCAGATCGATCTGCGAGTCAAGGAGAACCCGGCGTATCTGAGCGTGGTGCTGCTGAGCCAGGTGATCACCCGACTCGGCACCATCACCGATGTGCACGCGGGGATCGTGGAGCGGATGTACGCCACCGACGTCGCGTTCCTCCAGGACTTCTACCGCCGTGTCAACAGCGAGGGCCACACCCGCGCGGCGGTGGTCTGCCCGCACTGCGAGGGCGGCTTCGAGGTCGACCTCTCGGGTGGGCGCCTGGGGGAATCGTGACGTACGCACTCCCCCGGCTGCGGGAGGAGATCGCGTACATCGCCTACCACTTCCACTGGCAGCGCGAGGAGATCCTCGACCTCACCCACGCCGAGCGGCGGCAGTGGGTGACCGAGATCGCCCGTATCAACACCCGTGTGAACGAAGGTGGTTGAGCTCATGGCATGGCGGGACAGACTGCGCCGCCGGGCCACGGCGCCAGGTGCCGGCGGCACCCCGGCAGGTCCCGGCTCCACGCAGCAGGCCGCGCCGCGTGCCATGAGCACGCCCGCGTCCGGGGCGGCCGGCCCGACCGTGCCCCACGACTGGGACGGCGGGTGGCGCCGTACGCCGCCGCCGACGCTGACGGTGGCCCGCGCCCCGCTCGGTGTGAGCGACGGCCTCGCCTTCCGCTCGGGTCTCGCGTCCTGGCAGGACCCGTCGTTCGACGCGGGTCTCGGCCACGCACTGCTGCCTTCCGCGCCGGTCGGCCTGATGCGCGGCGTCACCGGGCCGGTCGCGCCGCGCGCCACCCACACCGCCGGCGGCCCCCTGCTGCTGCGCGTACCGCGTCAGCAGGCCGAGGAGGCCGCAGAGACCGGTCCGCGCGCCGAGGAACCCGGCGAGGCGCGTCCGGACGCAGCCGGCGCGCAACAGCGGTCCGCTGCGCCCGTGCCGCAGGTGTCCCGCAGGACACGACCCGGAGCCCGGCCCCACGACACCGGCAGGCGGCAGGATTCCGGGTCCCGGCAGCGGGCGGGCAGCGACTCGCCGGGCTCCGCCGGAACGGCGGCCGCGGAACCGAGCGCGACTCCTCGCGGCGTCGGAAGCAGTGACAGCGCCGGGTCGACCGCTTCGGCGGCCTCGGTCGGGGTCGGGCAGTCCGGCCAGGCCGCTCCGCATTCCGTGCAGCGCTCGGCCGAGACATCGCCGAGCCGTGCCCTCGTTGCCACCGACCCCCTGGTGACCGTCGCGGCACCGGACACTCCCGTTCAGCGGTCCGCCGCCGATCCGGGTCGCCCGGCCATCGGCCCCGACCTGCCGGTCGTCCGACGGATCGCCGTGGTGCCCCGCTCCCCGGGAGACAGCCCCGCACCCCGGCCCGCTTCCGGCCCCGGTACGGCTGCGCACACCGGCCGCACCGCGCCGCCCGGTCAGGACACGAACGGCACGCCGGAACACACATCCCCCGCCACGCCGGCGCCCGACGTCTCCGCCACCCCGGCCCGCGCGTCGGGCACCACCGGCACCCGCTCCGTGCGCCCTCGGCCGCTCGGCCCTTCGCTGACCGTCGCCCGGCGGCCGGCCAGGCCGGTGCGCCGCATCGCGGTCCTTCGGCCCGACCCCGAGGCCCCTCGCCCCCCTGCGGGCCCTGACGTGGTGCCGGCAACCATCGCTGGAGCAACGCCGAACCCCGTGCCTCCCGTGCAGCGCACCGCCGGCCCGGCACGCCCCGACAGCCGGGCACCCCTCGGCGCTCCCCTGTCGGAACTTCCCGCCACCGCCAGGCCACTGACCACCGACGGGCCCGAGGCGACCGGTCCGACCACCGGCACACACCCGTCGGCCGCACCGGAGCTCCCGATCGTGCAGCGCCAGGCGAGCGCTCCTGGGACCGGTGCCACGCCGGGCCCGCACGGCGCGGACCCCGCAACGCCCCGGACCCGGCACCAGATCCAGCCGCGGCTCGAGCCCCAGGCCCAGCCCCAGACCCAGACTCGGACGACCGGAACGCCCCGTACTGCAGCGACCGTACCCGAGCCGTCCGTCGCCCGTGCCCGTGCCCGTGGTGGACTCGGGGCGCCGCTGTCCGCGATGCCACCGACCGCGGACGCGACACCCCCGGCCGGCCCCGGTGGCGCCGAGGCCGTCGCGCGCATCCAGCGCACCCCGGTGCGCCCGGACCGCACCGTCACGGACACGCCCGCGACCGCTTCCGGTGCCTGGAAGCCCTCCGCGCCGCTACTGGGCGCAACGAACACCGAGAGCGGCGGCGGCAGCCCCGGCTCACCAGTGGTCCAAGGGGTTTCGCTCCCTGCGTCGAGCGCCTCGGACGTTTCCGCCACGCCTCTGGTCACTCCGGTCGCCCCGCAATCGGCGCCTTCCACCGCGGTCGGATCCGGTTCCACCGGGATCGCCTCCGCGGCCGATGCCGTGCAGCGCAGGGCCCCGCAGACACACCCGTCCCCCTCACCGGGCCAGGCGCTCACGTCCCGCGAGGCGTCGGCGCCGACGCCGGCGGGCACGGCGGAAGGCGCCGTGACCTCGGCCGGCGGTAGAACGCCGGCCCGTGGGGCCACCGCGGCGGGCAACGCGGGCATGAGCGGACCGGCGCCGCTGGTCGTCGCCCGCTCGGTCACCGTTGCCCGGCCGGGCCCCGGCACCGACGGTGTGGACGCACCCGGCGTCATCCGGCGCCGACCGCTCCCGGCTCAGGGGCAGCGGTCCGCACCCCGCAGCCTCGCCCTGCTCGCCGCACGGCCGCTCAGCGTCAACACCCGTGCGCCGGAAGGCGTCGCGCCGCCCACGGGAACCCGCGCAGCCGAGCGGCCCGTCGTCGTCGCGTCCTGGCGCCGCGCCCCGGCCCCTGCCCTGAGCGCAACCGCGCCCTCGTCCGTGCCGGGTCCCGAGGTGCCGCACGTGCAGCGTGCCGCTGCCGGTCCGGTGCCCTCGGGGTCGGCCGACCCGCCCTCCGGTGCTTCCGGTCCATCGCAGACCCGGCAGACCGTGCCCGGAGTGCGGCCGACCCCGCCCGTCCCACGGGTCGTACGCGTCGTACGGCCTGTTCCGCCCGTCCAACGCGCCACCGCCGGCGGTGACATGGCCGTACGGCCGCTCAGCCTGCCATGGTCCGATCCGCAGGCATCACCGCTCCAGGAGCAGCCGTACGCCCCGGCTGCCGTCCCCCCGCTCGTGCCGGTGGTCCGCGCCGCCCGTACCGCACCGACCGCGCCCACGACGGCGCCGCCGCGGGCCTCCGGCCCCACGGGGCCGGCCGTGCAGCGCGAGGCGGCCCGAGCCGGGGGCGGCGCCGTGTCCGCCGGGGTGTCCGTGACGGCCGTGCCCCCGCGAGGACGGCAACGGTCGTCCTCCGCGCCGTCGGTGCCCGGGACGGCCGGTGCCGGGAGGCTGGGGCCGGTGGGGGCGCGGCAGGAGCCCGTGGTCGACCTGGACGAGCTGGCGCGGCGGCTGCTGGACCCGCTGGCCCGGCTGCTCCGCGCCGATCTGCGGCGTGGCCGCGAACGTGCGGGCCGCCCCTACGACGGACGCCGCTGAGGACTGGAACGGATGACCAACGGATGACGGACAACATCTTCGCGACGAGCGTGTTCTTCCGGCTCGCGATCGGCGGCAACGATCTGGGGGCCTTCCACACCTGCTCCGGTATGGGGGCCGAGGTGGAGATGGAGAGTTACGCCGAGGGCGGGAACAACGGCTTCACCTGGCAGTTGCCCGGCCGGGTCACCTGGTCGAACATCACTCTCAGCCGGCCGGTCACCGCCGACACCGCGAAGATCGCGCGTTGGCTCGACGAGACGCTGCGGCGTGTGGAGCCCAAGGACGGCGAGATCGTGGCCCTGAAGCCGGATCTGACCCGCATCATCAGCTGGCAGGTGCTCGGCATCGTGCCGGTGCGCTGGCAGGGGCCGTCGTTCGATCCGACTTCCTCGCAGGCGGCGGTGGAGACGCTGGAGATCGCCCACGGGGGACTGAGGCCTTCCTGATGCCTGCCATGCGGACGAGCCGGGCCAGGGCCCAGTTGACCCTGAAGGAACCCCCGGCGGCGGTCGGCGCGAAGCCCGGAGGGACGATCGCGCGGCTGAACCTCCAGTTCAATCCCAGCACCCTGCAGCTGAGCAAGACCACCGAGTGGCGGCGCACCCCGTCGCGGATGGCGGGGCAGTCGGCGCTGCCGGAGTTCGTGGGCAGCGGGCCGCGGCAGCTGAGCCTGGAGGTCTTCCTCGACGCGACGTCGACCCATGACAACTCGGTGGAGCAGGCGGTGGAGACGCTGATGAAGGCGTGTGTGCCCAGCCCGGCGAGCCTCGCGCGGAAGAAACCGGCCAGTCCCTGGGTGCGGTTCGAGTGGGGCACGGCCCGGACGACGTCGTTCGACGGCGTGCTCTCCAGCCTGTCGGTGACGTACACGCTGTTCGACGTGGACGGCAAGCCGCTGCGGGCGACCTGTTCGCTGTCGGTGGAGGAGGCGAGCGTCGACCCACCGGGACAGAACCCGACGTCCGGCGCCCGTACGGCCCGCAGCACGCACACGGTCGTGGCCGGGGACGGCCTGGCGCTGTTGGCCTGGCGGGAGTACGGCGACGCGACGGCGTGGCGGGTCATCGCGGAGGCGAACGGAATCGACGACCCGATGGCCCTCGTGCCCGGCACCGAGCTGGTGGTGCCGGCGCTCGGGGACGCGGACGGTGAGGAGGAGCGGTGACCACACCCGAGGCGCGGGGCGGCCGGTCCTTCGCGGCGGACCCCGTCGTGGAGGCGCCCGGTGAGCTGCCGCAGATCTGGGCCGCGCAGCTGGTGAGCTGTGTGGTGGACGAGAACGTGGGCCTTCCGGACACGGCCGTGCTCACCTACCGCGATCCCGATCACGAGTTCCTGAAGTCGACCGGCATCACGCTGGGCACCCCGCTGCGGGTGTCGGTGGTGACGGTGGCCGGGCAGGCGCGGGAGCGGCTGTTCAACGGCGAGGTCACGGCGGTGGAGATCGACCGGGACGGCACCGGGTCGTTCACGGTCGTCCGCGCCTACTCCGTCGCGCACCGGCTGCAGCGCGGGCGGAAGGTGGTGGCGTACCGGAACATGACGGCCGCGGCCATCGTCCGCAAGGTGGCCGCCGGGGCGGGGCTGCCGGTCGGGAAGGTGGAGGTGGCGCCGGTCACGTACAAGCAGCTGTCGCAGGCCAATGTGTCCGACTGGGACTTCCTGCAGTATCTGGCGGGCGAGAGCGGTGCGCAGGTGCGGGTCGACGACAAGGGCGTGCTGCAGTTCACCAAGCCCGAGAAGGCCTCCGGTGCGCCCGCGCCGTCGACTTCGGCGACGCAGAGTCCGATGGTGCTGGAGTACGGGCGGAATCTGCTGGCGCTGCGGGCCGCGCTGTCGGGGGCGGACGGGGCGTCCCAGGTCGAGGTGCGCGGCTGGGACGTCGCCACCAAGACGCCGCTGGTGGCCCGGCAGCAGTCGGTGACCAGCGACACCGTACTGCCCGGTCTGGCCCCGCAGTTCGGCGCCCGGTTCGGGAAGTCGGCGAAGCTGACGGTGACGGACACGCCGTACCGTACACAGGCCGAGACGACGGCGGCCGCCGGTGCGGTCGCCGGTCAGGTGAGTGCGGGTTTCGGTGAGGTGGAGGCCCTGGCGGAGGGCAATCCGCGGCTGCGGGCGGGCCGGCCGGTCGCGCTCGGCAACGTGGGGCCCGCGTTCTCCGGCAAGTACACGTCCACGGCGGTGCAGCACACCCTGGAACCGCACGGTGGCTACCGCACCACGGTGTGGGTGAGCGCCAGCCCGGACCGGTCCCTGGCCGGCCTCGTGACCGGTGCGAACGCGCCCGGGCGGGGTCCGCGCATGCCGGGCCTCGCGATCGGGGTGGTGACGGACGTGCGGGAGCCGGGCGGCGCGCAGAGCGGCGGGGTCCGGCTCAAGTTCCCCTGGCTGGACGACACCTATGTGACCGACTGGGTGCGTACGGTGCAGTGGGGCGGCAAGGGCGGGGGCGGTGTGGTGAGCCCCGAGGTCAACGACGAGGTGCTGGTCGGCTTCGAGCAGGGCCTGCTGGACAGTCCGTATGTCATCGGCGGTCTGTACAACGGCGTGGACCGGCCCTCGAAGCACGACGTGCCCCTCGTGGACGGGACCAGCGGCAAGGTCAACCGCCGTTCGGTGGTGTCACGTTCGGGGCACCGGCTGGAGCTGCTGGATCCTCCGACGGGACCGTCCGGGGTACGGCTTCGTACCGCGGACGAACGGCTTGAGGTGCTGCTGGACGACCGGAGCAACCGGCTCGAGCTGACGGTGTACGCGGCCGGCGGCCGACGGGTGCTGTCCTCGGTGGTGATGGACGGCCAGGGCATCACGCTCGACGCGAAGACCGGGAAGGTCAGCGTGAAGGGCGGCACCGTGGAGATCGACGGCACCAACACGGTCAGGGTCGGCGGCCGGTCGGTGAGCGTCGCGGGGCAGACGGACCTCACGCTCGACGGCGGCCTGCTCGGAGTGCTGAAGGCGGATCTCGTGCGTATCAATTGACATTCGGCCCATCTCTGACAGTACGTCATATTGCTTTCACCACAGGCTCCTTGGGGGGCCACGAACCGCTTCGAGGAGCCCGTTGCATGCCCGGCGCAGCCCGTACCGGCGACCCCACCAGTCATGGGGGTGTGATCGCCTCCCCGCCGCCCGGCGCCGCCATGGCGGTGGCGCGCGTGCTGATCGGCGGCCGTCCCGCCGCCGTCGTGGGAAGCCTGCACACCTGTGTGGTGCCGCCGCACGCCGCCCTGGGCCCGGGGAACGTGGTCATGCCCAACCCGGCCGGGCTGGTCTCGGGCGAGGTGCTCATCGGCGGGCTGCCGGCCGCACGGGCGGGCGACCAGACCACGTGCGGCGCCACGATCCAGCTCGGCGCCCTGAACGTCCGGATCGGAGGCCTGTGATGAGCGAGCGGTTCATCGGGCGAGGCTGGGCGTTCCCGCTGCGGGTCGGGCCGACCGGCGGGATCGCCATGGTGGAGCGGGAACGGGAGATCGAGGAGGCGATCCGGTTGGTGCTCGGCACCGCGCCCGGAGAACGCCCGATGCGCCCGGAGTTCGGCTGCGGCATCCACGACTTCGTCTTCGCACCCGGCGACGGCGCCACCGCCGGGCGGATCGCCCAGCAGGTGCGCGAGGCGCTGGAGCGGTGGGAGCCGCGGATCAGCGTGGACGACGTGGTGGTGGCCTTCGACGCGGTGGACGACGGAACCCTCTACATCGACGTGCGCTACACGGTGCGGTCCACCAACGACCGGCGCAACCTGGTGTTTCCCTTTTACACGATCCCCTCCGAGGAGGGGGCCGAGGAAGTGGTCGCGGACTGATGGCCCTGCCCTCCCCCAACCTGGACGACCGGCGGTTCCAGCAACTCGTCGACGAGGCGAAACGGTATGTGCAACAGCGCGCACCGGAGTGGACCGACCACAACGTCTCGGATCCCGGTGTCACCCTGATCGAGACCTTCGCGTACATCGTGGACCAGCTGCTGTACCGGCTGAACCGGGTGCCCGACAAGAACTACACCGCCTTCCTGGACCTGCTGGGCATCCGCCTGTTCCCGCCGGCGGCGGCCGGGGCCGAGGTCGACTTCTGGCTGTCCGCGCCGCAGCCCGACACGGTGACGCTGCCCCCCGGCACCGAGGTGACCACGGGCGACGGCGAGGCGGAGGAGCCCGTGGTGTTCGCGACCACGGACGAACTGCGCATCGTGCCGAGCGAGTTGAACCGGCTGGTGACCGCGCCCCGGACCGGCGAGCAGACCGACCGGACCCGTGAGCTGGGCGAAGGCCGCGACGTACGGTGCTTCCAGACGGCGCCCGAGCCCGGCGACGCCGTGCTGTTCGGGCTGCCCACGGCCGTACCCCGGTGCATCGTCGCCGTACGCCTGGACAGCCGGGTGGAGGGCGTCGGCGTGGACCCGCGCCAGCCGCCTCTGGTGTGGGAGGCCTGGGACGGCGGTCGTTGGCTGGTGTGCGAGACCGGCTCGGACACGACGGGCGGCCTCAACCGGCCCGGCGAGGTGATCGTGCACGTCCCCGCCGGGCACACGGCGTCCGTGATCGGCGGGACGCGTGCGGGCTGGCTGCGCTGCCGGGTCACCGAGCCGGAGCCGGGACAGCCGTTCTACGCGGAGTCCCCGACGGTGCGTGAGGCGTCCGTGTTCACGGTCGGCGGCACCATCGCCGTCGAGCACGCCGAGACCGTCACGGACGTACCGCTCGGCACGTCGGAGGGGGTGCCCGGCCAGACGTTCCGGCTCGGCCGGCCGCCGGTGCTGCTGGACGGCGAGCCGCCGGTGGTGGAGGTCTCCTCGGCCGACGGCTGGCAGCGCTGGAGCGTCGTGGAACACTTCGGCCGCTCCGCTCCCGACGACCGGCACGTACGGGTGGACGCGACCACCGGCGAGTTCACCTTCCCGCCGGCCCTGCGTGAGCCGGACGGCACCCTCCGGCTGTGCGGCGCGGTGCCCGAGAAGGGCGCCCACATCCGGGTGTCCCGCTATCGCACCGGCGGCGGCCAGGCCGGCAACGTGGCGCGGGGCGCGATCTCGGTGCTGCGCAGTTCCGTGCCGTACGTCGCCCGGGTCACCAACCGAGAGGCGGCACGCGGCGGGGTGGAGGGCGAGACCGTCGCCAACGCCAAGCTGCGGGCGCCGGACGCGCTGCGGATGCAGGACCGCGCGGTGACCGCCGAGGACTACGAGATCATCAGCCGACAGGCGGCCCCCTCGGTGCGCCGGGTGCGCTGTCTGCCGGCGGCCGAAGGGGCTGCCGCGGTACGGGTACTGGTGGTGCCGGACGCCGTCGCGGACGACGGGGACCGGCTCCGCTTCGAGCAGCTGATCCCCTCCGACCAGGTACTCGCCGCGATCACCGAGAGCCTGGACGAGCGACGGTTGATCGGCACCCGGCTGGTGGTGGAGCCGCCGGTGTACCAGGGCGTCACGGTCGTCGCCCGGCTCGCGGCGGCGCCCGAGGACACCGACCGGGTACGCGACGCAGCCCTGGCCGCACTGTTCGGTTACCTCAACCCGCTGCACGGCGGTCCGGACGGCACCGGCTGGCCCTTCGGGCGGCCGGTGCAGTACGGCGAGATCTTCGGCCTGCTGCAACGCGCCACCGGCAACGCGCTGGTGGAGGAGATACGGCTGTTCGCCGCCGACCCGATCACCGGGCGGCGCGGAACGCCGGTGGACCGCATCGACGTGGCCGCGGGCGCGCTGGTGTTCTCCTACCAGCACCAGGTCGTCGTACAGCCGCTGGAACCCGGAGGCCGGGCATGAGCCGTGCGGCCGTACCCGGACTGCCGAGCCGGCATCCGATCGGCGGGCTGCTGCCCGCGCTCTACGCCGACGACGACTTCGCCCAGCGGTTCACCGCCGGGCTGGACACCGTCCTCGCCCCGGTGTTCTCGACTCTCGACAATCTGCCCGCGTATCTCGACCCGCGCGTGGCGCCGCTGGATTTCGTCGCCTGGCTGGCGTCGTGGGTGGGCGCCGACGACGGTGCCGGGTGGCCTGCGGAACTGCGCCGGGAGGCGGTGACACGCGCCGTGGAGTTGCACCGCCGACGCGGCACCCGGCGTGGCCTGGTCGAGCGGCTGCGGCTCACCCTCGGGGTGAACGCCGATGTCGTCGGTGACGGCGAGGCGGTGTGGTCCCGTACCGCGGGCACCGAGCTGCCGCCGGAGCCGTCCGGCGAGATGGTGGTCCGGGTCTGGCCGGGCCGCGATCCACACGTGGACGCGGGCCGGGTCCGGGAGGTCGTCCGGTCCCTGTGCCCGGTGCATGTCTCGTGCCGGGTGGAGATCCTGCCCGGCCCGCCCGCGGACGAGGGGAGCTGACGTCATGCGCGCCTGTCCCGCGTGCGGGGCGTCCAACGACGCCGCTGAGGACTTCTGCAGCAACTGCGGTTCGTATCTGGACTGGTCCGAAGAGGGCGCGCGAGGTACGTCCGCGTCGTCGCCCACGCCTGAACCAACACCAACGCCCACACCTCCACCACCGTCCACGCCTCCGGCGGAGGGCGACGGACCGCGAGCGCAACCACAATCCGATCCGACACCGACACCGGCGCCTGCGCCGACACCCGACGGTGCCGCACGCGCCGGAACGACCGATGAGCGTCGCACGGGCCAAGCCGCCGAGAGGTCGCGCGGGAAACCCGCGGGCAGCGGCGCCGACCCGGAGAGCGCCGGCCCGATCGGCACAGGCAGCGGCACCGACCCGGAGAGCGCCGGCCGGATCAGCACAGGCAGCGGCACCGGCAGCGAGAGCCGCGGCAACCACGGCGGTGCGGACCGCCCCTCCGCACCCACGGCGTCCTCGGACCGCCCCGACGGCGAGCCCGTGCCCTCGGTACGTCCGTCCGACTCGGCACAGCCGTCCGCCCCGCCCCCGTCCCCCACGCAACCGCCCGCGCCATCGCCGGCTCCCACGCGGCCGCCGGTCACGCCACGGGCTCCCACGCAACCGCCCACCCCACAGCCGTCCCCCGCACAGCCGAGTGCCGCCCAGCCGGCCCCCGCACAGCCCGCGCCCGTGCAGCCGGCGAAGCCGATCGCGCCGCGGCCGGTCGTACGGTCCGTGGCCGCGCCGGAGGAAGCGGCCGGGGAGCCGTGCCCGGTGTGCGGCACGCCCAATCCGCCGGAGCGCCGGTTCTGCCGCCGCTGTGCCAGCCCGCTGACCCCGGCGGCGGCCCATGAGCAGCTGCCCTGGTGGCGGACGATCTGGCCGTTCCGGCGCCGGGTCCGGGCGGGGTCCGGGCGCTGGATCCGGGTACTGGTGACACTGGTGGTGATCCTCGCGCTGTGCGTGGGCGGGTTCTTCCTGCTGCCCGCCGGGCGCGCCCTGCTCGAGGACACCCGGGACAAGCTCAGCGGCGCCAAGGCGATCACCCCGGTGGCCGTTCACGCCGACGCCGAGGTGCCCGGGCATCCGGCGAAGGACACCACGGACGGGCTCAGCAACCGCTACTGGGGGGCGCCGGGGGCCGGAGCCTCGATCACGTTCGCCTTCGGCAAGCCGTTCCGGCTGGTCGACCTCATCATCACCAATGGCGCGTCGAAGGAGCCCGAGGAGTACGCCCGTGAGGCGCGGGCGCTGCGCATGGACATGGAGGTCACCTCGGCAGACGGCTCGGTGCACCACGAGGAGATCGACCTCAGCGACAAGGCGGGAGACCAGACCGTCGCTACCGGGATCGACAACGTGGTGAAGGTGCGGCTGGTGCTGAGGGCGGTCACGGGGCTCTCCGGGGGGCGGCATGTCGCGCTCGCCGAGGTGGAGTTCTTCCAGCGGAGCTGACCAGCGGGCGCCCATGACGGCACCGTGGTGTGGCCACAGGCCCGGTGCCGCCCGGCGTCACCACGACACTGCTCAGCAGCACACCGAACATCGGCTCACGGCCCTGGCCTTGACCAGGCCAAGGTCATGGCAGCCGCGTTCGCGTCGAGCACCGGCATCGGGGCCCGAACCGTGATCGCCATCGACGACTCGGAGCTGCCCGCCGAGCACCCCGTGTCGAACCAGCTGGGCGCAACGTGCCTGTCGCCATGAGGCAGCCGTCTCCGGTCCCACTCGCGCTCCGCCGGGACGATCGACATGCGGCAATCACTCAGCTACTGCGGAGCGCCAGTCCCAAAGAGGTTCACGACGAAAGCGCGCCAGAACCTCTTCATATTCGATCATTTCGCCGAAATTAGTATCCAGCAATCCCGAGACCCCCTGAATTGTTTCGCCCAATAGGTCACGAATACAGGATACCCCGGAGTATTCAAGCAAGATCGCTTGAAAATCACCGATCCTGTGACGGACTTCATCCACTTCCGCTTCGTCAAATTCACCCAGGACGCCTTCGGATGTGTCCACACCGAAGCTGCACCCTCCTCTATCGAGTCGATCGAGGAGTGTCCCCTTGCTGTAGACCCCGACTTGCTGAAGTCGAGTCACGATCCGTTGGTGATCCTCCGGCGGGCTGAGGAGGACAATGGCGGGACGCATGGATCTTCCTATCTTGATGGGCACCTGGTTCCGGATCTGAGCTATGGAGCCAAGATATCCAGCAGATCATTCTTGTCGCGCGTAACTATGATACCGGCCTGCTCAAGGCTCTTAATCGCACTTCCGCGACCTTGCGGGAGATACGCAATCACCGGGTAGTCCGTCAATTCCCGAGTTCTCAAAGCCTACTTCAAGGCGCCCTTGCCGGAGCCCGACTTGACCTGGACCACCGCATTCTGAATCGCGGAGCCTTTTCCAAGCTGCTGAACTTGAATTCGTGATGTCGGTCAGCCGTCCAGGACCAGGCCGGTGCCGGCCAGGCAGCCGTCCACCAGGTCCGGGCGGTACTGGATCTGCTTGAGCTTCCGCTTGACGGCCCTCGTGATCTGGCCGAGGTCGGCTGCGGCGAGGTTGCCGATGTCGCGCTTGACCAGCGACCAGATGCCCTCTTGCGGATTCAAGTCTGGCGAATAGCTCGGCAGTTGGAAGACAGTAAGCCAGTCGGCGTTGTTGGCGATGAACTCGCGCAGGAGTTCGGCCAGGTGCATGCGCAGGTTGTCCCAGACGAGCACGATCGGCCCGCTGAGCTGGATGTGCGCCCTGATCAGCAGGTCCCGCAGGTCACGCCAGCCGATGCCCTTCGGCTCGCCCTTGCGGCCCCGGTACTCACGAACCGAGTAGAACATCCGGGACCGCTGCCCCGGCTTGTAGCACGTGAGCCCGGCCATGGACACGCGGCCCGAGCCCCGGCCGCGCACCCGCACGACGGGCGTGCTGCCCTTGTGGCCCCAGGTCCTGGCTCGCGGCGGCGTCATCGAATGCCCGGCTTCGTCCTCGAAGACCACCCAGGCGTCGCGCTCCGCCGCTGTTGTCTTACCAGCGACCACGTCTCCTTCCTCCACACCTCGACGGCCCCGTCATCGCGCTCGATCGCCCGCCGGGCTGGCTGCTGCCAGGACCAGCCGTGGCGCCTCAGCAGCCGCCACGTGGCCTCCACCGTGTAGGAGACGTGGAACAAACGCCCGATCAGCGTCTTGATCCGCGCCAGCGTCCACCGCTGGTCGGCCCAGCCGTGAGCCAGCGGTCCACGCTCCAACTCCCGTTCCAATCTGGCGATCTGCTTCTCGCTGAGCCTCGGTCGCCCCGGTGATCCCTTCGACGCGACACCGGCCTCGCCCCGCTCGCGCCACTGACGTCGCCACCGTTCCACGGACCGCTCGCTGACCCGCAAGGCGGCAGCGATCTCCCGGTTCTTCTGCCCGCCCTCGAACCGTTCCACGGCCTGCAGCCGGACCCGCTCCCGTGCGGCCCTCCCGGCGTCGGTCAACCCGCCGCCCTGCGCATATCTCACACGTCAGGGCTATCGGAACGGGCCGGCCGCCGTCAGGCGCACCGCTGGGCATCACCCCATCCAGTTCAGTTCCGTCGGCTTCGCAGGACCGATCCGGCCGCCAAGCCAGCGCCCAGGCCGATCAGGATGCCCACTGGCGTGCGCCACGCGCGCGATGTCGCCGAAGAGGCGCTGCCAGGCGGGCTGGATGTCACGGTTGAGCGAGTCGGTGGCCCGGCGGCGGCAGCGCGATCGTGCTCCTCGACCACGATGGTCAGGAATTGACGGCCGCGACGGCTTCCGGACGCGCTGGCGATCCAGGAGGTACGGGACCTGATCCAGTAGGTTCGCCCGGCCTCTCCGGTGAACATCCCGGCGAGCATGTCCCGCAGTAGGCTCTCGGGAATGGTCCCGACTTCGAAGCCCATCCACGCGTAGTTCATCATCAGATCGGCGTAGACGTGCCGCTTCTGCTCGTGAGGATCGGCTATGTCCATGTCGCCCCAACAGGGCTGGTAGAGCGGCATGTCGTCGAGTTCCATGCGGACCAGTTCGAGGTAGTAACTACGGATCGCCTGGACCTGGTCGGCCCTGGCCTGTCGGTTCTGGACGATCAGTGAGGCCGCGACGCCGGTCAGCGCCAGCGCCGAGACGATTGCCGACGTGAAGCCGTAGGCCGCACCGATCTGACTCAGCTGGTTCCAGTCCACGCCCTTGGAGTGGGAGAACTCCTGCAGGAGGAAAGGCGACAACAGAACTGCAGCCAGGGCGCCCGCAGCGGCAGCTACAAGTCCAAGCAAGGCGCCTGTCCGGCGAACCAGCAGACCTGCATCCAGGGATCGTTGACGTGCTATCAGGTAGACCACCCCCCAGGCGGGCCTGCCCCGGTGACTAGGCCGAGCCTGGGGCAGCGTAGTCCAGTACCGTCTCCGAAGGCTGCTGGTCCTGGATGTCAGTGGCCAGTTCAGATTCCCCACCGGCGGCCACGTGACGGGGAGCCATCTGGCCGCGCCTTCGTCACCTTCCGTGACTGTCGGCACGGGCCATGTCGTGGCCAACCTGGCCCCGCTCGCCGTCGATGAGCTGGAGAAGGTGAATCGGAACGGACATAAGCGCCTTCAATACCGGCCCTCCGTCCTCGACGCCTTCGTCGCGGCCTGGCCTTCAACCCGCTGCCGCCATGCCTTGCGGCAGACCGAAGACCTGCCCGCTGCGACCGACCGGCCCAGCGAGCAATTCCCTTGCGCCGCCGACCCAGCACCGCGATGCTCAAGTGCCGTGAGCAGCCTGGAGATCAGCACGCTGACGGCCACCGAAGAACGGCTCTGGCACGCCTTCCCTACCGGTGCCTTGGTGGACCTGCGCTCCGGACCCGGCGACGGCCCTGACCAGGCGGCATCATGGCCGCGCACCCGCGATATCCGCGCGGAGGTGATCGCCGCGCTGCTGACCGGCAGCAGGCCCGACGCCAACGTCGGTGCGGGCGTCAAGCTGGCCGGCGTCCGCGTCGTCGGGCGGCTCGTGCTCGCCCACGCGCAGATCCCTTACGCACTCGACTTCGAGCAGTGTTCCTTCGACGACGGCATGGACCTCTCCGAAGCCGAAACGCGTAGCGTGCGCCTGCGCAGCTGCCACCTCACCGAGCTGCAAGCCTCGCGCGCCCAGATCCGCGGGGAGTTTCAGGCAGCGAACTGCCGCCTTGAAGGGATCGGCCTGTACGCGGCACGCGTCTTCGAGATCGAGATCAGCGGAAGCACCGTCACCGCGCCCCCACCGGAGCCGCCAAATCCCGACGGCGACTGGACTCCGCCACGCGCCGCCGTCTACGGCGACCTGCTCGTCGTCGACACCGCGATGTACTGCCACGACGTCCTCGTCGACGGACAGTTCCGACTCCCGGGCGCGCGCATAGGCGGCTACCTGGAGTTGGACGGCACCCGGATCAGCCACGAGGAGCCCCACCGCCCACCCGAGCCCGCCCTTCTGGCGCAGGGGTTGCGCGTCGACACCGGGATGTTCGCGCGACGCGGCAACACCGCAGCGCGTAACCGGTTCACCGTCATCGGCGGCGTCGACCTCAGCGGCGCCACGATCAAGGGCGGGCTCATCCTGCCCGACGCCGACCTGATGGACGACCGCAGCGGAACGGCGCTGCGCGCAGACCACATCTCGGTCGAGGGCGACGTTGACCTGTCGGGCGTCACGGCGTCAGGCGCGGTCAGGCTCGACTCGGCCCGTGTCGTCGGGCCGCTGACGCTGACCGGCGCGCACCTGAGCACGCTTGATGCCTCCAGCGCGCGCATCGAGGGGGCGGTGGTCTGCAACAACGGATTCTCCGCGCACAGCGTCGACCTGCGGCGGGCACGGACTGCGACGTTCGAGGACGACGCCGCCTCCTGGCCTGCCAGGCTGCACCTGGACGGCTTCGTCTACGACGACCTGATGCCGTTGCCGACAGCCGGGACGCGACTGCAGTGGCTGGCTCGTGACGTTTATCAGCCTCAACCCTATGAGCAGTTGGCCAAGTGCTACCGCGCGGTGGGGCGCGATGGCGAGTCGCGGCGGGTGCTGCTGGCTCAGCAGCGGCGGCGACGTGAGGCGGCGGGCATGCCGGCGAAGATCTGGGGCCTCCTCCAGGACGTAACGGTCGGATACGGGTATCGGCCGTGGCTGGCGGGACTGTGGTTGTTGGGCCTGCTCGCCGCCGGATCGGTCTACTTCGCGTCCCACCGTCCTGCACCGCTGGGTACGGGCGGCCCGCATTTCAATGCGGTGGCCTACACGCTCGACCTGTTGGTGCCGGTGGTGAACCTCGGTCAATCGGGCGCGTGGAATCCGAGCGGGTCCAGTCAGGTGCTGGCCTATGCGCTGATCATCAGTGGCTGGACACTGGCCACGACGCTGGTAGCCGGAGTCACGCGAATACTTGTGCGGCCTTGATACGTCTTCATGCGGTTGGCGCACACCTCACGAAACGACATCAAGCCGTCGTCCTCAGTAGCCACACCGTCAGGGCCGCCCTGCACCCCGCTCAGCGGCCCGGCCAGGAAGAAGTACAAACGAGAACTCACCCCGAGTCACGCGGCAGAGCCCTTGGCGGGTGACGTCACGGTCTGTGACGGAGCTTCCCGGTGGCCTCGATGGGGAGCGATAACTGGCCGTACTCGGGGAAAGGATCTTGGCCGCCGACACCTGGATCCAGCCTCGCCGGCACCAGCCTGATCACAGACGGCTGACCGACATCACTCAATCAAGTTCAGTGGCGGTGCTGACCGTGTGCTGGACACGCATGCGCGACGACGAAGGTCCTGGTAGACGGGTTCTCGACCAAGATCACCCGTGTCTGCCAGGAGCTTCGCGTGCTTGTCTGCCCATCCTCGGTCGATCTGTCCAATCGCACCCTGCGGTTCCTGACCGCGCGGCTGAAGGCCAGGCGGCAGGAGATCGGGACGCGTTGGCGGCGTCTTCCCGCCTCGAGACAGGCCCTGCGCACCCTGGCTCACCTGCGGTGCGGTGACACCTAACCCAGCTGGCCGCCGGGTTCGGCATCGGGGTCGCGACTGTCTACCGCTACATACGTGAGGCCGTCGAGGCCCTGGCCGCCCTCGCCCCGTCCCTGGCCAAGGCGATGCGGACGATCCGGACGAAGGCGTTCGTCATCCTCGACGGCACCCTGCTGCCGATCGACCGCATCGCCGCCGACCGCCCGTTCTGTTGAGTCGGCACGGAGCGCGGTGCCGGCGTTGCCACCGGTCCGTTTCTCCGTGCCGCTCGCCGAACCCGGCGTGCGGCTCTCACCGCACCGGGCTCTCCACGGTCTCTGCCGTTCAAGCGTGGTTGAGTGTCCAGGGGTTGGGGATCGTGTTGCCCCGATATCGGTAGCGGGTGACCGCGATCGAGACCGTGGGGAACAATTCGATCCCGTCCGCCGAGAGCTTGTGCCACCGGCCGTTGCAGTCGGTGAAGCGTCGGCGGACGTCCTTCCACCTCCAGCGATGCAGCACCATCCACCAGCTGGTCACCCGTCGCCATACGAACTGGTCCAGGGCTTTCAGCGTGGTCTTGCATACCGCGTGCTTGAAGTAGTTGACCCAGCCGCGCAAAATCGAGTTGATCCTCCTCAGCACGGTCCCGGGATCCTGCTGCGACGTTCTGTTCGTCAGGGCACGGATCTTGTCCTTCAGCTGCCGGATGGGCCTCTTGGCGATGAAGGTGTAGACGTACCACTTGTTCGAGCCTCGCTTGCGGCGCCACTGGATGTGGAACCCAAGAAAGTCGAACCCGTCCGACATGTGCACGATCTGAGTCTTGGCCGGTGACAGCCTCAGCCCGAGAGGGTGCAGTACGTCGGCGATGTCCTCGTGCAGACGAGCAATGTCATCACGGCTGCCGTCGACCAGGACGACGAAGTCATCCGCATAGCGGACGATGCGCCAGTTCGCGCGGCCGTGGAGACGATGGTGTGCGCGCCTGCCTCTGGTGGACATCCTCCCGCCCGGCTCCCACGGCTCCATCACGTGCTCGTCGAGCGCGGACAGGGCGATGTTCGCCAGCAGCGGGGAGAGGATGCCGCCCTGCGGAGTGCCGGTGAAGGTCTCCTCGCGGCCGCCGCCCTCAGTGAGGACGCCGGCCTTGAGAAACGCCTTGACCAGCCGCAGCACGCGCTTGTCCTTGACTCTCGCGCGCACCCGGTCCATCAGGGCCGTGTGGTCGATGGAGTCGAAGCACGCCTCGATATCCGCATCCAGCACCCAGCGATAGCCGCTGGTGCCGTAGCGGTGGATCTCAGCGATCGCGTCGTGCGCGCCGCATGGGCCGGAAACCGTAGGAGACCGGCAGGAAGTCGGCCTCGAAGATTGGCTCCAACACCAGCTTGAGGGCTGCCTGGACCACCCGGTCGGAGACGGTCGGGATGCCGAGCCTGCGCACCTTCCCGCTTCCGCCGGGCTTGGGGATCTTGCGTTCGCGCACCGGCAGCGGGCGGAACTCACCCGTCTTCAGTACGCGTTGCAGGTCCTCCAGGTAGCCCGGGAGACCGAGTTCCCGCTCGACGTTGACGACCGTGAGGCCGTCGACGCCCGGGGTCCGGGCTCCCTTGTTGCCCGCGACCCGTTCGAACGCCACGAGCAGCGTCGCCGGGTCGCATACGAGGTTGAACAGATCGTCGAACCTGCGGCCATGGTCAGCCGCCGCCCAACGGTGAAGCTTGGTCTGCATCCCCGATACCCGCTGGTGAGACCCCAACGGGGCCTCGGGAGCACCACTGTTCAGCGGTGCGTCTTTCGGCATTGCAGCCTCCTTCCCTCCTCGAAACCGCTGCCGCCCTTCCCCATGTGCCGGGCTCTCCCCGGCTCGGAGTACTACGGCGGCTCCGCCCCGTCCCGGTCCGATCGGCCGACGATGGACCCAGCCCTCAGCCCGAGCTGGATGCGCGGCAGGAGGGCGGAACCGGGACGGTTCCCGTGTTCGCTCGCTGTTCGATCGCCGGAGTAGGAGCCCGGCTATACCCCCGCGGCCTCGCCACGGCTACCCCGCAGCACTTCACCGTGGCCTCCCCGCGCGACCGAAATAGACCACTCGGGAAGTTCCCTGCCAGCCGAATATCCAGCAGGGACGCACCGCATCCAGCCCTCATCCACCAGGTTCGAGCTGGCGTGCCTTAAGGAGGCGTAGACGCCGGTTCCTCGCGTACTCCTCTCCGTCTCGCTTGCCGGACCCGCACCATCTGGCAGTACTGGCACGTCCCGGCTTTGTCGGGGCTGCTTCCCGCCGTCCCCGGCACCTCCCGGTTCAGGCTGCCCCCAGCTTCAACCGCCCTGCTGCGACAGGACGACGGTGGCGTCCTTTCACCGCCACTCGAACAACGAGCGCCTCACGGCGCACACTCCGGGAAGCACAAGCGCCACGGCAGAACGTGCAGGTCCTCGCCGATCCGCTCGGGCGGCTGCTCTGGGCCTCGCCGGCTCTGCCCGGGTCGGCTCACGACCTGACCGCCGCGCGACAGCACGGGATCACCGAAGCCCTCACCGAAGTGGGGCTCAGATGTTGGGCGGACAAGGCGTGTCAGGGCGCTGGCGGCTCCGTCCGCGCACCGTTTCGGGGCCGGCGCCTCAAGCGGTGGAAGCGCCGCCACAACACCACCCACGCCAAGATCCGCTGTCTCGGCGAGCAGGCCATGGCCACCCTCAAGGGGTGGCGCCTCCTGCGGAAGCTCCGCTGCAGCACCAACCGAATCACCGACGTCGTGAAGGCCGTCCTCGTCCTTCATCTCGCATCAACGTGAGGTTGGAAAGGCTCAGTTTCCGCGACCGCCGCCAACCGTCTGCTGTGGGAAGGACCGGCCGGACGCTCCTGTTGACGGTACTCGCCTTCGCAGGCGGCGCCGCCTGCGACCATGCAGCGCGGACTGGTGGGCTTCGGTCGCGCGGCTGAGCTGCTGAGGAGAACGGGCGGCCAGCAAGCAGACCGCGGCCGACGTGCGGAGGGCCGTTTACCCGGTCCTGCAGCCGCCCCGCTCGTGCGCTGCTCCGATCCGGCCGTCGTCACCGCCACCGAGCAGAGGCTGAACGCTCTGGGCTTCGCCAACTGAGGCGCTCAGGGTTCGGTGGCAGTGCCGCAGGATCAGAGCGTGAGCACAGGCCGTGTGGAGAAGTCCTCGCAGAGGTCTTCACCGTCCGGTCCGTACACGAACTCGGCCATAGAAGGGTTGCGGTTGGCGGTGGCCAGGGGCAGCCACGCCAGCAAGCGGCCGTAACCCCCGCACACCGACTCGCCGCCATCTCCGCCGTGGACCGCGGTGACGTCGCTGGTCAGCTCCGCGCGGTAGGTGTCGTAGGCGATGCGCAGGCCAAAGGCGCTCAGCTGCTGCTGAGGGCCGGTGCGGTCCCCGTACGGGATGCCGTCGAGTGGGCAGTCGTTGCCCCACCGGAACAGTGTGTCCGCGCCGGCTCCACAGGCGTGCTCCCATTCGTCGCAACTCGGCATCCGCAGGCCACGAGCCGCGAGGGCAGCTGGCATGTCGGTAGGCGGCACGGTCAGGTTCTCGTCCTCCACGGCCATGAGCACCGTCGCCAGGATGACGTTCCGGCGTGGGCTGAGCACCTGCGCGAGGTGAGCCCGAAGATCGGGGCCATGGCCGAAGCCCTGATCCAGACTCTCCGCGTAGTCGGTAGCCTGCTCGGGCGTCGGTTGCCAGGCGTCGAGGTCGAATCCGAGTGTCAGTGCACCACCGGGGACCAGTGCGAATTCCTGTGAATTCCGCTCGATCCGAACGCGGTGCAGCGGAGCACCGAGGTGCTCAATGGTCTCGACGACGGTCACACGGCCATCCACCAGGTCCGCCACCTCCTGAGCGACGCGACGTGCGGTGGGCAGCTCGAGTGACCGCCACTGATCAAGGCTGAGGTCGGCAAGAGACATGCGCCGCAGTGTTGCACGCGCCTCTGACACACCCCGCGACCTGGGCCTCGAAGCCAGGCACCCGCCAACTGAAGCACTGAACCCCGCGAATCCAGGTGCCCATCCGCCAAGTGAAAGCGCTCCTTTACCTTGTTGGCGGGTTGAGTGTTGTGGTTGGCGAGCGAGCTGATCTCGTCCCCTACACGCAAGCTCTCGCCGCCCGAATCGACCGATACGCCGCAGCCCGACCGACCCAGGGTCATGGCCCATGAGCACACAAGGCTCACCCATCGGGGTGTCGCCAAGGCTCCGCGTCAGGACGGGGCGAGGATGCAGAACTCGTGGCCCTCCGGGTCGGCCAGGCACGTCCACGGGACGTCTCCCTGGCCGAGGTCGAGGTCGGTGGCGCCGAGGGCCCGCAGCCGGGCCACCTCCGCTGCTTTGTCGTCACCGGGGTACGGCAGCAGGTCGAGATGGACGCGGTCCGGCACGGTCTTCACGTCGGGCGTGCGGAGGAATTCGAGATACGGGCCAGTACCCTTGGCGGAGCGCAACACCGCCTGATCGTCGCTCACCTCGTGCAGGGTCCAGTCCATCGCCTCGTCCCAGAACCGGGCCATGGCCCGCGGATCCGCACAGTCGATCACCACCGCAGCGATCGGCCCGGTGTCCCGGTAGATCTCGCGAGGTTCCAGCACGCAGAACTCGTTGCCCTCGGGGTCGGCGAGGACCGTCCACGGCACCTCTCCCTGGCCCACGTCGGCGGGCGTCGCACCGAGAGACTTCAGGCGCGCGACCAGTTCCGCCTGATGGGCCGCGGAGGTGGTGGCGAGATCGAGGTGTACACGGTTCTTTGCCGATGTCCTGGGTTCCGGGACGGGGACGACGTCGATGCCGAGGAAGACCGGATCCGGCCAGACGAGGCCGCCGGCGGGTCCGACGTAGGTGGTCACGCCGGGACTGTAAGCACTCCAGCCGAGCGCCTCCGCCCAGAACCTGCCGACTGCCGAGGGATCAAGAGCCTTTATGTTCACCATGACAGGTCGCAGTGCCATGTCGGCGATCCTATGCGCCCGCTCTGCAACGACATCCGCACCGTCGCCGAGCAGTCGTTCCACGACGACCACGCGCTGCTCGACAAGGTCCGCCGACTCGGCGGCACCGGCACGCGGCTCCTGGACGACGCGGGCGTACAGGAGTTGGTCCTGCCTGCGCTGCGGGCCGGCTACCGTGCCGTGGCCGCCTACACGGGCACCTCCGGGGCACCGCTGTCGTGTCCTGTCGTGGCGCTCGCCCGCGACGGTGACACCGAGGCGTCCGTCGACGACGTCGCCGCGTGGGCTCAACACACCACCGACTCCTTCGAGTTGACGGTGTTCAAGGGACCTCGATGATCCGCGAACTGCTGCCGCCGGACACGGAGGAAGCGGAGGCGTACGGCGACCCGCCGCAGGCCCGGCTGCATCCGGCCGAGGAGCCGCCGGTGGCGCACGCCGTGGAATCCCGGCGCCGCGAGTTCACGACCGTACGTCACTGCGCGCGCACGGCGCTTGCCCGTTTCGGGTTCGCCGGGCCGCCGCTGCTGCCGGGCCGCCGTGGTGCGCCGCGGTGGTCGGACGGGATCATCGGGAGCATGACGCACTGCGCCGGGTACCGGGCCGCGGCGGTGGCGCGGGCGTCGGCCGCGCTCGGCATCGACGTGGAGCCCGATCTGCCGTCGCTCGCGGGCATGCTGGAGACGGTCTCGCTGCCCTAGGAGCGGGCGCGGATGCCGCGGCTGCGTTCCGCCGTCCCCTCGATCGCCTGGGACCGGCTGCTGTTCAGCGCCAAGGAGGCCGTCTACAAGGCGTGGTTCCCGCTGACCGGGTGCCTGCTGGACTTCCCGGAGGCGGACCTCGTCTTCGCGGTGCCGCCGCCCGGTGTCCGGCAGGGCACGTTCCGGGCCCGACTGCTGGTGCCGGGCCCGGTGCTCGGCGGACGGCCGGTCGCCGTGTTCGAGGGTCGCTGGACGGCTGCGTGCGGATTGCTCGCCTCCGTCGTCGTGGTCCCTCAGCCGGCGACGGCCATCAGCCGGACCAGCGCTGCCTTCGAGTCGATTCCCAACTTGCTGTCGATCCGGTTCAGATGGACGTCCACGGTCCGGGGGCTGACGCTCAGCCGCTCGGCGATGTCGTGGGGCGCGGGACTGCTGCAGCGGTGATCCGTACGGTCGATCGATGTGATCACTCGATGGTGAGTTCTTCCGTGTTCGCGCCTGGGGTGGCGCGATGCTCGAGCGGACGGCCTGTGACCGGGGCCGCAGGGGTGTGCTGTGGGTGGGGGAAGAGCATGACGCGTGAAGTGGGACGGCGCGGGGGCTTGGACGCGCAGGCGGTGCTGCTGGTGGCTGGGCTGGCCGATCTGGCGGTGAGCACGCTGGGTTCGGCCGTGGGGGCGGTGCGGGGGCTGCTGCGCCGCTCGGACGCTGCTGAGCTGGCGGCGCAGGCCGAGCACGACCTCGCGGCGCGTGGGCGTCTGGTGCTGGACCGGTACGCGGCCGTCCCGCCGGCCCACCTGGAGGTCCTGGCCCGGCACGCCCTGGCTCGGAAGGCCGCTGCTGATGACTGACCGGTGGGAGCAGGCCGCGTTCAAGATCCGAGTCGATGAGGTGGTGCGCCGGTTCGTCGCCCAGGAGGCCGACCAGTTCGCCGCGATCGATCCGCTCCTTGCCCCGGTGGCCGAGCAGCTGGAGGCCGCGGTCGCGGACGGCAAACGGCTGCGGGCGGCGTTCTGCTACTGGGGCTGGCGCGCGGCCGGGCAGCCGGACAGCGACGCGCTGGTGCGGGCGGCGGCGTCCATGGAGCTGGTGCACGCCGCCGCGGTCGTGCACGACGACCTCATCGACGACAGTCCGCTGCGGCACGGGCGACCCACGGCCCATGTCGCGCTACGCGGCGCCGTACCACGTCGTCCGCGCACCGACGCCGTCGCGAGGTCGCTGGCGATGCTGGTGGGTGACCTGCTGATGGCGCTGGCCGGGCAGTTGTTCGCCACCAGCGGCCTGCCCGCCGCGTACCTCGCCCGCGCCCGGCCCCTGTGGTCCGTGATGGCCCGCGAACTGGTCGCGGGCGAGTGCCTGGAGATCCTGCGCACCGGAGCCGGTCCGGACACCGAGGCATCGCTGAAGGTGGTCCGCTACAAGACCGCCAAATACACCGTCGAGCATCCCCTGCTGATCGGTGGTGCTCTGGCCGGGGCCGGCGCGCGGCTGCGTGAGGGCTACTCCGCGTACGGGCTGCCGCTGGGCGAGGCGTTCCAGCTGCGGGATGACCTGCTCGGCCTGTTCGGAGACCCGGAACGCACCGGCAAGGCCAACGCCGACGACGTACGCGGCCACCGGCCCACCGCGCTGCTGGCAGAGACCTGGCGCCTCGCCGGTGACGACGACCGCGAGAGGCTGCAGGCCCTGCTGGGCCGTCGCCGTCTGGACGCGGATGCTCTGAACGCGGTCCGTGAGGTGATGCGCCGGCTGAAGGCACCCGACCGCATCGAGGCCATGATCAGCACACGAGTCGAGGAGGCGCTCGGCGCCCTTCACGAGCTGGATGCCCCCACGCACGCCGACGCTGCCCTGACCGCACTGGCGCAGTCGGCGGCGGACCGTCTCTCTTGACCCTGTGCACCCGAGGTGGCGCGACCCCGCTGCCATGTCCGGCCACTGCCCCTCCCTCCGCTCATGGACGATCCCGTGGAAGACAAGGAGCCCCGTCATGACATGCACCGAGGCATCGATGAACGCCCTGCGGCAGGCCGGTGACGAACTCGCCGACGCCACCGTCGCCGCACTGTTCGAACGCGGCCAGGTGGGCACGTTCAACACCCTGATGCGCTACGTCTCCACAGCCGGCGCTCCTCTTCCAGAGGGTCTGCCGGACGTGGCGCGCGAGTACCTCGAGGCCACCCGTGTCCCGCCGTCCTGGGTGGACTGGTCGGAAATGGAGAAGGCCCGGCTGTTCTTCATCGACAACAACGTGCACATCTCCACCGCGCTGTCCTTCGCCTCCATGCCCGCCTGCTACGTCGTACCGCACGTGGCGAAGCTGCTGTCGGCCACCCACGGGCTCAAGTACCCCTCCAAACGCATGGCGGAGACGGGCCAGTTCACCGTCTACCTGATGCAGCCCGACGCCTTCGAAGCCGGCAGCCGCTTCGTCCCCGCCGCCCAGAAGGTCCGCCTCCTGCACGCCTCCATCCGCCACCACCTGGGGCGCGAGAACCGCTGGGACACCGACGCGCTGGGAGTGCCGATCTGTCAGGAGGACATGATCGGCGGGCAGATGTTCTTCTCCCTGCTCGTACTGGACAGCCTGCACCGCCTGGGCATCCACATGTCACAGGAAGGGGCGGAAGCCTACTACTACGCATGGCGGGTGGTCGGTGCCATGCTCGGCATCGACCAGGACGCGGCCCCCAAGACGCTCGACGAGGCCCGCCAGTTCCTGGACCTGTACATGATCCGGCACATGGGGCCCTCCGAAGAGGGCACGCAACTGACCCGGCAGCTCATCGACCTCTACGAGGAGATCGCGCCCGGCACCTTCTTCGACCCGATCGTCTCCGCTCTCATCCGCTACCTCATCGGCGACACCTGCGCCGACTGGCTCGACGTGCCGCACACCCCCTGGGACACCGTCGTCAAGGCCGTACCCCACCTCCTCGGCGTCCTGGAGACCATCGAGGACCGCTCCCCCCTCGGAGCCTGGGCCCTGGACCGTCTCGGTCACCTCACGACCGTCTTCGAGCTGTCCTCCCTCACCCGCGGACGCGTCATGCACTACGCCATCCCCGAACAGCTCAAGAAGGACTACGGCATCACCAGCGCGATGCCCCGCACCCGCCGATGGACCCCACCAGCCGCCACAGTCTCCTGACCGCCACGTCGCTCAAACTTCGCTGACACGCGCCTTGGCGCCAGGTCTCGTTGTCGAAGCCTACCCGTGCGGACTGGGCCGTTCGGGTGCATCACGGTCCCGTGATGCGTCCGTTCCCAGCGGACGGGCAGGCATACGAGCACGGTTCCTGCGAGGAAGGGATTGCGCTGTGCGCCGTGCTCTGATCGTCGTCGATGTGCAGAAGGACTTCTGCGAGGGCGGCAGCGTCCCGGTGAAGGGCGGCGCCGACCGAGCCCGGGCCATCGCCGAGATGGTCCAACGCTCCGCCGGCAGCGAGTACGCGCACATCGTCGCCACCCGCGACCACCACATCGATCCGGGCGACCACTTCTCCGACCACCCCGACTACCGAAACTCCTTCCCCGTGCACTGCGTGGCCGGCAGCGAGGGCAGCACCTTCCACCCGCACTTCGCACCGACCGCCGCGTCCGGTGCCGTCGACGAGGTCTTCTACAAGGGTGCGCACTCCGCCTCAAAGAGCGGCTTCGAAGGCTCGGCCGAGGACGGCACATCCCTGGCCGACTGGCTTCACGCGCGCAGCGTCCGCGACGTGGACGTCGTCGGTATCGCCACCGACCACTGTGTGAAGGCCACCGCGCTGGACGGCGCGAAAGCCGGCTTCGCCGTGACTGTCCTGCTCGACTACACCGCCGGCGTCGCCATCGACACCACCGCCCACGCCATCGAGGAACTACGCCAGGCCGGCGTCGCACTCACCGGCGAACCAGTCGTCCTCGACTGATGACGCCCGCGGGCATCTCAAAGTGAGTGTCGCTCCCGCTCCGGCGGCGCGGGTTGAGGGCAACGGCCGGGACCTATCGCGTCCAACAGGAGCCCTGCTCGGCGCTGCCAGTTCGCGCATCCGGTGATGCCGCCGCCCAAGAGGTGGCCGTCGACGGCACTTTCGCCGTGATCGTGCGGTGGCCAGTGTGGTTGAACCTTGTTCGAAGACGACCGGGGCGAGGCATCCGATCGCCGAGTACCTTCGCTGGTGGTTGCAAGTGGCCGAGCCAGCGGAACACCGTGAGGCGGGCGGCTCGTGCCGTGGACCAGCCGCGCCGGACGGGCAGGATTTCCCGCCGCAGCCGGCTGGGCTGGGCGACTGTCAGAAGGGGCCGATGCCCACGGCGCAGGCGAGGACGAGGGTCGGGGGCCTGCGCAGCACCTGCGCCAGCGGGATGCGGGGCGTGGTGTCGGCGTCCCGTTCCTGCACTGCCTGCCGGAACAGCGGGCTTTCCGTGATGCTGATGCGCACGTAGAGGCCGATGGCGAGCAGCAGTGCGCTGAACAGGAACGGGATGCGCCAGCCCCAGGCCTCGAACTGCTGCTGGGGAAGCAGCGTGGTCGCGGTGATCGTGAGCGTGGACAGCAGGAATCCGAGCGGTGATCCCATGCATCACACCGCTCCACAGGCCGCGGCGCCTGGCGTCGGCGTGCTCGACGACCATCAGTGTCGCGCCGCCCCACTCACCGCCGATGGCTATGCCTTGGACGACCCGGAGCAGCACCAGCAGGGCGGGTGCGGCGATGCCGATCGTCGTGTATGTCGGCAGCACTCCGATCAGGAAGCTCGCCGTGCCCATGAGGACCATGGTCAGGAAGAGCATGGACTTGCGTCCCAGGCGCTCGCCGAAGTGTCCGAAGACGGCGCCGCCGAGCGGCCGTGCGACGTAGCCGGCGGCCAGCGTGCCGAACGCGGCGATCGTGCCGGCCGTGGGGCTGGACCCGGGGAAGAACAGCCGGCCGAACAGGAGTGCGGCCATGGTGCCGTAGAGCAGGAAGTCGTAGTACTCGATGACCGTGCCGAGCAGGCCCGACAGTGCCACCTTGCGCAGCACAGCGGGGTCCGGCGCGGTGACCGGCCCGTCGGGGTCGGAGGTCTTGGATCTGTCGGGTCGCTGTGGGGACGGTGTGGCGGACATGGCTGACTCCCGTAAGCAGGGACGTTGAGGAGTGGTGAGCGGTGTTGCGCCATGTGTGGGGTGCGACGGCTTGCTTCCCCGGGCGGGGTGTTCCGGGGAAGCAAGCCGGCGGGTGCCGGATGGGGCGGGCTCTAGGGCGCGAGGACGCGGGCGCGGCAGGAGGAGGGGGTGCCCCATGCGGACCGCAGGGCGCGGGCTTTGCGGATCCACAGGGAGAGGTCGAGCTCCTCGGTGTATCCGACGGCGCCGTGGACCTGCAGGGCCGTACGGGCCGCCGCGTAGGCGGCCTCGCCGGCGGAGACCTTCGCCGCGGCGATCGCCCGGCCCGCGTCCGGATGTGCCGCGGCCAGCGCGAGGGCGGCGGCGTGGAGCAGTGGCTGGGCGAACTCCAGGGCGATGAGCGTGTCGGCCAGCTGGTGCTTGACGGCCTGGAAGGATCCGATCGGGACCTTGAACTGGGTGCGCTGCTTGGCGTAGTCGGCGGTGCGCGTCAGCAGGGCGCGGCCCAGCCCGAGGGCCTGTGCGGCCGTGGCCAGGGCTGCGACATCGGCTGCGTGCGCGGCCGCTGCGGTCACCTTGGGCCCTTGGGCCAGGACGGCTCCGCCGTGTGGCCGGGCCAGTCGGCGCGCCGGGTCGGCGCAGGGCTGGACGGGGCCCGCGGAGTCCGCCACTCGGACGGTGTCGCCGTCGACGACGAAGACGGCGTCGGCCGAATCGGCGTCCAGTGCGTACGGGCTGTCGCCGGAGAGCAGGCAGAGTGAGGCGGCGGTCTTGCCGGAGGCGATGCCGGGCAGCCAGGCGGCGGCCGCCTCGCCGTCCAGGCGGTCGAGGAGGGCGGCTGCGGCCACGGTCTCCACGAGGGGACCCGGCGCGGCGTGGCGGCCCAGTTCCACGAAGGCGCAGGCGAGTTCCACGGGCAGCGGGCCGAGTCCGTCGTGCTGTTCCGGTACGGCGAGGGCGAAGACGCCGGCTTCGGCCAGGCGGGCCCAAAGGGTCCGGCCAGGTGCGGTGTCCCCGGCCGCCCAGGCCCGTATGACCGCCGGGGTGCCGGCCGCCTCCAGCAGGCCGTCCAGCGTGCGGCCGAACTGCCGCTGCTCGTCGTCGAGGAGGAACCGCATCACCGGCGTCCCTTCGGCAGGCCGAGCAGCCGCTCGGCGATGATGTCGCGCTGGATCTCGTTGGTCCCGGCGTAGATGGGTCCGGCGAGGGAGAAGGTGTAGCCCTCGGCCCAGCTGCCGTGATCGGGCGCCTCCTGGGCGCCGTCTGCGAGTTCCCCGTACGGGCCGAGCAGGTCGAGGGCGGTTTCGTGCAGGGCGATGTCCAGTTCCGACCAGAACACCTTGTTCAGGCTCGACTCCGCGCCGATGGAGCCGCCCTCCCGCCGCGCACCACCGTCCTTGTCCGACGGCCCGGAAGGGCCTGCTTCGGCCAGGCGCGAGGCGGTGGCGTAGGCGAACAGCTGGTAGGCGCGGGCGCCGATCACCGCGTCGGCGACCCGGTCGCGCAGGGCGGTGTCGCAACGGTCGGCTCGCTCGTGCCACAGCCTGGTCAGCCGGTCGGCTGCCGCGGTGAAGCGTCCGGGGCTGCGCAGGGTGAGCCCGCGCTCGTTGCCGGCGGTGCTCATGGCCACCCGCCAGCCCTGTCCGGGCTCGCCGATGACATCACGGTCGGGCACGAAGACGTCGTCGAGGAAGAGTTCGGCGAAGGCGGGCTTGCCGTCGAGCCTGCCGATGGGCCGTACGGTCACGCCTTCCGCGTGAAGCGGGAACATCACATACGTCAGGCCCTGGTGCGGCTTGGCGGTGCCTTGCTGGCTGCGGAACAGTCCGAAGGCCCGGTCGGCGAACGCGGCCCTGGACGACCACGTCTTCTGACCGCTCAAAAGCCAGCCGCCGTCGGTGCGTTGGGCCGTGGAGCGCAGCGAGGCGAGGTCCGAGCCGGCTTCCGGCTCGGACCAGGCCTGGGCCCAGATCACCTCGCCGCTCGCCATGGGCGGCAGGATCCGGGTGCGCTGCTCTTGCGTCCCGTGTTCGAACAGCGTCGGGGCCAGCAGGTTGATGCCGTTCTGGCTGACCCGGCCGGGGGCGCCTGCCGCGTAGTACTCCTCCTCGAAGATCAGCCACTCAAGGATCGAGGCGCCCCGGCCGCCGTACTCCTTCGGCCAGGAGACCACCGACCAGCGGTCGGCGGACAGCGTGCGCTCCCACTCGCGGTGGGCCGCGAAACCCTCCGCCGTCTCCAGGGAGGGCAGCGGGGTGTCGGGCACATGGCCGGCGAGCCAGGCGCGGGCCTCGGCCCGGAAGGCGTCCTGTGCGGCGGAGAAATCGAGGTCCATCAGGCGCCTGCCTCCTTGGTGCCGGCCGCTTTCATCGCGCGGATGTCCATGCCGCCGAGCGAGTCCGTGGCGGTCTCGGCGTTGTGCGCGTGGGCGAGGTGGTGCAGCCCGAAGACGGAGTCCATACCGGCGTGCATCCCCTGCAGGTCCTCGGCCTGGTTGACGGCGCGCTTGGCCAGTGCCAGGCCCATGCGCGGCATCTGGGCGATCCGGCTCGCCGACTCCATCAAGCGGCTGGTGAGTTCGGCACGCGGCACGACCCGGTTGATCATCCCGATCTCGTACGCCCGCTGGGCGCTCATCCGGTCGCCGGTGTAGAGGAACTCCTTGGCGATCCGTGGGGGCATCACCCAGGGGTGGGCGAAGTACTCGACGCCGGGGATGCCCATCCGGACCACGGGGTCGGCGAAGAACGCGTCGTCGGAGGCGACGATCAGGTCGCACACCCAGGCGAGCATCAGCCCGCCCGCGACGCAGGCGCCCTGCACCGCGGCGATCACCGGCTTGGGCAGCTCGCGCCAGCGGCGGCACATGCCGAGGTAGACCTCGGACTCGCGGGCGAAGCGGCTCTCCGCGCCCTGCTTGTCCGAGTGGTCCCACCACAGGCCGGCCCTGCGCTGGAACGGCAGGTGGGCGTCCCGTTCGGGGGTGCCGATGTCGTGGCCGGCGGAGAAGTGCTTCCCCGCTCCCGCGAGGACGACGACCTTGACCTGGTCGTCGTCGGCCGCGCGGTAGAAGGCCCGGTCCAGGGCGTAGGTCATCGCGGAGTTCTGGGCGTTGCGGTACTCGGGCCGGTCCATGGTGACGACGGCGACGGGGCCGTGGCGTTCGTAGCGGACGGGCTCCGTGGGTGCGGTGCGGGCAGCGGACATCCACCCTCCTTCCCTAACAAGTGTTTGGTAGGTTAACGTACGGGGCATCAGCCGTCGAGAGTCGTCCGGAGCCGTGCATGAGCAGCGTCGAGGAGTTCCGCACCGAGATCCGCGCGTGGCTGCGGGCCAATCTCGTCGGTCAGTTCGCTGACCTGCGCGGGCGCGGGGGGCCGGGGCGGGAGCACGAGGCCTTCGCCGAACGCCTGGCCTGGGAGCGGCACATGGCGGCCGCCGGGTGGACCTGTATCGGCTGGCCGAAGGAGTACGGCGGCCGGGGCGCCACGCTGGAGCAACAGGTCGCCTTCCACGAGGAGTACGCCCTCGCGGACGCCCCCGCCCGCGTCAATCACATCGGCGAGCAGCTCCTGGGGCCCACTCTCATCGCCTTCGGTACGCCCGAGCAGCGCGAGCGGTTCCTGCCGCCGATCGTGGCGGTTGAGGAACTGTGGTGCCAGGGCTACAGCGAGCCGGACGCCGGGTCGGACCTGGCGAACGTGCGGACCCGCGCCGAGCGGGACGGCGAGGAGTGGGTGGTCACCGGGCAGAAGATCTGGACCTCGCTCGCGCACGAATCCGACTGGTGCTTCGTCGTCGCCCGTACCGAGCCCGGCTCCACCCGGCACCAGGGGCTGTCCTACCTGCTGGTGCCGCTGGACCAACCCGGTGTGGAGATCCGGCCGATCATCCAGCTGACCGGGACCTCGGAGTTCAACGAGGTGTTCTTCGACGGGGCTCGCACCTCCGCGGGGAACATCGTGGGCGCCCCGGGCGACGGCTGGAAGGTGGCCATAGCCACCCTCGGTTTCGAACGGGGGGTGTCCACGCTGGGCCAGCAGGTCGGCTTCCGCCGCGAGCTGGAGGCGGTCATCGCCCTGGCCAAGCGCAACGGCGCGGCCGACGATCCGCTGATCCGCGACCGGCTCGCCCGGGCCTGGGTGGGCCTGGAGACCATCCGGTTCAACGCCCTGCGGATGCTGGAGGGCGTGGCGGCGGGCGCGCCGGGTCCCGAGGCGTCCATCGGGAAGATCTTCTGGGCTACCTGGCACCGCGAGCTGGGCGAACTCGCCATGGACGTCTGCGGCGCCGGCGGCATGCTCGCGGCCGGTGAGCCGTACGACCTCACCGACTGGCAGCGGCTGTTCCTCTTCTCCCGCTCCGACACCATCTACGCCGAATCGAACGAGATCCAGCGCACCATCATCGCCGAGCGCGTCCTCGGCCTGCCCAAGGAGGCCCGCCCGTGACCACCTCCCCGCCGCCCTACGTCCCCGGCCACGCCCTCCTCCAGGGCCGTACCGCTGTGGTCACCGCCGCCGCGGGCGCCGGCATCGGCGGCGCGACCGCCCGCCGGCTGCTGGAGGAAGGCGCGCGCGTCGTGCTCTCCGACGCCCACGCCCGCAGGCTCAAGGAATCCGAGGCGACGCTGGCCGCGGAGTTCGGCACGGACCGCGTCGCGGCACTGCCCTGCGACGTCACCGACGAGGACCAGGTCACCGCGCTGTTCGACTTCGTGGCGGAGCGGCACGGGCGCCTGGACGTCGTCGTCAACAACGCCGGTCTCGGCGGCACCGCCGACCTGGTCGAGATGACCGACGCACAGTGGGACAAAGTCCTCGACGTCACCCTCACCGGCACCTTCCGCTGCACCCGCGCCGCGCTGCGCCGGATGAAGGCGGCGGGCGCCGGGGGCGTCGTCGTCAACAACGCCTCGGTGGTCGGCTGGCGGGCGCAGCGGGGCCAGGCGCACTACGCCGCCGCCAAGGCCGGGGTCATGGCCCTCACCCGCTGCGCCGCCCTGGAGGCCGCGGGGTACGGGGTACGGGTGAACGCGGTCTCCCCCAGCCTGGCCATGCACCCGCACCTGGTGAAGGTCACCGCCCCCGAGCTGCTTGAGGAGCTCACCTCCCGCGAGGCGTTCGGCCGCCACGCCGAGCCGTGGGAGGTGGCCAACGCCATCGTCTTCCTGGCCAGCGGCTACTCCTCGTATCTGACCGGCGAGGTCCTGTCCGTCAGCAGCCAGCACCCGTGAGGCCAGAATGGCCAGGTGCCGAAGAACAGCAAGAAGACTGCGATGAGCCCGTCGCCCGAGCGGCGCGAGGAACTGCTGGCGACCGCCGCCGAGGTGTTCGCCGCACAGGGCTACAACGCCACCACCGTCCGCAAGATCGCCGACGCCGCCGGGATGCTCGCGGGCAGCCTCTACTACCACTTCGACTCCAAGGAGTCGATGCTCGACGAGATCCTCTCCACCTTCCTGGACGAACTGTGGGGCCGGTACGACGCCGTGCTCGCCGCCGGGCTCGGCCCGAGGGAGACCATCGAGGCCCTCGTCACCGAATCCTTCCGGGAGATCGACCGGCACCGGGCCGCCGTCGCCATCTACCAGAAGGAGTCCAAGCACCTCCAGACCCAGCCCGGCTTCCACTACCTCGCCGACTCGCAGGCCAGATTCGAGAAGGCATGGCTGGGCACGCTGGAGCGCGGAGTGACCGAGGGGATCTTCCGCGCAGACCTGGACATCCGGCTCACCTACCGCTTCGTGCGCGACACCGTCTGGGTCGCCGCGTCCTGGTACCGGCCCGGCGGACAGCACAGCCCCGAGGAGATCGCCCGCCAGTACCTGTCGATGGTGCTGGAGGGCATCGCCGTCCGCGAATGACACCGTAAACCTCACACAAGGAGCAGCAGCCATGCCAGAGGCATACATCGTCGAAGCGGTACGCACCCCGGTCGGCAGGCGAGGCGGCGGGCTCTCCGCCGTCCACCCGGCCGATCTGGGCGCCCATGTGCTGAAGGCGCTGATGGAGCGCTCGGGCGTCGACCCGGCCGCCGTCGAGGACGTCGTGTTCGGCTGCCTGGACACCGTCGGCCCCCAGGCCGGTGACATCGCCCGCACCTGCTGGCTGGCCGCCGGGCTGCCCGAGGAGGTGCCGGGCGTGACGGTGGACCGCCAGTGCGGCTCCTCCCAGCAGGCCCTGCACTTCGCCGCCCAGGGCGTGCTCTCGGGCACCCAGGACCTGGTGGTCGCGGGCGGCGTGCAGAACATGTCGATGATCCCGATCGCCTTCGCCACCCGCCAGGCCGCCGAGCCCCTCGGGCTCACCCAGGGCCCCTTCGCCGGCTCCGAGGGCTGGCGAGCCCGCTACGGCGACCGGCCGGTCAACCAGTTCGCCGGCGCCGAGATGATCGCCGACAAGTGGGGCATCTCCCGCCGCGACATGGAGGAGTTCGCGCTGCGCTCCCACCAGCGGGCCGTCCGCGCCATCGACGAGGGCCGCTTCGACCGCGAACTCGTCCCCTACGGTGAGGTGACCCGCGACGAGGGGCCGCGCCGCGACACCAGCCTGGAGAAGATGGCGGGGCTGAAGCCGGTGGTCGACGGCGGCCGGCTGACCGCGGCCGTCTCCTCCCAGGTCTCCGACGGCGCCTCGGCGATACTGCTCGCCTCCGAACGAGCCGTACGGGAGCACGGACTGACCCCGCGGGCCCGCGTCCACCACCTGTCGGTGCGCGGGGAAGACCCGATCCGGATGTTGTCCGCGCCGATCCCGGCCACGGCGTACGCGTTGAAGAAGGCCGGGATGACCCTCGACGACATCGACCTCGTGGAGATCAACGAGGCCTTCGCCTCCGTGGTGCTCGCCTGGCTGAAGGAGACCGGCGCCGACCCGGAGAAGGTCAACGTCAACGGCGGCGCCATCGCCCTGGGCCACCCTCTGGGTGCCACAGGCACCAAGCTGATGACCACGCTCCTGCACGAACTGGAGCGCACCGGTGGGCGGTTCGGTCTGCAGACGATGTGCGAGGGCGGCGGCCAGGCGAACGTCACCATCATCGAAAGGCTCTGAGGCGCCCGCGTCAGCCTGTGGCCGGCCCGTCGGCAGACAACAGCGCGCCGCTCAAGAGGGGGCGTCGGGCCGCGTCGCGGGGAGGACCTGCTGCCACACGGCGTGATCGGTGCCGGGACCGCCAGGAGCCCGCGCACCGCTGTGGCGATCCCGGCGGCAATGCCGAGGAGCCGGGCGGGCGAGGTCATGGCGGCGAGCCCGGCAGCTACGGCCGTGGTCGGGGACCATGGGCCGTTGCGCGCCGGGGCTCGTAGGCTCACCCGGCCGGAGTGACCCGGCCCAGGCCCCGGAGGCACGGGCCGGTTCCCGTTGGCGCAGGACTTCTTGCCGGCTGCCGGCCGACGGCGGATGGGTGCAGGGCCCCGGCGGCCCAGCGCAGGTGGGCTGCCGTAGGGCCCAATCAGGGGCATCTTGAGCGCGGTTGCGACGGACCAAGAACAGGGCGGAAGCCAGGTGAGGTCGCACTCGGAACGCCGAACTCAGTATCCATGCTGGGCATATCCCGTTGAACCCCGGGACCTCGGGCGCTGAAAATCAGCACATGGATGTGGAAGCGTTCGTCCGCGACGGCTACGTGGTGGTCCGCGGTGCCTTCGACGCGGACACCGCCGCAGCGTGCCGGGAGGCGATCTGGCAGGCGCTCGGCTCGCGTGGTGTGCACCGGGACGATCCCGCCACCTGGCGGCCGCGTGTGGAGATTCCCTGCCCTTCCGGCGAGTCGTTCGCCGCGGCAGCCGCGTCGCCGGCGTTGACCGCCGCGTACGACGAGTTGATAGGGCCGGGCCGATGGACCCGCCGGGACTGGGTCGGAGGGGCGGTGCCCGTCTGTTTCCCGTCGGAGGAGTATCCGGGCATCGGCTCCGGCTACCACATCGAGGGCAGCTTCGAAGGACCGGACGGGTACTGGGTCAACGTACGCTCCCGCGCCAGAGGACTGCTCGCGCTGTTCCTGTTCTCGGACATCGGGCCCGACGACGCGCCGACCCGTCTGGTCAAGGGCTCGCACCTGTTCATCCCGCGGATCCTTCAGCCCTACGGGGAAGCGGGCGTTTCGCCGGAGACGGTCGAACGCGCATGGCGGCCGTCGGTGCTGTGCCGGGCCACCGCGCATGCCACCGGCAAGGCGGGCGACGTCTACCTGTGCCATCCGTTCATCATCCACACGGCCACCTGGCCGCACCGGGGAACGGTTCCCCGGATGATGGCTCAACCTGCCGTGCACATCCTTGACGGGTTCGTCCTGGACGGCTCCGACCCCTCCCCGGTGGCGCGCGCGATCACGGCCGGGCTGGCGATGTCCGATTGACGCCGCGGAAGTCGCTGAACAGCCTGTGGACCGCGGTCAGTTCGCATCACACCAGCACCGGGCCCTCGCTCCGGCAGAAGACGTGGGTCAGCCCAGGCTCCACGATGCCGCCGCGTTCGTGAGCTTGCCGAGCGCGTCGGCACGGAAGACCTGCCCGTAGCGCACGTGGCGGCCCGTGTCGGTACGGTAGCCACCGAGGTCCCGGACGTTGACCGCACCCTGCAGGGTGATGTGGCGGACAGGGTCGGTGGTGCCGCTGTCGTCGTACGGGACTGTGACGGCGGGCCGTGCCTCGGCGTGGGTGCCCGCTTCGGACCATGGCGAAGGTGGGGAGGCAGCCGACGGCGATGGCGGAGATCACCACTCCGGTCGCCCGGAAAAGCGTAGCGCGCATCGGATCAACTCCATGGGAGTGGGGTGTTCCCCGGGATAGAGGAGAGCGGGCAGTCAGCCGGATGAGGGCAGCGCACGGAGGGTGGCCTGAGCCTCGGTCATGATCCGGTCGACGAGTTCGGCGCAGGAGGGCAGATCGCTGATCAGTCCCGCGACCTGGCCGGAGGCCATCACGCCGAGGTCGGTGCGGCCCTCGACCATCGACGCCTTGAGCAGCATGGGGGTGTTGGCCGCCAGCAGGACCTGACTCCAGGTCAGTTCCTTGCCGTGCTTCATCGCCTGACCGTCGCGGACCATCTTGGCCCAGCTCATGCCGGACAGTCTCTTGAACGAGGCCGCGTGCCGCACGGCGCGCAGCAGCGCGGCCGTCCGGCTCGAGCGTTCGAGGGAGTCGACCAGCTCGCTGCGCAGCATCCGGTGCGGGAGGCCGTCGACCTTCGTCGTGACGGTGACGTCGTCCACCGTGGCCGCCAGGTACCGGGCCTTGACCGCGTCGGGGACGGTGCTGTCGGAGGTGAGCAGGAAACGGGTGCCCATGGCGATCCCGGCGGCGCCGTAGGCGAGCGCGGCGACCAGGCCGCGCCCGTCGTGGAAGCCGCCGGCCGCGACGACCGGGATGTCCACCGCGTCGACCACCTGCGGAAGCAGGACCGTGGTGGCGACCTTCCCGGTGTGCCCGCCGCCCTCCCCGCCCTGCACCACCACCGCGTCGGCGCCCCACGCGGCGACCTTCTCCGCGTGCCGCCGGGCGCCGACGGACGGGACGACGACCACGCCGGCGTCCTTGAGGCGGGCGATCAGCTCCCGGGAGGGCGCGAGCGCGAACGAGGCGACCCTCACCCCCTCCTCGATGATGATCCGCACCCGCTCGGCCGCGTCCGAGGCGTCCGCCCGCAGATTGACCCCGAAGGGCGCGTCGGTACGGGACTTGACTTCGCGGGCGGCCGTACGGAGCTGGTCGGTCGTCATGGTGGCCGAGGCGAGGATCCCGAGCGCGCCCGCGTTCGCGGTGGCCGACACCAGGCGGGGGCCGGCCACCCAGCCCATGCCGGTCTGCACGATCGGGTGCCGTACGCCGACGAGCTTCGTCAGCGGAGTGCTGATCGCGAAGTCGCTCATGCGCGCACCTCGCGTTCGCGCAGCCCCTTCGGGTCGATGACCTCGCGGATCAGCCGCAGCTCCGCGGCGGTGGGATCCCGGGTGTACGGCACCTCGTCCGGGATCGTGAGCGGGAAGCCGGTGGCGTCGACGACCTGCTCGACGGTGACCCCGGGGTGCAGCGAGCGCAGCCGCATCGTCCGGTCGGGTGTCTCGAAGTCGAACACGCCGAGGTCGCTGACGACGTCCGCGATGCGGTGGTACCGGGTCACGGCGGGACCGGCCTCGGCGGCACGGTCGTAACCCACACCGCACACCATGTCCACGCGCTCGACGAACACCCGACCCGAATGGCGCGGCACCCAGTAACTGGTCGGATTGTTCAGGGTGTTGATCGGCGCGCCGCGCACACCCAGCAGCTGCCGGGTGGGCCTGGCCCAGTCGCCGATGCAGGAGATGTTCTGGTTGCCGTACCGGTCGAGCTGGCTCGCGCCCATCATCACATGCCGCCGCCCGGTCGCGACCAGGGCCAGGTGCTGCCGGTACGGCAGCCAGCCCTCGACCACCCCGGCCTGCGCGCCGACCGCAGGGACGTCGCCGGTCAGCAGCGCCTCGCCGTCGGTCAGCAGCAGGTCGGGTGAGAAGGTCAGCCTGGCGAGCCGGGCCCCGATCGCCGGGATGGTCCCCATCGGACTGGCCAGGACCTCGCCCGCGTCCCGCCAGACCTCGGCACAGGCCACCACGCAGTACTCGGCCCTTGTCGCCGTGACGGTGTCACTCATGCTGCTGCGTCCTCCTCGTGGAACGCCGCTACCGCGGCCTGGTACGTGTCCTCGTCGCCGGACAGGAACCGCTCGGTGAAGGCCCGCCAGGACTCGGGGTCGCGGGCGGCCTGCGCGTAGACGCGCTGGAAAGCCTCGTCGCGGTCATAGTCCGCGGCGCAGGAGGTGAAGTGCGCGCCGTTCGGGGTCTCCACGACGCCGTCCACGAACAGGCGCTTGACCAGGAGGGTCTGTGGCCCGGCGTCCTTGAGCAGGTCGGCGCTGTCCACGATCCGCTCGCAGGAGACGTACGCGGCGTCGGCGGCCTCGCAGAACAGGTCGTCGAAGTAGGGATCCGGGCCCAGGTACTGGGCATTGCCGTGCACGTCCGCCCGGTTGAGGTGCACCAGCGCGGCATCCAGGCGCAGGGCCGGAACGGCGACCAGCTCCTCACCGTCCTCGTACGGCGAACGCACCGTCCGCAGGCTGGGGTTGACCCTCATTACGTCCGAGGCGAGACCGGCCCGGATCGGCATGAAGGGCAACCGGTGCGCGGCAGCGGTCAGCCCCCACATGATCATCGCTTCGTCCAGCTCCACGAGGTCCAGCGCGCCGCGCTGCCGGGCCGCGGTGAAGTTGGGTTCCAGGGGAATGGAGTCGAGGGTGGCGAAGGCCGCGACCAGCTTGCGGATCTTCCCGGCGGCGGCGAGCAGCCCGACGTCCGGGCCGCCGTAGGAGACGACCGTCAGGTCGGTGATGTCCGAGCGCAGCAGCGCCCGCACGAGTGCCATCGGCTTGCGCCGCGCCCCCCAGCCGCCGATGCCGATCGTCATGCCGCTGTCCAGCCGGCCGACGACCTCCTCGGCGGTCATCGTCTTGTCCCTGCTCACGACTGCTCCTTTCCTGCGCCGAAGGTGTCGCGGGCGCGGTCGGCGACGCCGCTGAGGTTGGCCTCGAAGGTGAAGCCCTGCTCGAAGCGGTAGCTGCGGCGCACGTCGACCGGATCGATGCCGTTGATCGCGGCCTTGGCCAGCCGGATCAGGTAGCCGTCCTTGGCGGCGATCTCCCGCGCAAGTTCCAGCGCCGCGTCCATCAGCCGCTCGCGCGGGACGATGCGCCACACCGAGCCGTGCTGGCGCAGCTCAGCGGCGGTCACGGTGCGCGAGGTGTAGTACAGGGCCCGCATCAGGTGCTGGGGCACCAGCCGAGCGAGGTGGGTGGCCGCGCCGAGTGCGCCCCGGTCCAGCTCGGGCAGGCCGAAGGTCGCGTCGTTGGAGGCGACGATCGCGTCGGCGTTGCCGACCAGGCCGATGCCGCCGCCCAGGCAGAAACCGTGCACGGCGGCGACCACCGGGACTTCACATTCGTAGACGGCGGCGAATGCCTCAAAGCAGCCGCGGTTGGCACCGATGAGGGCCTCATGCCCAGCCGAGCGCTGCATCTCTTTGATGTCGACGCCGGCGTTGAAGCCGCGGCCGACGGCGGTGAGTACCACGCAGCGCACCTTCGGGTCGGCGCCCGCGGCGCGCACGGCGGCGGCCAGATCATGCCAGCCCTGGACGGGGAGCGCGTTGACCGGGGGGAAGTCCACGGTGACGACGGCGACGCCGTCTTCGGGGACGGAGGTGGAGACACCCATGAGCGGATCAGCTACCTTTCCACCAAACATTTGTTAGGCAGAAGGTAGCAGCGGAATGCGCGCTGCGGGAGGTGCCCCTTGGCGGCGATCATCGATCTGACCGGATGCGTCACAGTTGTCACCGGAGGAACCCGGGGCGTCGGCGCCGGGATCACCCGCGCGTTCCTGGAGGCCGGCGCGGACGTCGTGACCTGCGCGCGCCGGCCCCCGGACGAGGAAGTCGCAGTGGCTGGCCGCACCGCCCGCTTCCTCACCGTCGACCTGCGCGACCCGGAGGCGGTCGGCGCCCTCTTCGACCAGGTGCGCGGCGAGTACGGGCACCTCGACACGCTCGTCAACAACGCCGGGGGCACCCCCTTCCGGATGCTCGGCGAGGGCGGGCCCGCACGCCACGCCCGGATTGTCGAGCTGAACCTCATCGCACCCCTGACGGCCTCGCTCGCCGCCTACGACGTGATGCGCCACCAGCGCGGCGGCGGGTCCATCGTGATGATCGGCAGCGTCAGCGGAACCCGCCCGTCACCGGGGACCGCGGCGTACGGCGCGGCCAAGGCCGGTCTGGACAACCTCGCTCGCTCCATGGCCGTGGAATGGGCGCCGCGGGTGCGGGTCAACACGGTCGTCCCGGGCATGGTCCGCACCGAACTGTCCCATCTGCACTACGGCGACGAGGACGGCATCGCCGCCGTCGGCCGCACCGTCCCGCTCGGCCGTCTCGCCACCCCCGCCGACATCGGCGACGCCTGTGTCTTCCTCGCCTCCGACCGGGCCGCCTACATCAGCGGGGCCAGCCTCCACGTCCACGGCGGAGGGGAGCGCCCCGCCTTCCTCGACGCGGCAGGCGTCAACAAGTAACAGGCTTCCGCGATACCAGACTTCCACTCATCACCGGAAAGGACATCCACTCATGACCGGACTGTGCACCGGACGCGTCGCCGTCGTCACCGGCGCGGGCCGCGGCCTGGGCCGCGCTCACGCCCTCGCCCTCGCCGCCGAGGGCGCCAGGGTCGTCGTCAACGACCTCGGCGTGGGCCTCGACGGCACCGGCGGAACGGCTGGACCGGCCCAGCAGGTCGTCGAGGAGATCCGCGCGCTCGGCGGGCAGGCGGTCGCGCACACAGGCGACATCGCCACCACCGAGGGTGCGGCCTCCCTCGTCGCCACCGCACTGGAGACCTACGGCCGCCTGGACACTCTCGTCAACAACGCCGGCTTCCTGCGCGACCGCATGCTCGTCAACCTCGACGAGGACGCCTGGGACGCGGTCATGCGCGTCCACCTCAAGGGCCACTTCCTCACCCTGAAGCACGCCGCCGCACACTGGCGCGCCGAGGCGAAGGCCGGCCGTACGCCCGAGGCGCGTGTGATCAACACCAGTTCCGGAGCCGGGTTGCTGGGCAGCGTCGGCCAGGGCAACTACGCCGCCGCCAAGGCCGGGATCATCGGCCTGACCCTGGTCGCCGCCGCCGAACTGGGCCGCTACGGCGTCCAGGTCAACGCCATCGCCCCGGCCGCCCGCACCCGCATGACCGAGCAGACCTTCGCCGAGACCATGGCGTCCCCCACCGACGGCGGCTTTGACGCCATGGCCCCGGAGAACGTCTCCCCCCTCGTCGTCTGGCTGGGTTCCGCCGCCTCCGCCGGGGTCACGGGCCGGGTCTTCGAGGCGGAGGGCGGCCGCATAACCGTCATGGAGGGCTGGCGCCCGGGCCCGACCGCCGACCAGGGCGCCCGCTGGACCCCGACGCAGGCGGGTGAGGCGGCGCTGAAGCTGCTCGCCGAGTCCGAGCCTCCGCAGCCGGTGTACGGGGCGCGTTGACACTCTCCAACGCGAAGGGTGATCCCCCACCGGGCCGCCGCTGTCGAGCGGCGGTCGGAGGTGTCGTCCTCACCCCGGGCGCCGCGGCCTACGCGAACGAGCGCATCGCCCTGGGTGAGGCACACTCGACGTACGAACTGCGCTACGACGCCGACGAGTTCCGACACCGTGGATCGCCCCTAGGGCAGGGCGCGGGCGAGCGGTTCGCCGCCGGGTTCACCGCCCCGGCCGTAGACGCCGATCACGAGCGGACCCACCGCCCCGACGGCGGCCCATGCGTCACCGGCCCGCTGGAACTCGAACTCGCTCCGGTTCCCGTCCACTTCGATGCCGAGCGTCGTCGGCCACGCGTGTCCCGGCTCGATCCGTCCCGCCTCGCGGAAGGCCGCCTCGGCCTCGGGGTGGTCGGGATCGGCCGGGAACGCGAAATGGTCGCAGTCCGACCGGAACGCCAGGTGCAGGGCGCCCGCGAGACACTCGACGCGAGCCTCGGCGAAAGCCTTCTGGATCCCGTGAAATCCATGCCGGTTGGAGTCGGCGGGCCGCCAGGTCGATACGACGACCGTGGCTCCCGCGGCCGTACGGTGCCCGTGGCTGACGTACCACAGGGGCTGCTCGGGCTTGCCCTCCACGGTGCCCCACCCTTCGAGCCAGCGCTCCACGGCCCCGTGTGCGAGACCGTGGACGGGGAATTTCCCTTCCTCATAAGGGAGTTCGGGCTGGAGTCCGGGTCCCCTCAGCGCGGCCAGACGCGACAGGGCGTAGGCCCGGTCCCAGTCGTCCAGGTGGTGGCCGGAGCAGGAGAGGAAGCTCCGCAGCAGCGCGGCGCCCTCGCCCACGTACGGGGGTGCGAGCCGGGCCAGCGCGTAGGCGCCGTCGATGTTCTCCCACTGCTCGACGTAGCCCCGGTATTCGTTGGCGACGAGCCGCAGAGCGCCGACGGCGGCCCGGACGCGGTCGCCGCCGAGGGACGCACAGATACGAGCGGCCTCGATGCGTCGCGCGGAGCCTACGTGCTGGTTGCTCGTGAAGACGAGCCCGAGCCGGGTCGCCGCCTCGTCGGCGTACCGCGGCCCCAGCGCGATCAGCCGCCGCGCCCCCTCCAGTATCGCGTCGGCGTCGACGCGCCACTCGGTGACGAGCAGCCGCCGCGCCTCACGCACGTCCGCGCTCTCGCAGTGTTCCCCGTTCGTCACGCCGTTCTCCCCCTCGGTCCGGCAGACATCTCCATCCTGTCCGATGTGCGATGTCACATACCCGGTTTTCCCCGGACAGCGATCCCACGTGACGGCCAGGACTGCTCCGCGCGACCGTGCGGGCCGGCACAGCTCAGGCGAGGTTCAGCAGGCCCAGGTAGACGTCCAGTCGCGTGGTCCCCCGGAGCATGGCCAGGCCCTGTGCGGTGAGTTTGCGTTCCCAGGCCTCCAGGGAGGCGGTCAGTGCGTCGGTGCCGCCCGCTGTCCGGATGAGTTGTACCAGCGAGGCCCGGCACACCCTGCTGAGTCACGCCACGCGATGGTGGCCATGTGGGTGTCGGCCATGCGGTACAGGGCGATGACCGCCGCGTCGTCGGCGAGACGACCGCCGACGCGCGAAGAGATCACGCCGGGGGAAGCGCACCCTGGATCAGCTGGTGCGCTTGGCCGGTGATGCCGCTTCGCGGGCGTCGATTAGCTCGTCCAGGTGTGCCTCTGCCCAGGAACGTGCCGCGTCCAGCAGGTCAAGGAGGCTCCGGCCGAGCGAGGTCAGTTCGTACTCGACGTGCCGGGCAGGTCCGGCATGGACCGTTCGGACGATGAAGCCGTCACGCTCCAGCGCCCGGAGTGACTGTGTGAGCACCTTAGGCGTGATGTTCCGCAGTGGGACCCGTAGTTCAGAGAATCGTCGTGGACCGCCCTCAAGGCACTGGATGATCATTCCGGCCCATTTGTCCCCCACGCGGATCGGCATCAGGTCAGAAGGGCAGAGGGGATCGAACATCTCCGGGTCCAGGGGCTCGGTCACAGGGCCACCATAGTGCGGTATCCAGGAGGTAACCATGGGCGCGGCTACCTTGCTCAGACACACCGACAGGCAGAGGTTCTTGAGAAGCGAGGCAGGCAGTCCATGAGCAAGATCATTGTTTTCGGGGCAGGCGGGCGCGTCGGACGGGCAGCTGCTGGCGAGGCACTCCGGCGGGGGCACCACGTCACTGCTGTCGTCCGGAACCCAGCCAAGCACCAGGACCTTGAAAGTGCGGGAGTCCGCCTCCTGGCCGGTGATGTCACCGACGCCGACGCTGTTGCCGAGCTCGCGGCCGGACATGACGCCGCGATCATGGCCGCCTACGATGCCGGCGCCCAGCCGGGTGTCTTCTTCACCGCCGCTGCCCACTCTCTCCTCGATGGGCTAGCGCGAGCGGGTGTGGGACGGTTGGTCGCCGTCGGCCTGGCGGCAACACTGGAGACCGATGACGGGATGCCTTTGATGGACACTCCGGGCTTCCCGCAGGAATACCGGCCCTTCTGCCTCGCTCATGCGGCCGGGACATCTGTGCTGCGTGCCTCGGTAACCGCTCTGGACTGGCTGATCGTCAGCCCAGCCGGTGACTTCGACAACGCCGGAGCGCGCTCCGGCCGGTACTCCGTGGCCGGTGTCAACATGGTCAGCCGCATCTCCCACAGTGACTTCGCGCTCGCCCTGCTCGACGAGATCGACGCCCCTCGTCACCACCACACCCACATTGGTGTCGAAGGAGTATGAAGGAGGCAGGCGGCCCGTGCACCAGGGACTTCGGCGAGGTCGACCGCCGCTGCGTGGACGGCGTGCCGCGTCAGATCCGAAACCGGACACCCGAGCACGGCACCGCGCTGGTACCCACCACCCTGGTGCCTAGGGCCAGCACCGCCACTCCGCCGCGCGCGTCGAGGTGACGGATCGTCACTTTCGTCGCGGATGTCATCAGCGTTCCAGCGTGCGGTGCGCAGCAGTCGCTGCACCGGCCCGGGACGGGCGTGGTCGGCCTGCTCGGCCAGTTGCCAGTAGTTCTCCCGCCGACGGCGGACAGCAGTCCGTACCGGTACGCCCGGGGCCGTCGCCCGGGGCTCGATCCGGCGGAACCTGCCCGCGATCCTTGACATCGCCTGGCCGAACATTGGCCGCCATCGGGCGGCGTCTATGCTGTGGCCCGCGGCCACCGCACGATCATCATGAGTCCACACAGCCCTTGATGATCACGCAGTGGCCGTTCCCGTGCCCGTACCGCTCCGGCACCGGATCGCCAATCAGGCGAGATCAACCCCCGCGTACTCCAGCGGGGGCGCGATCGCCTGAGCATCCGCACCTTCACCCACCCACAGACCTATCAGGAGCGCGGCCGTCGCCTCCAGCAGGCCCGCCCGGCCGAGCCCCCCTCCGTTGACCGGCACACAGCCGAGGTCACGGACAAGGAGCCGTACTGTTTCGAGAGCCAGTGCATCGTCACCGCAGAGCGGCACCGCGAGGGGGCGTCCACCGAAGACCGGCGGGGTCAAACGCCACACGCTCTCATGGCAGAGATTGAATGCCTTGACCACGGATGCACCGGGCGCCGCAGCCGCGAGGCGCTCGGCCGCCGATGGCCCGCCCCAGGTCTCAAGGACGAAGCCCTGCGCCAGCGGGTTGGTGCAGTCGATCAGCGTCCGGCCTCGTACGGTGTTGGCCAGCTCGGATACCACGCTGATCGCCGCCGAGTACGGCACGGCCAGCAGTACCGCGTCCCGGCCGTGTTGAGCCGCCTCCCGCAGCGTCCCCGCCCGAACGCCGATCTGGTCGGCCAGGGCCGCGGCGCGGCCGGCGTCCCGCCCACCCACCAGCACGTCGTGCCCGGCCTGTGACCACCGTGCACCCAGCACCCGCGCCATGTTGCCGGCACCGGCAATCCCGATTCTCATCAGCCCAGCCTCCTCGTGGTGATCCCGTAAGTCGGAATTGGGACGACACTAGGAAACCGCTCGGGCACCATCTGGTAAGTGACCACTGATCAGGGCTACATCGCCGACTGCCGTGCCCGCCTCGCATTCGATCTGCTGGCCAACACCTGGAACGCGGTGGTGGTGTGGACGCTGCGCGATGGTCCCGCGCGACCCGGTGAACTGCGCGAACGGATCGGCGGGATCAGCCCCAAAGTCCTTACGGAGACGCTGCGCCGGCTCCAGTTCAACGGGTTGGTGGAGCGCCACGCGTACGCAGGGTCGCCGCCGCACGTGGAGTACATCCTCACTGGGTTGGGGCGAACGCTGCTGGAGCCCATCGAGGCATTCGGCGCGTGGGCCTTCGAACACGGCGAAGACGTGATGGCAGCCCGGGAGCGGGCCGAGGAAGCGGGGGCGTGATCGTGGTGGGAAGCCCTCACGGACCAGGTCACGGCACGCAGTCACCGCGGGCAATCTGCTCTCCGGTCTCATCTCAGCGCTGTTGTCCTGGCGTTGGACGTTCGCCGTACCACTCGTGGTGGCGGCCGCAGCCTTCGCCCTCACGCCCCGGCTGCTGCCGGACACCACGCCGAACCGGGGCAGGACTCTCGATCTGCCGGGAGCTCTGCTCGCCACGCCGGGATCACCCTCGCCAGTTACGGGCTCGTCGTCACCGACGGCCAACCTTGGTCGTCGGTCGGCGCACTCGTGCCGCTCCTCGCCGGAGCCGTGCTGCTTGCCGCGTTCCGGTGCGCCGAGCGACGCGCCCGCGACCCGCTGCTGCCACCCCGCTTCCTGCTCGACCGGCGGCGGGCCCTCGCCCTCGCGGCCATCGCGCTGAGCGCTTGCGGAACCTCAATGACCTTTGCGGTGCTCTCGCTCCACCTCCAGCAGTCGCGCGACTGGTCGCCGCTGCAGACCCCGGCGGCGTTCGTACCGTTCGCCGTTGCGCTGATCACCTCAGGCCGTGCGGCAGGACCGCTCATCGCGCGGTACGGGGCCCGATCGGTCACGACCGCCGGGCTCGGCATGGGCGGGGTCGGGCTCGCCGTCCTCGCGCTCACCGGGATCAACGCTCACGCCTCGTACGCCTATGGGCTCCCGCCGGGCCTTGTGCTGCTGCCGGCCGGCGCCGCGGCCTCCTTCGCGGGAGCCGCCGTGCTCGCCACCGCGGGCGTGCCGCAGCAGCAAATCGGACTCGTGAGCGGCGTGCTGAACACCGCGATGGAGTTCGGCCCCACCGTCCTCTTCGCCCTCCTGCCCGATGGCGCTGTCGGGTACCACCTTGATGGTGCCCACCAGTGTGTCGCCCGTGTACGTGCCGATGTAGTCGGCGTGTGAGTCGAACCGGTCGAACGCCTCCGCCAGGTCGCCGACCGCGGCGATCCGCTCTTGGTCCCTCACACAGACGATGTCACGCAGGCGCATCACATCGACCAGTCCGGACTTTTGCACCAGTCGAAATGTCGTAGCCACTTGGGCTCCTTGCCTCGACCCGCTCGCGCCTTGTCGGCCGCGCGGAAGTCTGGCTGTAGTGCCAGCCCTAGGCTGTAGCCATGCTGCTGATCTACGACGGAGAACCCGCCGCTGACGCGCCCGTGCTGCGTACCGGTGGTGTCCCACTGGTACCGGATGAGTTCCTCTGGCCGGGCTGCCGTGAATGCGGTGGGAGCATGCAGTTCCTCGCCCATCTGCCGCTCGGCACCGGCGTGTTCTCGGTGTTCGTCTGCCAGAACGACCCCGGCCTGTGTGACGACTGGGATGCCACGGCCGGTGCCAACCGCGCCTTCCTGTTCAACGGCGACCTCTCCCCAGCCGCTGTCCCCGCCGAGGGCACGACACTGCTCGGCGCAGTCACCGCTCTACGAGGCCATCCCGCTGACACGCCGACTGAACAGCCGGTGCTGGGACGGCTGGGCGGTGAACCCGACTGGATCCAGGACGACGAGACCCCCGACTGTCCGACTTGTGCCAACCGCATGGCGTTTACGGCCGAGCTCGAAGAGGGCCACGACTTCGCCACCAAGGCGAACTTCGGCGGCGGCGGCCGGGGCTACCTCTTCAGCTGCCAACCCTGTGGTGAGGCCGCGTTCCTCTGGCAGAACTGAACACTGCCCTCAAGGGTCATGACCGAAGCCACAGCCGGATCGCTGCGACGGTGACGGTGCCGTGAAAGACGTACGCCCGCTTGTCGAACCGTATCGCCACAGCGCGGAATGCCTTGAGCGTGTTGATCGTTCGTTCCACTTCATTGCGGCGGGCATACCGCCCACGGTCAAAGCCGGTGGGTGTCCCGCCGCTTCTTCCGCAGCGTCGGCGGTTGGCCTTCTGGTTGGCTGGCTCCGGGATGGTGTGCTTGATCTGGCGTCGGCGCAGGTAGCGGCTGTTGCGGCGGGAACTGTAGGCCCGGTCAGCGCAGAGGTGTTCGGGCCGGGTGCGCGGGTGCCCGCCACCTGACCGGGACACGCGGATGCGGGCCAGGACCTCGATCATCTGTGGGGCGTCGCCCCACTGACCCGGGGTGATGACGAAGGCGAGCGGACGGCGACCGCCCTCACTGGCCAGATGGATCTTCGAGGTGAAGCGGCCACGCGACCTCCCCAAGGCCTCATCCGACCGGTGCTGGGCCGGACGGCGTCGTCTGCCCGGCACGAACGGCGCCCTCCTACGGGCCCCGGCGGCGTGTTGGTGGGCGCGGCAGACGGTGGAGTCCACGCTCACCACGGACCAGTCGATCCGCCCCTCGACATCAGCCTCCGCCTGGACAGCACGAAACACCATCTCCCATGTTCCGTCCGCTGACCAACGGCGATGCCGGTCGTAGATCGTCTGCCACTTCCCGAACCGCGACAGCAGGTCCCGCCATGGAACCCCGGTCCGCAGCCGGAACAGGATCCCGTTGATCACCATCCGGTGGCACTTCCAGCGCCCGCCGCGTCCGATGTTCATCGGCAGGTGCGGCTCCAGCCGCACCCACTCCCCATCACTAAGATCACCCCGCCCACACCAACCCTGAACGAGCGACCTTCTGGTCCGTCACCGACCTATCAGACACGTCCTCGGACCTGGTTCGCCATGTCCTCGATCGTCTTGATGACGACGTCGGGCCGGTCGATCGGGATGTCGTGAGAGCTGCGGTCCGCCACGACCAGGTGGCGGTTGGGTGCTGCGCTGGCGAACTCCTGCTGGGCTTGTCGCCACAATCGGGCGTCGACGGGTGTGGGGAAGGGGGTCATTGAGGACACGATCGCGGTGGCGGGCACGCTCTGGGGCCAGGGCAGCTTGTGGTAGGCGCGGTGTACGGGGCCGTAGTGGTCGGCCTCGGCGAGGAGTTGGCGGGTCGCCCGGGTCTGTGGCTTCTTCTTGAGCGCTGCGATCTGCTGCTCGTTCGCGGCCACGAGCTTGGCGGTCTCGCTGTCGGTGTAGAACTCGGGAAGGCTGGCGTCCACGAGGACAGCGCCGGTGAGCCAGTGCGGGTGCTGCCTGACGAAGTACGTTGCGATCTCCCCGGCGAGGGAGTGGGAGACCAGGAGCACGTCCTTTGTGGCTCCCAGCTGCGTCAGGCCGGCCGCGAGGTCGGAGGCGGCGTCCTGTGCCCTCCACGGCCCGGGTACGTCGCTGCTCTTGCCTTCCCCGGTGCGGTCGTAGGTGATGATCTCGGACCCGGTCTTCTTCGCGAGGACGGGCACGATCTTCTTCCAGTACGACGCGTCGAGACCTCCACCGGCGTCGAGGACGATGGCCGGGCCATGGCCAGGCGTCACGTAGAACGCCAGCTTGTGACCGTTGTTGGTGATCATGTGAAGTGAGGGCTGGGCGACGGTCATTGCCGTTGGGGACGCCGAGGATGCCGTTGCACTGGTTCGGGACACGGTTGTAGCCGGTTGCGCGTTCTTCGCAGTGGCTGCGTCGCAGGCGGTGAGGCCACAGGCGGCGACTGCGACGGAGGCCAGGGTGAGCGTCGCGTGCCGTCGTCGCCGACGCCGTGCGGTGGGATTGGGCATGGGGGTCCTACCTTTCAGATGTGGGTCTGATCTGGTCATTCGTAAGATCGGAGGGCCCAGGGGTTCTGGGTATGGCTGGCATGGTGGAGACCGTTCGATGGCTCAAGGGACTTGGCCGCCCGGAGCCCCGCGACGACTCGACCGCCAATTGGGAGATGCGACTCCGATCGCTGCTGTAGGACAACGTCGGCGAGGTCGTCTGTGGGATCGATGTACGACGAGCTGGCGGAGGGGAACGTGCCCGAGATCTGGGCCGGAGTGGACATCGGCAAGACGCATCACCATGCGGTGGTGATCAACGCGGAGGGCAAGCGTCTGCTGTCCCGCCGGGTCCAGAACGACGAGACCGAGCTCCTCGCTCTGATCGGCGACGTCCTGGAGATATCGCAGGATGTGCTGTGGGCGGTGGACCTCAACCATGGTGGTGCCGCGCTGCTGATCGGCCTGCTGATCAGCCACGGCCAGCCGGTCGCCTACCTCACCGGCCTGGCGGTCCACCGTGCTTCTGCCACCTACCGCGGCGAGGGCAAGACAGACGCGAAGGACGCCTTCGTCATCGCCGACCAGGCTCGCGTTCGCCGTGACCTCGGTCTGCTGAGGCCCGGCGACGAGATCGCCGTCGACCTGCGCACCCTGACCACCCGTCGTCTGGACGTAGTCTTCGACCGCACTCGCCAGATCAACCGCCTGCGTGCCCAACTCCTGGAGATCTTCCCTGCGTTGGAGCGGTCCTTGGAGCTGACGAACCACGGTCCGGTGGTGCTGCTGACCGGCTTCCAGACCCCGGCGGCGATCCGGCGTGCGGGCGTGAACCGGATCGAGACGTGGCTGAAGAACCGCAAGGTCCGAGGTGCCGCAGCACTGGCGAGGACGGTGGTGGAGGCCGCCCAGGCTCAGCACACCGCGCTCCCTGGCGAGAAGCTGGCCGCTGCCATGGTGGTCCGCCTCGCGAAGGGGGTGATGGACCTCGATGAGGAGATCGCCGAGCTCGATGGCCTGATCGAGGCCCGGTTTCGCGAGCATCCGCATGCCGAGGTGATCCGCAGCCTGCCCGGCATGGGGCCAAGCTCGCAGCGGAGTTCATCGCCGCGACCGGCGGCGACATGGACGCCTTCGCCAGCTCCGACCGCCTGGCCGGCTTCGCCGGCCTGGCCCCCAGGCCCCGCGACTCCGGCCGCGTCAGCGGCAACATGCGCAGACCCCGGCGCTATCACCGCGGGCTGCTGAGAACC
>NZ_JBSFIH010000031.1:0-99668 GCF_053597455.1 Streptomyces sp. NPDC001393
GCCGCGAGTGCCGCGATGCCGGGCTGGTAGCCGAGTGTGGAGAAGTAGTCGACACCCGTCAGGCACATCACCCGCCACCAGCGCTGCCCCTGGTGCGCGGGCTCCGGCTCGGCGTGCGGGCCGGTGTGGCCGCCGGCCTTGCCCATGTCGGACAGCCCCTCCAGCATCCAGGCCCGCAGGCGGTTGGTACTGGGAGGCTGCTCGGTCGTGGCCATCAGTGGGCTCCTGTGTGCGGCTCAGCTCTTTTCCGGCCATCACGCGGACGGCGGCATCAGCGTAAGCGGAGAGTGACGCCTGGGCCCACGGATACGGGCTCGGGGGGCGTCAAACTTGCGTTAAGAATGACGTGGGAATGTCAGAGCCGCATCAAGAAGCTGAGGCCGGAGAGGTTTAACCGGGGGAAGCGCCGTTCGGCTGGCAGGTCGCGCCGCCGACCATGGACGGCCACCGAGTGTCATGGTTCACAGTGCCGATCGACCACTCCGTGCCGGAGCCCCGCCGTGCAGTCGACGGGGATGGCTTCACAAGCGCCGGAGATCCATGCGCAGATGCCAGGCGTTGCGCCGGTGGACGGACAACAGCTCCGACTCCAGCGGGGACGGGGGTATCGCGAGGACCGGACAGACCGCGTGCGCCAGGCAGTGCCGGGAGACATGACCCGAGAAGGCGCGCTGCAGACCGCGTCGGCCCGCGCCCACCACCAGGACGTCGTCCTCCCGGTCCGCCGTCGCCACGAGCGCCGGACCCGGGGCGCCACGGACGACGACGGCGTGCATCGGCACACCCGGGGAGTCCCCGCCGAAGATCTCCTCCAGCACCGAGACCAGCCGCTGCCGGGCCAGCCGTTGCCAGTCCTCGACCAGCAGGCCGGCGGCGGGGGAGCGGCGCGCGGCGGCATCACCGCCCGGCGGCTCCCAGGCCAGCACGGGCCACAGTTCCGCGCCCAGCCGGCGGGCGAGCGCGGTGGCCCGCCGGAGTGCCGTGACGCTGCCCAGGGAGCCGCTCACACCGACCACCACCCGAGCGGTCGCCGAGGCGTCGTAACCGGACATCACTCCACCGTTCCTCGCGGGCGACGCCGGGGCGTCTCGCGCGCGGACGTGCCCGCCCTGCAAGGCCGTTGTTTCCTTCCATCCCACTCCTCAGGCGGCGGTTCGACCAGCCGGGCGGACGGACTCTTTTCGGCGGGGAGCGGCCCGTGCCGGGTGCTAGGAATCGGCGCCGCGTCGAAACTTTCGAACGCCTGGGCGAGCCGTGCGGACCGACGACAGCCCCAAGCTCCGCGTACCGTCGAGGTGCTTGAAGGCGGCGACGGCACCTGGTGCATGGCGCTGCCCGGCACCCGGCCGCGCGGCCGGGCGCCGGAGTTCCTTGCCCCGGTCGAGTGGGCTGACGCTCGGCCCCGGATGGGCCAGGTACGTGAGCGGCATTCCGCGTCGGCCACCTGGGTCCCCGCGAACTGCCGCCGGGGCGCGACGGCTTCACCGCTCCGGTGTTCCGCCGTACTGGATATCCCCGCGCCGCAGGCCCGATAGCTCTGTGCAGCAACTCCCGATTTTTTCGAAGGAGCGCAAGATGGGCGACCCTGCACTGTCCCGCCGCGGCTTCCTGGCGGCCTCCGTCGCCGCCGGTCTCGGGGTGACCGCGCTCAGCGGCTGCGGCGGCGACTCAAACGGAGGGTCGTCCTCGGGGACGACCACGATCGAGTGGTGGAACATCTCGACCACCGAGCCCACCAAGACCGTCTGGGCCGGTCTGGCCAAGAAGTTGGAGGCCCAGAACCCCAAGGTCAAGATCAAGATCGTCCAGCTGGAGAACGACGCCTACAAGTCGAAGATGACCGCGCTCATCGCCTCCGGGAAGCTGCGACAACCCGCTGGGCGTGATCCTGCCGCAGGCCGCGTTCCGGCTACCGATGACGATCATCATCCTGCGCGGCTTCTTCCGGCAGATCCCGGGCGAACTGGAGGAGGCCGCCACGCTGGACGGCTGCGGACCGCTCGGCTTCTTCTGGCGGGTGCTGCTGCCGATGGCCCGGCCCGCGCTCGGCACGGTCTCCGTGCTCGCGGTCGTCACCAGCTGGAACAACTTCTTCCTGCCCCTGCTGGTGTTCACCGACAACACCTGGTGGACCATCCCGATCGGCGTACAGCAGTTCCAGGGCCAGTACTCCGCCGACACGGCACGCGTCTTCGCCTATCTCGTCCTCGCCATGGTCCCCGCCCTCGCCTTCTATTCGGTCGCCGAACGCCAGCTCGTCGGCGGTCTCACGGCGGGCGCCACCAAGGGCTGAACCCGCCTTTGAGTGCCGCAGTGCCTGCTTCCCCAGCAGTGCCTCCGACGCTGGGGTGAGTAGGCGCTGCGCCAGGATCCGGCTACGCACGGTAGCCGCCCCCGGACACACATCGGGGCCGGTGCACACCTCACAGGGTGCGGCCGGCCCCTCGGGTCGTTCGCCCGCGCTCCGCTCAGGCCGCGGTCATCACCTGCTCCGCACCGAGCGGGCGGTGCGGGGCGATGACCCGGCCGTCGGGCAGCAGCTCACCGGTGTCCTCGAAGAGGAGGACGCCGTTGCACAGCAGACTCCACCCCTGTTCCGGGTGGTGCGCCACGAGACGGGCGGACTCCCGGTCGGCGGACTCGGCTGGCGGACACGGCGGCTGGTGCTGGCACATGGGTGGGATCTCTCGCTCTGTCGTGGTCATGGCCGTCCCCCGTGGTGATAAGTCGGTCGGAACCCAGTGTTGCCCTCTCGGCGTCGTTCCGCAGGGATTTCGCAGCACCGCTTCTCACAGGTTCATGACGCGTCACCCGCGCGGACGGTTCAGTCCAAGTGCACTGTCACTTCGGATGGTTCGCAGTGGTCGGATCGGGCTAGTCCCTGCAGGCCAGACCCCTGACATGGACGTACCCCGCTTCCCTTCCGGGTAAGCGGGGTACGCGGCCGGCCCGTCAGGCGGCGGGGGAGTCCAGGACGGGCGGGCCGAGCAGTGGCAGCGGGGTCGCGCGATGGGTCAGCACCGGGAGCAACTCGGTGACCCGGAACGGGCGGTGCGCCGGTATACCGGGCGGTGCCGGCGCCAGTGGGACGAGCAGGTCGGTGTCGGCTGGATGGCCCTCGGCCCCGTCGGCGGTGAGGTCGCCGTGCAGCCACAGGGTGAGCATGTACAGACCGGGCACGGACAGCAGCCGTGCCTGGTACGGCTGCTGCAGCGCCTCCGCCTGCTGCAGGGCGCGCTCGGTGGAGGGGACGTACGGGCCTTCGAAGAAGTGCGAGAAGGCCCAGCCGTCCGGGGTCAGCATGGTGTCGGCCGCGGCCACCGCCCGGTCGCCGCAGCGGATCAGGAAGCGCCAGCCGGCCAGCCGGGTCGCGGACAGCCCCGCTGCGGTGATGCGGTCCAGGACATGCACGGGCAGCGGGAGTTCGGGTGTCGTCGGCCCCTGCGCGGCACGCAGGGAGGGAGTAGGGGCCTCACGGACCGCGGTGGGGGAACCGAGGGCGGTGAGGACGGAGCGCAGGGCAGGCGCGGGGGCAGGGGGCACGTGCAGCGGCATGTGGGTCGCCTCTCTCGTTCGACAGGCGCGGCGGCGCGAAGAGGGGTGGGGCGGACGGCGCTGTCTGCTCACAGAAGGCCGAAAGGATGAAGGCCCGGTTCGGTGAACAAGGGTGCGGCTCGGCCTGCCGCCCGTCACCGGGACGGCCTGAACACGGCAGGAACCAGGACCGAGGCGTCAACCTTCTGCCTTGTGGGCGAAGTTTATATGACGCTTGTTCTGCCGTTGTTTCGTCTATCTCATTTCGGGAAGTCGCGCAAGGCGGTAATACGCCGACGATTTGCGGGGCTCCTCCCGACCCCTGGCCCGCCTGCAACCGCTGACCTCGTCATACGCGCCGGTAGCGGTCGGCCGAATGTCGTCGGCGTTTTTCACGAGGTGGTGCGGGAACCCGTTGGTGCAGACCGACGCATGCCCCGTGAATGTGCCGCGGGGAACATTCGGAGAGACTAGCGGGTACCGGGCCCGCGCGGGGCGTTATCGATCGCTTCTGCTGGGCATCATCCCCCCTGCACCCGGGAGCCCGGCGGCCGGATCGCCGGCCCGCCCATCCGAGGAGGGACACTTCGATGGGGGAGAAGGTCGTGGCGGGGCGGTTCGACCTGTCCGATCGCCAGCGCTACCGCGAAAAGCTCCAGAAGTGTCTCGCGGGACTGGAGCGACTGCTGCGGGAGAAGCGATTCGACCGTCCCAAGAACCTCATGGGAGTCGAGATCGAATTGAATCTCGCCGGGCCCGACGGTATGCCGAAAATGTTGAACGGACCGGTGCTGGAACGTATCGCGAGCCGCGATTTCCAAACAGAACTCGCCATGTTCAACCTGGAAGTCAACATTGCCCCACACCGATTGGGCGGCCGGGTATTCGACCGGCTCGCCGAGGAACTGCGGACCTCGCTCGCCTACGCGGACCGCAAGGCCGGCGAGGTGGACGCCGGCATCGTCATGATCGGCATCCTGCCCACCCTCGACCGCGACGACCTGGTCTCCTCCAACCTCTCCGAGAACGACCGCTACACCCTGCTCAACGACCAGATCGTGGCCGCGCGCGGCGAGGACTTCCGGCTCGACATCGAGGGCGTGGAGCACCTCGTCTGCACCTCCAAGTCGATCGTCCCGGAGGCCGCCTGCACCTCCGTACAGCTGCACCTCCAGGTCACCCCCGCCCGGTTCGCCGACGTGTGGAACGCCGCGCAGGTGGCGTGCGCCGCGCAGATCGCCGTCGGCGCCAACTCCCCGTTCCTGTTCGGCCACGAGCTGTGGCGCGAGTCCCGGCCCCCGCTGTTCCTGCAGTCCACCGACACCCGCCCGCCCGAGCTCCAGGCACAGGGCGTACGGCCGCGCATCTGGTTCGGCGAGCGGTGGATCAGCTCCGTCCAGGACCTGTTCGAGGAGAACCTGCGCTATTTCCCCGCCCTGCTGCCCATCTGCGACGACGAGGAGCCGCTGGAGGTCATCGAGGCGGGCGGCACACCGAGGCTCGCCGAACTGGTGCTGCACAACGGCACGATCTACCGCTGGAACCGGCCGGTGTACGGCATCGCCGACGGCGTCCCGCACCTCAGGGTGGAGAACCGGGTGCTGCCGGCCGGGCCGACCATCACCGACGTGATCGCCAACGCGGCCTTCTACTACGGCCTGGTCCGTGCCCTCGCCGAGGAGTCCCGCCCCGTGTGGAGCCGGCTGCCCTTCGCCGTGGCCGAGGCCAACTTCGACGCCGCGTGCCGGTACGGCATCGACGCGCGGTTCGTGTGGCCCCGGCGGGGACGCTACGGCGGCACGGGCGAGGTCGACGCGGTCACCCTGGTCCGCGACGAGCTGCTGCCGCTGGCCTCGGCCGGGCTGGACGCGTGGGGCGTGGAGGCGGCCGACCGCGACCTCTACCTGGGCGTCATCGAGGAGCGCTGCCGGCGCCGGGTGAACGGGGCGTCCTGGCAGGCGGCCACGTTCCACCGTCTGCTGGAGCAGGGGCTGACCCGCGAGGCGGCACTGGCGGCGACGACACGGCGGTACGCCGAGCTGATGCATGTCGGGGAGCCGGTGCACATGTGGCCGGTGGGGCTGCCGGAGGCGGTTCCCCTGGGGTGAGGGCCGCGCACCGCCCTGTACGCCGTCCTCATCACTCCTTCTGCGATCCTTGCCGGGCAGAGGTGGGCCAGGGGCCCATGAGCCGCATGGAGGCAGGGGTGCAGGTGGAGGCTGACTCGGTGACCGGTTCCGGGGTGCGGAAGCGCGACCCGCGGCGCATCCTGCGGGACGAGACGCTGCTCGTCCTGGCGCTCTCGCTGGGCGCGAGCGGGGTCTCCGCGCTGATCAGCTTCATCGGCGCGGTCACCAAGCCGGGCGGCCTGAAGGACCAGGCGGCCACCCTCAACGCCTCGGCCGCACCCGGCCGCCCCTGGCTCGACCTGGCCTGGCAGCTGTTCGGCATCGCCACCGCGCTGGTCCCCGTCGCCCTGGTCGCGCACCTTCTCATGCGCGAGGGCGGCAGCCTGCGCACGCTGGGTTTCGACCGCACCCGGCCCTGGCCCGACATGGGCCGGGGCGCCGGGGTCGCGGCGGTGATCGGCAGCACCGGGATCGCCTTCTACCTGGCCGCCCGCGGCCTCGGCTTCAACCTCACGGTCGTGCCCGAGGCGCTGCCGGACGTGTGGTGGAAGTTCCCGGTGCTGGTCCTGTCCGCCGTGCAGAACGCGGTCCTGGAGGAGGTCATCGTCGTCGGCTATCTGCTGCGCAGGCTGGGCCAGTTGGGCTGGACCCCGGGGACCGCGCTGGTCGCCAGCGCGGTCCTGCGCGGCTCGTACCACCTCTACCAGGGCGTCGGCGGCTTCATCGGCAACATGGTCATGGGCATGGTGTTCGTGTACCTGTACCGCCGCTGGGGGCGGGTCGGTCCGCTGGTCGTCGCCCACTCCCTGCTCGACATCGGCGCGTTCGTCGGCTACGCCCTGCTCGCGGGCAAGGTGGGCTGGCTGCCGACGGCCTGAGCGCCGCGCGGGCGCCCGCTCAGGCGTGCAGTTCGCCCTCGATGACCGTGACCGCGCGGCCGGTGAGCAGGGTGCGCTCGCCGCGCAGACCGGTGCGGACCAGACCGGTGCGGCGGGAGGCCTGCAGCCCGGTGAGGTCGTCGCGGCCCAGGCGGGCGGCCCAGTGCGGGGCGAGCGCGGTGTGCGCGCTGCCGGTGACCGGGTCCTCGTCGATGCCGTAGTTCGGGAAGAAGCAGCGGGAGACGAAGTCGTAGCCGCGGGACGGGTCGTCGGCGCGGGCGGTGGCGATGATGCCGCGCGAGGAATAGGCGCCGAGGGCCTTGTGGTCCGGTGCGAGGCCCAGGACGGTCTTCTCGTCGGCCAGCTCGACCAGCAGGTCTCCGACGTTCGGGCCGGTGTCGAAGGCGGCGACCGGCTCCGCGCCGAGCGCCTCGGCGATCCCCGCCGGGATCTCGGCCGCGGTGAGCGGGGCCGTCGGGAAGTCGAGGGTGATCGAGCCGTCCGCGGCGGGCGTGGCGATGAGCACGCCGCTGCGGGTGGTGAACCGCACCGGGCCCTCGTGGGCGCCGGTGGTGTGCAGGACGTGGGCCGTGGCGAGCGTGGCGTGCCCGCACATGTCGACCTCGGCGACGGGCGTGAACCAGCGCAGCGCCCAGTCGGCCTCGCCGCCCTCGGGCAGCCGGTGGGCGAACGCCGTCTCCGCGTGGTTGACCTCCATGGCGACGTTCTGGAGCCAGTCGTCGTCCGGGAAGACGTCGTCCAGGAGCAGGACTCCGGCCGGGTTGCCGGCGAAGGGGCGGTCGGTGAAGGCGTCCACGATTCGCATGCGCATGGCGGTGACGCTACTGCCGCGCCGGCCGCCCGCCCAAAGGCCAATTCACCGACCCTGGCCTGCTCCGCGCACGGTGGCGGCCCGCACTCCGGCCCAGGGGGCGAACCGGGCGAGGCCGAACGCGGCCTCCGCCACGGGCGCGGGCGTGGGTACCGCGACTTCCCGCCGGAGACCGTGATCTGGCTGCGCTATGTGCGCACCGCCCAGGGGCTCGACTTCACCCTGGCCGAGATCGCCCGGCACGGCGAGGAGCTGCGGGCGGCTGACCGGCCGTAGTACCCACGGGGACCCCCATCTGTCCTGTCGCAACGAAGTTTGACGAGTCTCATCGGAGTTTGACCGCTCCGGGCGCGGGCCGTTGTCGGAGGTGGGGGCTAGGGTGCGCTGCCGTGGACGCTGCTGATCTTGACTACCGGGTCCGGACGTTGTCCGGCTGCATTCCGCCGCTGCTGGTCTCGCGGCTTCTTGAGCTCGGCCATGCCGGGGAGGTGGAGTTCCAGGCCGGGCGTGGGGAGTGGTTCTGCGCACGGGAGTGGGCACGCCTGCTCGGCGACAAGGGCCGACAGGCAGAGGCGCTGGAGACGCTCGCTCCTTATGCCGCGACGGGCTGGTGGCCGGCCACCCGGGCCGAAGCGGAACTGCTGGAGAGCTGGGGGCGGGTGGAGGAGGCGATCGAACGGGCCCGGCCGTACGCGCAGGCGGGAAACCGACTGGCACTGGAGTTCTTCGCACGTCTGCTGGCCCGCCACGGCCGTGGCGACGAGGCGTTCACCCTGCTGAGAGCCGGGATCGACGACTGGTTCCTCGCCGACTGTCTAGTCGACATCGCCGAAGGGGCGGGCCTGGATGAGGAGGCGGCGGCGTTGCTGGAGGGCCGGGTCGAGGCGGTCCCCCCTTGTGGCGATCCGGACTGCGACAACCGGCGGACCGAGCCGTCCAACGCCATCGGACTGCTGGCCACGATCCGGGAGCGCCAGGGCCGCATCGAAGACGCGATCGCCCTGCTGCATACCCGCAACACCACCTCCGTCAACGGCCATGACCAGTTGGCCGACCTGCTGGCGAGGCACGACCGGATCGAGGAACTGCGCGCGTACGCGGCGGCCGAGTATCACGGGCACGCCGCGCGGCGCCTTGCCGAGGTGCTGGAGGAGCGCGGTGACGTGGAAGGCGCGATAGACGTGTACCGGCAGCCGGGCGACTCTCCAGCCCGCCGGTATCACGGTGCCGTGCTCCTGTCCGAGCTCCTGGCCCGGCACGGGCGGGGCGACGAGGCGATCGAGGTGATGCGCACACTCGCGGAATCACCCGGCGGCGCGGAGGACTGGATAATCGGCACACTGTGCACTCTGTACGCAGACCACGGCCGCGCCCACGACGGCCTGGCCTACCTCGACGCCCTCAAGGCGCGCCGCGACGGTGAGGAGGAGTGGGACTTCTTCAGGATGAGGCTTCCGCTCATGGCCGATTGCGGCCTGCTCGACGAAGCAATCGAGCAGGCGCAGGCGCACTCCGAGAGCAACACCTGGTACGCGGCCTGGAGCGTTTCCGACCTGCTGGCAGAGGCTGGTCGCACGGAGGAAGCCGTCGCCGTCCTCGAACAGCACCTGCCCTCCAACGGCTCCCTCCTCGCCCGGTGCCTCATCGACCTCGGCCGCATCAAGGACGCCGTGCGAGTTCTTCAAGAGCCGAGGCCTAAACCGGCTGAACCCGTCTGGACTGGCATCTTCTCCACCGAACCCCCGTTCTGACACTACTGACTCCGGGCCACACCCACCCGGTGAGAAACCACGGTCAAACTTCGTTGAGACTGGTCAAACTTCGCTGAGACGGGTCACCATCGCCGGGAAGGGCCTTGTCATGCGATCGGTTCCGATATATCGTTGAGGCATCGCGAACGATACGCGATGCAGACGTGACAGATCATCGATGGAATGGAGTGATCGCCATGCGTACCCACGGATACGAGCGTGGACATGGGCACGACGGCCCCGACCTGCGGGGCATGGGCGGATTCGACCGGCGGCGGGCCGCCTTCGGGCCCTTCGGCCCGGGTGGTCCGGGCTTCGGCCCCGGTTTCGGTCCCGGCCCCTGGGAGCCCAGGGGCCGCGGTGGCCCGAGGGGGCGGGCGCGGCGCGGTGATGTGCGGGCCTCGATCCTGGCCCTGCTCAAGGACCGCCCCATGCACGGCTACGAGATGATCCAGGAGATCGCCGAGCGCAGCGGCGGCGCGTGGAAGCCCAGCCCCGGCTCGGTCTACCCCACGCTCCAGCTCCTGGAGGACGAGGGCCTGATCGCCAGTGAGAGCGAGGGCGGCAAGAAGCTGTTCGCGCTCACCGAGGACGGGCGCGCCGCCGCCGACGAGGGCCCCGACGCCCCCTGGGAGGAAGCCTCCCGCGGGGTCGACTGGGAGGCCCTCGGTGAGATCCGCCAGGCCGGCTTCGGCCTGATGGAGGCCTTCAGTCAGGTCTGGAAGACCGGCAGCAAGGAACAGCGCGAAAAGGCGCTGGCCGTCATCAACGACGCCCGCAAGAAGCTGTACCTGATCCTCGCCGACGAGCACTGAGGCTCGTACCACGGTCGGCCGGCAGCCAGGCTCGTACGACGGTCCGGGCGCCCCGCGGAGCACCTCCGTGGGGCGCCTTCCCGCATCCCGGCTCAGGCGACCAGGCCGGCCAGCTTGCGCAGCGACTCGTTCAGCGCTGCCGTCGCCGAGTCCTTCAGCTTGCCCGCCATCAGAGACACCGCGGCGCCGGTGAACTCGCCGTCGATCCGGACGGCCGTGGCGCCGCCGTCGGGCGTGAGGGTGTAGCGGGTGGCGACCGTCACCGCCATCGGGCCCTTGCCCCGGATGGCGAGGACGCGCGCCGGCTCCAGCTCCTCGATGGTCCAGTCGACCTCGGCCGGGAAGCCCATCAGCTTCATGTTCTCCTGGAAGGTCCCGCCCACGGCCAGCGTCTGCGGGCCCCCTTTGGGGAAGCTGGTGTGGGTGGCGTTCCACTCTCCGTACGACGACCAGTCGGTGAGCTGGGCCCACACCTTCTCGGCCGGTGCCTGGATGCGTGCCTCCGCGCTGACTTCGGCCATGCGACCACCCCTTCGGATCGGGCGTAGCGGGCTAGGGTGTCGCGGAACGTAGCCGCAGGGGCGCGAACATTCAATACTGATGAACCGTCAGTTCGGCCGGATCTCCTCCGTAAGGATGAGATCTCGAACGCCGGGGTCCACTCCCTGAGGGACGCGAAGATGGTTCCCCTCGTGGATGACTCCGCTCGTTGAGGCTGATGGGGTGGGGGTTGTGCAGCCCCGTACAACCCCCTGGACCGCCCCTGACGAGGCGGCCGCGCACCCGGACGACGATGCCGTGCTCGGCGCCGAGCTGGCGGCGGTGGTCGCCGGTGCCCGCCGCAGGGCCGTCCGGGACGGGGACCGCCAGACCGACACCGCCCATCTGCTGCACTCCCTCCTGGAGCACGACTCCGAGGTCCGCGCCGCCGTCGGGGGCCCGCAGCAACTCGCCCGGCTGCTCGGCTACCTCGTGCAGCGCAGCATCGGCTACGGGCTGCGCTGGCAGGGCAGCGTCGAGGACTCCGGCGCGCTCGCCATCGTCCCCGCCGCGGCCGTCCCCCGAGCCCGCGAGCCGAGGGACACCGCCGGCTGGTCGCCCACGGCCGCGGCCGCCCTGGCCGGCGCCCGCGAGCGGGCCCGGCGGCGCGGCGAGCCCCGCGTCAGCGGCATCGACCTCCTCGCCGCACTCATCGCGGACCCGGCTTCGCGGGCCGTGGAGGTCCTCGAACGCGCGGGCATCCGCGAGCTGAACACCCGGCTCGGACCGGGCGCGGACCGGATGGGACCCGGCACGGACCGGATCGCAACCGGGACGGACGAGTACGCCGGCGACGGCGGACCGGCCCGCTGACACCGGCGGAGACGTCCAGCCCCTGAGACAGGAGTCAACAGGGATGACGCTCATGTCGTGGCCTGTCATCATGTGCCGGTGCATACGTCAGAGAGCAGTCAGGGCAGCCGCGGCAAGGGCGTCGGGCTCGGTCTCGCGCTCGCCTCGGCGCTGGCCTTCGGCGGGTCGGGAGTGGCCGCCAAGCCGCTGATCGAGGCGGGACTCGACCCGCTCCACGTGGTCTGGCTGCGGGTGGCCGGCGCCGCCGTCGTCATGCTGCCCGTCGCCGTACGGCACCGTGCGCTGCTGCGCCGCCGTCCCGCGCTGCTCGCCGGGTTCGGACTGCTCGCCGTCGCCGGCGTCCAGGCCTGCTACTTCGCCGCGCTCTCCCGCATCCCGGTGGGTGTGGCGCTGCTCATCGAGTACCTGGCGCCCGCGCTGGTGCTCGGCTGGGTCCGGTTCGTGCAGCGGCGGCCCGTGACGCGTGCCGCCGCGCTTGGCGTGGTCCTCGCGGCCGGTGGCCTCGCCGGTGTGGTGGAGGTCTGGTCGGGGCTGAGCTTCGACGCCCTGGGCCTGCTGCTCGCGCTCGGCGCCGCCTGTTGCCAGGTGGGTTACTTCGTCCTGGCCGACCACGGCGGCGACGCGGGCGAGGAGGCACCCGATCCGCTCGGCGTCATCTCCTACGGCCTGCTCGTCGGCGCCCTCGTGCTGACCGTCGTCGCCCGCCCCTGGAGCATGCGCTGGTCGGTGCTGACCGGTTCCGCCGACATGAACGGCACCGCCGTACCGGCCCTCGCACTGCTGGGCTGGATCGTGCTGGTCGCCACCGTCGTCGCGTACGTCACCGGGGTGCTGTCCGTGCGCCGGCTGTCGCCGCAGGTCGCCGGGGTCGTGGCCTGCCTGGAGGCGGTCGTCGCCACCGTGCTGGCCTGGGTGCTGCTCGGCGAGCACCTGTCGGCGCCCCAGGTGGCGGGCGGCGCGGTGGTCCTGGTCGGCGCGTTCATCGCCCAGTCCTCGACCCCCGCGAAGGGCTCCGCCGAGCCGGTGGCCGCGGGAGGCGTCGAAAGGGATGTGGCGCCCCGGGGCACGACTGCATAAGGTGCCGGTCATGCCGTCGAACGCACTCGTCCTTCCGCCTCCGGCCGCCTGAGGCGGGCCTCCGGGACATCAGCCCGGCGCATGTGCGCCGGGCCGGACGGTGCTGCCCGCAGACGAAGTCCGTGCGCCCCGCCGAAGCGGGCCGCCCCCGAACTTCCGCACCTCCGGGTGCGTTTCTGCGGAAGAGTTTCCCTTGACGACGTCGAACGCTGCTTCTGGCCTGCCCGTCGGGCGTGGCCTGCTCTACCTGATCATCACCGGTGCCGCCTGGGGCACCGCCGGCGCCGCCGCCTCCCTGGTCTACCGGACCAGTGACCTGGGCGCCTTCGGACTGTCCTTCTGGCGCTGCGCGCTGGGCCTCGTCCTGCTGCTCGCCGGACGGGGACTGCGCCCCCGGACCCGCCCGGCCGGCACCGAACCCCTGCTGCGCAGGGCCGGGAAGGTCCTCGCCACCGGCCTCGGCCTGGCGGTGTTCCAGACCGCCTACTTCGCCGCCGTGCAGTCGACCGGCCTGGCCGTGGCCACTGTCGTGACCCTCGGCGCGGGGCCCGTCCTCATCGCGCTCGGCGCCCGGCTGCTGCTCGGCGAACGGCTCGGCGCCGGCGGGGTGATGGCCGTCGCCGGGGCGCTCGCCGGGCTGGCCGTGCTGACCCTCGGCGGCTCGGCGGCGACCGTACGGCCGACGGGTGTGCTCCTGGCGCTCGTCTCGGCCGCGGGCTACGGCGCCATGACCCTGCTGACGCGCTGGTGGGGGAGGGGCGGCGGCACGGACGCCTCCGACACCACCGTCGGGGCCTTCGCGGTGACCGGCCTGTGCCTGCTGCCGTTCGCCCTGCACGAGGGCCTGCTCCCGCACACTGCCCACCCGGCACGGCTGTTGTGGCTCGTCCTCTACATCGCCGCGGTGCCGACGGCTCTCGCGTACGCCCTGTACTTCGCCGGGGCGGCCGTCGTACGGTCCGCCACCGTGTCCGTGGTCATGCTGCTGGAGCCGGTGACCGCGGCCGTACTCGCCGTCGCCCTGCTCGGCGAGCGGCTCACGGCGACCACCGCGGCCGGCACCCTGCTCCTGCTCGGGGCGGTCGCGGGCCTCGCGGTGAGCGAGGCCCGCGGGGCCGGCGGCCGGGAATCGGCCCCGGCGTGAGTGCCGGCCGGTCCTACCGGGCCTGCAGGTAGTCCGGCAGCTCGACGCCCGGCGCCAGGTCCGCCTCCGGGAGCGGCGCGTCGTAGCCCTTCCGGAGCGGGACGACGCCGGCCCAGTGCGGCAGGGCGAGGTCCTCCGGGTCGTCGTTCGCGCCGCCGCTGCGGACCTTGGCCGAGACCTCGTCCAGGTCCAGCCGGATCACCGCGGTGGCGGCCAGCTCCTTCTTGTTCGCGGGCCGGGAGTCGGCGGCGCGGCCCGGCACGACGTGGTCCACCAGCGTGTCCAGGGCCAGCCGCCGCTCCTCGGGGTCGGTGACCTGGCGCGCGATGCCGTGCACCACCACCGAGCGGTAGTTGATGGAGTGGTGGAAGGCGGAGCGGGCCAGCACCAGCCCGTCCACGTGGGTGACCGTCAGGCACACCGGCAGGCCCGGGTCGGCCTCGCCGGTCATCCGCAGCGGGCGGGAACCGGTGGATCCGTGCACGTACAGCCGCTCGCCGACCCGGCCGTACAGGGTCGGCAGCACCACGGGGGCGCCGTCGCGGACGAAGCCGAGGTGGCAGACGTACCCCTCGTCGAGTATCGCGTGCACCAGTTCCCTGTCGTACGACGCCCGGCCCGCGGAGCGGGTGGGCACGGTGCGGTCGGTCGGGGTGTAGGCGGCGGCCTGGGTTTCCTCGGTCGTCCCCTGCATGACGGTTCCTCCATCGGCGAGCAACGGCGATTCCGGTGATCTGTCGGATCTGGCGGATCTGGGCGATCTGGCGAAGAGCATTGCACTAGTGCATAATGTTCTTTGTGCTAGGAGAGTATCCCATCGAAGGGCGCGGTGCAGCCGAGATCGCGGCCAGTGTCGAGCGAGCCGTCGGCGCCGGTGCGCTGCGGCCGGGTCAAGTCCTGCCTCCCATGCGGGAGTTGGCGAACCGTCTGGGGGTGAACCCGAACACCGTGGCGGCCGCGTATCGCACCCTGCGCGAACGCGGGGTCATCGAGACGGCCGGCCGCCGGGGCAGCCGGGTCCGGGCCAAGCCGGCCACCACCGGCCGCGAGGAACTGCGCGTGGAGGTCCCCGCCGGGGGCCGCGACCTGTCGGCCGGCAACCCCGACCCGGCCCTGCTGCCTCGCCTGGCCCCGGCCCTCGCCGCGGCGGCGGAGGAGGGCGACCTGCGGCCCGTCCTCTACGGCGATGACCCGGTCGACCCGGAGCTCGTCCGCATGGCCCGCGCCGAACTCGACGCCGACGGCGTTCCGGCCGGCCCGCTGACCGTGACGTCCGGGTCCCTCGACGCCATCGAGCGCGTTCTCGCCGCGCACCTCAGACCGGGCGACGCGGTCGCCGTCGAGGACCCCGGCTGGGGCAGCGTCCTCGACCTGGTCCCCGCGCTGGGCCTGCGCACGCTTCCGGTCGGTATGGACGACGACGGACCGCGCCCCGACGACCTGCGCCGGGCCCTGGAGTCCGGAGCCCGCGCGCTGATCGTCACCGACCGCGCGCAGAACCCGACCGGCGCCTCGGTGACCGCCCCACGCGCGCGTGCCCTGCGCGCGGTCCTGCGCGAGCACCCGCGAACCCTGCTGATCGAGGACGACCACGGCCACGGCATCGTCGACCTCCCGCTGCACCCCCTCGCGGGAGTCACCGACCACTGGGCCGTGGTCCGTTCCGCCTCCAAGACCTACGGCCCCGACCTGCGCGTGGCCGTCATCACCGGCGACCCGGTCACCGTCGACCGGGTGCGCGGCCGCCAGCGCCTGGGCCCCGGCTGGGTGAGCCTGCTGCTGCAGCGTGCCGTGGTCCGGCTGTGGAGGGAGGGCGCGGTGGACCGGGCGGCGGTGGCGAAGGCGTACGGCTCCCGCAGGGACGCACTGGTGGACGCGCTCGCGGAACGGGGAGTCGTCGCCCACGGCCGCAGCGGCATGAACGTATGGGTGCCGGTCCCCGACGAGACGGGCGCGGTGGCCCGGCTGCTGCAGGCGGGCTGGGCCGTCGCCCCAGGGGCCCGCTTCCGCCTGAACAGCGGGCCGGCGATCCGCCTCACGATCTCGACGCTCGGCGAGGAGGACATCGCCCCCCTGGCCGACGCGGTGGCGGCAGCGGTACGACCGTCTCCGGCGCGCGTGTACGGCTGAGGGCGAGTGAGCAAGGGGCGCGGGGCTTCCCCTCAGGCGCCCTTCTTCCCCCGCACCTGGGTGAGCGCCGCCCCCGCCAGCACGATCACCGCCCCCACCGGCGTCGTCCACCGCAACGACTCCCCGAGGACCGCCACACCCGCACCCGTGGCGATCACCGGAATGAAGTACGTGACCATCTGTGCGGTGGTCGGTCCGACCTCGGCGACCAGGCCGTACTGGATGAGGACCGCCAGCCCCGTGCCCAGCGCACCCAGCGCGGCGATCGCCAGCAGCGGAACGAGCGAGAAATGCGCGGGGAAGCTGGTGAACAACGGGGTCACCACGGCCAGTTGAAGCGCTGCGAGCAACAACTGCCCGCCCGTCATCGACAGATGCGAGTTGCCGGTCCCGGCCAGCGTCCGCCGGACGTAGATCCAGCCGACCGGGTAGCTCAGCGAGGCCAGCAGCGCCATCGCCGTACCCGTGGCGTCCAGGCCGCTAAAGCCCTGCCACGCGCCCAGGACCGTCAGCACCCCGAGGAAGCCGAGGCCGAGACCGGCCACGCGGACCCGGGTCGGCCGGTCCTCGGAAAGGGCGACCAGCGACAGGGCCATGCCCCACAGGGGTGAGGTGGCGTTGCAGATGCCGGCCAGGGTGGACGGGATCGTCAGTTCGGAGTAGGCGAAGAGGGAGAACGGCAGGGCGTTCAGGAAGAACGCGGCGACGGCCATGTGGCCCCACAGCCGGGCCCCGCGCGGCAGCTTCTCCCGCTTGACCGCCATCGTCGCCGCCAGTACCGCCGTACCGAACACCAGACGTCCGAGGGTGACCTGGAAGGGCGCGTAGCCCTCCGTGCCCACCTTGATCAGCAGGAAGCTGAAGCCCCAGATCAGGGACAGGGCGCCGAAGCGGAGCCGCCAGTCGAGGCGGGCGCGGGGACGGGCGGGAGCGGGAGCGGGGGCGGGGGACTGGGTTCGGGGTGCGGTGACCGTACTCATGGTCCCTACGATGCTGGAGCCAACCTCGTAGCACAATCGAGATTTCTCACCTGGTATCTCTTAGAATCGCTTACATGTTGAACCTGGAGCGCCTGCGCACCCTGGACGCCCTCGCCCGGCACGGCTCGGTCAGCGGCGCCGCCGGCGCGCTGCACGTCACCACCTCCGCCGTGTCCCAGCAACTGGGCAAGCTGGAGCGCGAGATCGGCCAGCAGCTGCTGGCCAGGAACGGTCGCGGGGTGCGGCTCACGGACGCCGGCCGGCTGCTGGCGGAGCACGCGGCGCGCATCCTCTCGCAGGTCGAGCTCGCCGAGTCCGACCTGGAGGCACATCGCGGGCAGGTCGTCGGCGAGCTCAGGCTGTCCGCGTTCCCGACCGCCGCGCGCGGGCTCTTCCCGGTCGCGCTCGGCGCGCTGCGGGCCGAGCATCCCGGGCTGCGTGTGCGTTCCAGCGAGCTGGAGCCGGAGCGGGGCATCGCGGGTGTGGTCCGGGGTGATCTCGATCTCGCGGTGGTCCTGGACTGGTACAACAAGCCGATGCCCGTGCCCGACGGCCTGGTCAAGGCGCCCCTGCTGGACGACCCGGCCGATGTCGCCATGCCGGTCGGGCACCGGCTCGCCGGCCGGGACGAGGTGGACCTCACCGAGTTCGCCGAGGACGAGTGGATCACCTGGGGCGAGGGCGAGTTCTGTCACGAGTGGCTGATGTTCACGCTGCGGTCCAAGGGCGTCGAGCCGATCGTCGGCCACCGCGCGGGCGAGACCCACACCCAACTCGGCCTGGTCGCCGCGGGACTGGGCGTGTGCATCGCGCCCTTGCTGGGCCGGCACCCGGTCCCGGAGGGCGTGGTCCTCGTGCCGCTCAGGCAGCGGGTGCGCCGGCACGTGTACGTCGTCTGGCGGGCGGACGCCGACCGCCGCCCGTCGATCCGCGCGGCGGTGGAAGCCCTGCGGGTTGCCGCACAGAAGGTCGGCCGAGCCCTACAGTGACCCCAGCTTGGTGAAGTCCCAGGAGACGATCTTCTCCGGGGTCAGCCTGGCCCAGGCGTGGCGGCCGTCGTGCGGCATCTCGTCCAGACCGAAGTTCTTCCGCGCGAACAGCGTCTCGGGCGTGTCGAGTTCGGCGCACAGCTCCCCGGTGCGGGGCGCCTCGCCCACGAACTCCACCCGGCCGGACAGCTCCACGCCGCGCAACTGGTCGTACTCCTCGCCCGAGTCGACCACGACGGCCACCCGCGGATCGCGGCGCAGCTGGGCCCAACGCCTGCTGCGCACCACCGAGTACAGCCACAGCGAGGTGCCGTCCCAGGCGAACCACAGCGCGCTGACGTGCGGTGCGCCGTCCGCCGAGACGGTGGCGACCCGGCAGGTGCGCTGGGTGGTCAGGAACGCGTCCAGCTCGCCCGGCGTCATCATGATCTTCCGGCCCCGGCGCTGCTCCGTCACGGTCATACGGCCCCCTCTTCTCCCACGTCGTGTCGGCGAACTATCGTGTCCTGGCGATCCTCTGACAGTACGTCAGAAAAGGAAACGGGTATGCCGTCGTACGAACAGCTCAGCGAACTCCTCGATCCCGTGAGCACCGTTCTGCTCACCGTGGAGTGCCAGCAGGGGGTCGTCGGACCGGACAGCGCCCTGCCGGAACTCGCCCGCGAGGCCCGCTCCTCCGGCGCGCTGCGCAACGTGGCCCGGCTGGTCGCCGCCGCCCATGAGACCGGTGTCCAGGTCGTCCACGCGATCGCCGAGCGCCGCCCGGACGGCCGGGGCGCGAGCCGTAACGCGCGGCTGTTCCGGGCCGCCGAACGGCTTCCCGTGCAGCAGCTGAGCGGCAGCACGGCGGTGCGGGTTGCGCCGCCGATCGAGGTCGCCGAGGAGGACCTCGTCGTACGGCGGCTGCACGGCCTGTCCCCGATCCACGGCACCGACGTCGACGCCCTGTTGCGCAACCTCGGCTGCCATACGCTGATCGTCACCGGTGTCTCCGCCAATGTGGCGATACCCAACGCGGTGTTCGACGCGGTCAACCTGGGCTACACCGCCGTCGTCCCCGCCGACGCCATCGCGGGGGTGCCCGCCGACTACACAGCCGCGATGATCAGGCACACCCTCGCGCTGGTCGCCACGGTCGCGACCACCGACGAGGTGCTCGGCTGTTTCAAACGGCCGCGCGGGCGAGCGTGAGACGGCCGGGCGAGCGTGAGACGGCTCAGGCCAGCTTGATCTGGTCGCCGGAGACGGTGATCTTCGCCGCGGGCAGCGGCTGGGTCGCGGGACCCTGCTTCACGCTGCCGTCCTCGGCGGAGAAGTGGCTGTTGTGGCACGGGCACACGATCACGCCCTTCGCCACGCTGCCCACGGCACAGCCCTGGTGGGTGCACTTGGACGAGAAGGCCTTGTACTGGCCCGCCGCCGGCTGGGTGACGACGACACCCTGGTCCTTGAAGATCTTGCCGCCGCCCTCGGGGATGTCCGAGGTCTTGGCGAGCGCGGTGCCGCCGGCCGAACCGCCGCCGCTTTGCGACGCGCCCGTGGAGCCGGTGCTTCCCGTCGACCCGGTGGAGCCGGTCGAGCCGGAGGAACCGGACCCGGTGTTGGCCGTGTCCGACGAATTGTCGCCCGAACCGCAGGCGGTCAGCGCGGCGGCGAGCCCCGCCGCTCCGGCCGCCGCCACGACGGTACGGCGGGCCGGTCCGGCATGGGGCTGGGGCGATGCGCTGGTCATGTGGGTTCCCTTCCGCGGAGCTTCTCGTGATCCGTCCAGGGGTACGGCGCCCGGACGCCACCCGTTCAGACGGGCACCCAGATCCTTGCGGTGCGGGCATGAGACGGCCGTAAGCCGCAGCTGTCGGCTTGCTGTGAGCCCACTGTCGCGCCACCCGCCGAGTCTGTCGGCCCCGCCCCGCCGAGCCTGCCGGCCATGGCTCGCTGAGCCTGTCGGCGTTCCCACGCCTCCGAGCTTGTCGGCCGTGCCCCGCCGAGCCGGTCGGCCGGGCCCCGCTGGGCCTGTCGTCCCCACCTCGCCGAGCTTGTCGTCCCCACCCCGCCGAGCCTGCCAGCGTCCCCGCCCCGCCGAGTCTGTCGGTCACGCGCCACCAAGGCCGACGGCCCCACCCGCCGAGCCTGTCGGTCGTGCCCCAGTAACCTGGGGCGATGCTCAAGGAAGTCACCGCGACCCGGTACATCACGCCGCTGCGTGAGGGGGGCTCGCTGCCGGGGCTCGTCGAGGCCGACGACTTCGGGATCTATGTCCTGAAGTTCACCGGCGCCGGACAGGGCCGCAAGACGCTCGTCGCCGAGGTGGTGTGCGGCGAACTCGCCCGCCGCCTCGGATTCCGGATGCCCCGGCTGGTCACGGTCCGACTGGACACCGTCCTCGGCCTCGGCGAACCCGAACAGCAGGTGCAGGACCTGCTCAGGTCCAGCGGTGGCACCAACCTCGGCATGGACTTCCTCTCCGGCGCCCTCGGCTACGACCCGCTCGCCTTCCCGGTGAGCCCCGGGGAGGCCGGCCGGATCGTCTGGTTCGACGCGCTGATCAACAACGTGGACCGGTCCTGGCGCAATCCCAATCTCCTGGTGCACCGCGGCGAGCTGTGGCTCATCGACCACGGCGCGACGATGATCTGGCACCACAACTGGCCCTCCGCCGAATCCTCCGCGGCCCGCCCCTACGACGCCTCCGCCCACGCCCTCGCCCGCTTCGCCCCGGACGTCCGGGCCGCCGCCGACGCCCTCGCCCCCCTCGTCACCGAGGACCTGCTCGCCGAGGTCACCGCCGAGATCCCGGACGCCTGGCTCACCGGCGAGCCCGGCTTCGACACCCCGGACGACCTGCGCCGGGCCTACGCACGGCCGCTGCTCGCGCGGGCGGCAGTGGTCCACGAACGCATCACCGGCATCGAGGGGACCAAGTGAGCGAGACCCACATCCACATGGCCGGCCATGTCACCGAGCGGCACATCACCCGGGCGGGCCAGGGCGGCGACCGGGACGTGTTCGAGTACGCGCTGCTCCGGGTCGTACCGCGCGTGGAGCGCGGGGAGTGCATCAACGCGGGCGTCGTCGTCTACAGCCGCGCGCGGGCCTATGTCGGCGCCCGTACCCACCTGGACGAGGCCCGGCTGCGCGCCCTGGACCCGGAGGCGGACGTGGCCGGGATCCGGGCGGCGCTCGGCGCGATCGAGCGGCACTGCGCGGGCGGCGAGGAGGCCGGCCAGGCGGCCGGGGACGACGCCGGGCGCCGCTTCCGCTGGCTGATCGCGCCCCGCTCCACCGTCGTCCAGCCCGGCCCCGTGCACACCGGCCTGACCACCGACCCGGCGGCCGAGACGGAACGGTTGCTGGACCTCCTGGTGAGGTAATGGATCACAACGGCCCGGTGTGTCATTGACACCCGGTGCCAGGGCTTCTAGCGTCACCTGTGCTGAAGGTACTAAGCGGTCGCTCACCGCACTACAGAGCCCTCGGAAGAGCCGCCACAGGCTCTCTTCAAGGGCGCCAGGTTCTCTCAAGGGCGAGGAGAAGCAGCAATGTCCACCACTGAACAGCGGGTCGCGGTAGTCACCGGCGCGGCGCGCGGCATCGGCGCCGCCACCGCCGTACGGCTGGCCGCCGAGGGCCGCGCGGTCGCCGTGATCGACCTCGACGAGGCCGCCTGCAAGGACACCGTCGAGAAGATCACCGCCGCCGGCGGCAAGGCGATCGCGGTCGGCGCCGACGTGTCCGACGAGGCGCAGGTCGAGGCGGCCGTCGCCCGGATCGTCGACGAACTCGGCGCCCCGACGATCCTGGTCAACAACGCGGGCGTACTGCGTGACAACCTGCTGTTCAAGATGAGCGTCTCGGACTGGGACACCGTCATGAACGTCCATCTGCGCGGCTCGTTCCTGATGACCAAGGCCGTCCAGAAGCACATGGTCGACGCCGGCTGGGGCCGTGTCGTCAACCTGTCCTCCTCCTCGGCGCTCGGCAACCGCGGCCAGGTCAACTACTCCGCCGCCAAGGCCGGCCTGCAGGGCTTCACCAAAACCCTCGCCATCGAGCTGGGCAAGTTCGGCATCACCGCCAACGCGGTCGCCCCGGGCTTCATCGCCACCGAGATGACCAAGGCCACCGCCGACCGCGTCGGCATGGGCTTCGACGACTTCAAGAAGGCCGCCGCCACCCAGATCCCCGTGCAGCGCGTAGGCGAGCCCGAGGACATCGCCAACGCCATCGCCTTCTTCACCGGCGAGGCGGCCGGCTTCGTCTCCGGCCAGGTGCTGTACGTCGCCGGCGGACCGCTCAACTGAGGGAACAGGTACATGACTTCCGCTGAACTCCCCGAGCTCTCGGGCAAGGTCGCCCTCGTCACGGGCGCCAGCCGCGGCATCGGCTACGGCGTCGCCGAGGCGCTGGTCGCCCGCGGTGACCGTGTGTGCATCACCGGCCGCAACGAGGACGCGCTGAAGGAGGCCGTCGACCGGCTCGGCTCGGACCGCGTCATCGGCGTCGCCGGCAAGGCGCACGACCTCGCCCACCAGGCCGAGGCCGTCGAGCGCACCATGGAGGCCTTCGGCCGCCTGGACTTCCTGGTCAACAACGCGGGCACCAACCCGGTCTTCGGCCCGATCGCCGACCTCGACCTGGACGTGGCCCGCAAGGTCTTCGAGACCAACGTGATCTCCGCGCTCGGCTTCGCCCAGAAGACCTGGCACGCCTGGCAGAAGGACAACGGCGGCGCGATCGTCAACATCGCCTCGATCGCGGGCCTCGCGCCCTCGCCGTTCATCGGTGCCTACGGCGTCAGCAAGGCCGCGATGATCAACCTGACCCAGCAGCTGGCGCACGAGTTCGCGCCGAAGGTACGGGTCAACGCGATCGCCCCGGCCGTGGTCAAGACCAAGTTCGCGCAGGCCCTCTACGAGAACCGCGAGGAGGAGGCGGCCGCCGCCTACCCCCTCGGCCGGCTCGGCGTGCCCTCCGACATCGGCGGGGCCGCCGCGTTCCTCACGTCCACCCAGTCCGACTGGATCACCGGTCAGACGCTCGTCGTGGACGGCGGCATCTTCCTGAACGCCGGCGTGGGAGCCTGAGAGCAACCTTACGGGCGTCGATTTTCGGACGGATCGGCGCCCGTGAGGCCCCATGGAATCCGCACAGCGGACTGACAACGTCGTCATCGCGAAATCGATCAAGAAGGCCTGTTTCCGGGGAGGTTCAGGGCGCCGGACGCTGCGGTATGGTCTGCCGACCCTTGGTATGGCAGATCGAGGAGCGTGCGCGTGTTCAACCGGAACCGATTCCTGCGGAGAGTCGCGGCGATCGCGTCCATATCCCTGGTGGCTGGCTGCGGCCTGCTGTCCGGCAACAGCGGCGACAGCAAGGGCCCGATCATCGTGGGTACCACCAGCGCCCCCAGCACGCTGGATCCTGCCGGTGCCTATGACGGCTCCTGGGAGCTGTACCGGAACATCTTCCAGACGCTCCTCGCCTACCCCAACGGTGCCACCACCCCCCAGCCCGACGCCGCCCAGAGCTGCTCCTTCGCCGACTCCTCCAGCCGCACCTATCGCTGCACCCTGCGTGCGGGCCTGAAGTTCGCCGACGGCAACCCGCTGAACGCCCAGGCCGTCAAGCACTCCATCGACCGCATCCGCACGATCAACGCCCCCGGCGGACCCGCGCCGCTGCTCGGCAGCCTGGACCGGGTGCAGGCGCTCGGCGACCGCGAGCTCGTGTTCCACCTCAACCAGTCCGACGCCACCTTCCCGTTCGTGCTGGCCACCCCCGCCATGTCGATCGTCGACCCGGACGACTACCCGGCGCGCTCCCTGCGCAAGGACAACAGCGTCTACGGCTCCGGGCCGTACAGGCTCCAGTCCTACGACGAGGGCAAGCAGGCCGTCCTCGTCGCCAACGGCAACTACCAGGGCTTCGCCAAGCGGCAGAACGACGCGGTGACCATCCGCTACTTCCAGGACTCGGCCGAGATGGTCAAGGCGCTGCGGGACAGGCAGATCGACGTCACCTACCGTGGCCTCGCCGCCGACGACATCCTCGCCCTCCAGCAGCACGCCGACAGCAACCTGCAGCTGGTCGACGGCTCCGGCATCGACATCAGCTACCTGGTGTTCAACCCCAAGGACCCTTGGGCCAAGGAGCCGGCCGTCCGCAAGGCCGTCGCCCAGATCGTCGACCGGGGCGCCATCGCGCACAAGGTCTACAAGGACACGGTCGACCCGCTGTACTCGATGGTCCCCAAGGGCCTGACCGGGCACAGCACCGGCTTCTTCGACGACTACGGCGACCCGAGCGTCCCCAAGGCCCGCAAGATCCTCTCCGACGCGGGCATCCACCAGCCCGTCCCGCTCACCCTGTGGTACACCACCGACCGCTACGGCTCCGAGACCGCGTTGATGTTCCAGGAACTGAAGCGGCAGCTGGAGGCCTCCGGCCTGTTCATGATCACGCTCAAGAGCCGCCCCTGGAAGACCTATGTGGTCGGCTACCAGAACGGCGAGTACCCGGTGTTCGGCCGCGGTTGGTTCCCGGACTTCCCCGACGCGGACAACTTCATCGCCCCGTTCGTCGGCGAGCACAACGCGCTGGGTACGCCCTACCCGTCCAAGGAGATCACCGACAGTCTGCTGCCGCACTCGCGCGCGGAGAGCGACCGCGCCCAGACGGTCAAGGACATGGAGCAGGCTCAGCAGATCATGGTGAACGACGCCCGGCTGATCCCGCTGTGGCAGGGCCGTCAGTTCATCGTGGCCAGCGAGGACATCTCCGGCGGCGAGCAGGCCCTCGACCCGTCGACGATCATGATGATGTGGGCGCTGCACCGCAAGACCAGCTGGTGATCCTCGGTGAACCGGCCTTCGGATGCCGGTTGTCAGTGGTCGCCTGTAGGTTCTGAGGCCTGGAAGTGACCACACGCCGTAGTTGATCCACATCGTGAGGACGTTGACGTGACCGACATCGCCATGCTGCCCGAGTCCTGGCGCGGGGTTCTGGGCGACGAGCTGCAGCAGCCCTACTTCAAGGAGCTGACCGAGTTCGTCGAGGAGGAGCGGGCGAAGGGCCCCGTCTACCCGCCGCGCGAGGAGGTCTTCGCCGCGCTGGAGGCGACGCCGTACGAGCAGGTCAAGGTCCTCGTCCTGGGCCAGGACCCGTACCACGGCGAGGGCCAGGGCCACGGCCTGTGCTTCTCGGTCCGGCCGGGCGTGAAGACCCCGCCCTCCCTGCGGAACATCTACAAGGAGATGAAGGAGGAGCTGGGCCTGCCGGTCCCGGACAACGGCTATCTGATGCCCTGGGCCCGGCAGGGCGTGCTGCTGCTGAACGCGGTGCTGACGGTGCGGGCCGGCGAGGCGAACTCGCACAAGGGCAAGGGCTGGGAGAAGTTCACCGACGCGGTGATCCGCGCGGTGGCTTCCCGCCCCGACCCGGCGGTCTTCGTCCTGTGGGGCAACTACGCGCAGAAGAAGCTGCCGCTGATCGACGAGAAGCGGCACGTCGTGGTCAAGGGCGCCCACCCCTCGCCGCTGTCCGCGAAGAAGTTCTTCGGCTCCCGCCCGTTCACCCAGATCAACGAGGCGATTGCCGCGCAGGGACACGAGCCGATCGACTGGCGGATCCCGGATCTGGGGTGAGGGCTGAAGGGAGCGACCAGCCACGACGAGCCCGCAGCCGGCCACCGGCCCAAGCCACAACGGCGCCGCCTGCCGAGGAATCCAGACGGCGCCGTTTAACGTCAGCACCACACATCGGTCGAATGCCCGGAGGGCCCCCGTGGCGGAGCAACAGGAGCAGGCGGCACCGGATGCCCTGCTGACGCGGATCGGGCAGGTCGTGATGCTGCACCACGGCGGTGACCGCGAGGAGGCCCGCAGCCGCTTCCTGCACCTGTGGGCGGAGATCGGTGAGGACGGCGACCCGCTGCACCGCTGCACCCTGGCCCACTATCTGGCCGACACCCAGGAGGACCCGGAGGCCGAACTCGCCTGGGACCTGCGGGCGTTGTCGGCGGCGGAGGAGCGGGGCGCTCCGCTGAGCGTGCGGGGGCTGTTCCCCTCGCTCCATCTCAATCTTGCCGCCGACTACGTGAAGCTGGGCCGGGACGAGGCCGCCCGCAGCCATCTGTGCCGGGCCCGTGAGTTCGCTGCCGCTCTGGCCGACGACGGGTACGGCGATGGGGTGTGGGCCGCGATCGGGCGGATGGAGCTGCGGCTGGGGGAGGGCGCCTGAGGGGGGGCGGGCCGGCCGTCGTGCGGGTGCGGCTTCGATGCGGCCGGTCGCGCCCACCCTTTCGGCACTTCCACGACGGTGCTGGTCAGTGGCCGTATGTCTGTTCGCAGATCTTCGCCTCCGGGCTGTCCTCGCGCCAGCCGCCGTACTCCTTGCCCAAGGTGCATACGTTCGGGGCCTTGGGTACCGCGTTCGGCAGGCCGCGGACCGGGGTCTGCGACCGTCGGGGGCGCGGGGGAGCCGGTGGGGCGGTCGGCGGACGGTGTACGGCCGCGGGTGCCCCGGCCGGCTGTCGCGAGGCCGCCGGAGGCCGGTGATCCGGAGGCCGGTGCTCCGGATGCCGGGACGGCCCCGTCATCTCCAGTGCCTCCTGCGCCGGTGCCTGCACCGACCGGGGTTTCGTGCTGCCGTCCGGCCGGGGTGCCGTCGGGAGCGAGGGGCCCGTGTCCCTCGCCGCCGCGGGTGTCGCGGGGCGCGGTACCGTCACACAGCCGGAGAGGGCCGAGACGGCCACGGTGACCAGGAGCGCTGCGGTGGTCGTCGTTCGATGCACCCGGTCAACTCTGCTGGTTCGGCGGCCGGGTTGGCGGCAGGCAGCCGAGGTTGATGCCCCCGCACGGGTGATCTCGTGCCCCGTACGGAGGGTTCCGGTGCACCGGGGCTGACGTTCAGTCGCCGGTGGTGCCGTCGATGCGCTCGCGGATCAGGTCGGCGTGGCCGTTGTGCCGGGCGTACTCCTCGATCATGTGGGTGTAGAGCCAGCGCAGGGTGAACGGCTCGTCGCTGAACCGGCTCTTTCCCCTGGACAGGTCGTCGAGCTCGAAGCCGGCCGCGTTCCGCCGGGCTACCTCGATCTCCGCCTGCCAGGTCGTGTACGCCTCCTGCCAGGTGTCGGCCTCCGTGAGATGGAACTCGCCGTCCCGGTCCTCCTCCGTGTAGTAGATCGGGCCGGGGTCGTCGCCCACCAGCACCTTGCGGAACCAGCCGCGCTCGCACTCGGCCAGGTGCCGCACCAGCCCCATGAGGGACAGCTCGGAGGGCGGCACGGACGCGGTCCGCAACTGCTCGTCGGTCAGTCCCTCGCACTTCCGGGCCAGCGTCCGGCGGTGGTAGTCCAGCCAGCCCTCCAGCATGGCGCGTTCACCGGCGGTCGGGGAGGGCTCTCGGCGTTCGGTCGTCATGCCCGTATCCTCGCCGAACAACATGCTCCCCACCTGGGATTTTTCACCGGCCCAGCATCCCCGTGAGCAGTTCCCGCAGGCCCTTGCGGATCTCCTCCAGACTCGGCTCCTCGGCACCGGAGGAGCCCGCCGCGCAGGAGAACATCAGCCCGTCCGCCCAGGCGACCAGGGACAGCACATGCCGGGCGGGGTCGGGCGAGCCCACGGCGGTGAGCAGCGCGGCCAGTTGCTCCTTGAAGACGGCACCGGCGCGGTCGTAGAAGGCGCGCAGCTCGGGGCGGCGGGTGGCCTCCAGGGCGAGTTCGTAGCGGGCGATCAGCAGGTCGCGGCCCCGGGTCAGGGAGCGGTGCACGGCCAGGGCCAGCCCGTCGGCCAGCGCGTCCGCTCCGCCGCTCGGATCCGGCAGCTCCGCCAGGTCCAGCACCCGGGCCTCGCGCTCGGCGTGCCGTCGTACCGCCAGTTCCAGCAGGGCCTGCCGGGTGCGGGCCACGTTCGACGTCGAGCCCGGCGGCAGCCCCGCCGCCTCGTCCACCGCCCGGTGCGTCAGCCCGCGCATCCCGCGCTCGGCGAGCAGGGCGAGGGCGGCGTCGGCGACGAGATCGGCACGGGAAGCGCTGGGGGTGCGTACGGACATGAGGTGACCCTATCCGCCTCACTATGGCTGTAGTAGAGTCGCGCGTACTACAGGTGTAGTCAATCCGGGATCGGGAGGAACCATGGCCGAGTCGCACCGGGCGATCGTCATCGGCGGCGGCATCGGAGGACTGGCCGCGGCGGCTGCCCTGCACCGCAGGGGCTGGAACGTCACCGTGCTGGAGCGGGCCCGCTCCCTGGAACCGGTCGGCGCGGCCATCTCGCTCGCCCCCAACGCCCTGCGCGCCCTGGACGTGCTCGGCATCGGCGAGGAGATCCGCGACCTCGCCGCCTGGCAGGGTGACGGCGGCCTGCGCACCCCGCGCGGGCGCTGGCTGTCCCGCTCCAGCGCCGAGGCGGCCGCCGCCCGGTTCGGCGGCCCCCTGGTCCTGCTGCCCCGCGCCACCCTGGTCGACCGCCTCGCCGCCCTGCTCCCGCCCGGTGCCGTCCGCACCGGGGCTGCCGCCACCCTCACCGACCCCGGCGACAGCCGGCGGCCCGCCCGGGTCGGCACCGGCGACGAGGAGCGGGCGGCCGAGCTGGTGGTCGGCGCCGACGGCATCAACTCCCGGGTGCGCACCGCCCTGTTCCCGGACCATCCCGGCCCGGAGTACGCGGGGTTCACCACGTGGCGGATGCTGATCCCGGTGCCCGGCGTCGAGTTCGCCCCGCACGAGACCTGGGGCCGGGGCCGCATCTGGGGCACCCACCCGCTCCAGGACGGCCGCGTCTACGCCTACGCGGCGGCCATGACCCCGTCCGGCGGCCGGGCGCCCGACGACGAGAAGGCCGAACTCCTGCGCCTGTTCGGCGCCTGGCACGAACCCATCCCCGCCGTGCTCGCCGCCGCCCGCCCCGAGGACGTGCTCCGTCACGACGTCCACCACATCGTCACGCCCCTGCCGGCCTACCACTTCGGCCGGGTCGCCCTGCTCGGCGACGCCGCCCACGCCATGCCGCCGACCCTCGGCCAGGGCGGCAACCAGGCCATCGAGGACGCGGTCGTCCTCGCCCACCACAGCCGCGATCTCGGCGCCTACACCGCCGCCCGGCTGCCGCGCACCACCGCGATCGCCCGCCAGGCCGTCAGGGCCGCCCGCCTGAACATGGCCACCAACCCGGGCGCCGTCGCCGTACGCGACACCGTGATCGCGGCCCTCTCGACGGCCGCACCCGCGCTCCTCCTGCGCGGCTTCGACGGCATCGCCGACTGGCGGCCGCCGTATGCTGCCGGAGGGACACTCGAGCGCTAGGGGACAGGCACGTGAAGGTCGGCTGCATCGGACTCGGGGACATCGCGCAGAAGGCGTACCTGCCGGTGCTGGCCATGCAACCGGGGGTCGACCTCCACCTGCAGACCAGGACCCCCGCCACGCTCGACCGGGTCGGCGACAGCCTGCACCTGCCGGCCGGCCGGCGCCACACCACGCTCGACTCCCTGCTCGACGCCGGCCTCGACGCGGCCTTCGTGCACGCGCCGACCACCGTCCACCCCGAGATCGTCAGCCGGCTGCTCCAGGCGGGCGTACCGACGTACGTGGACAAGCCGCTCGCCTACGAACTCGCCGAGTCCGAGCGGCTGGTGAGCCTCGCCGAGGAGCGCGGGGCCACTCTGTTCGTCGGCTTCAACCGCCGGTACGCGCCCGGGTACGCACAGTGCCTGGAACACCCGCGCGAGCTGATCCTCATGCAGAAGAACCGGATCGGGCTGCCCGAGGAACCGCGCTCGATGATCCTGGACGACTTCATCCACGTCGTCGACACCCTCCGGTTCCTGGCGCCCGGCCCGGTGGACGACGTCACCGTCCGCGCACGCGTCGAGAACGGCCTGCTGCACCACGTCGTGCTCCAGCTCGGCGGGGACGGCTTCACCGCGCTCGGCGTGATGAACCGGCTCAGCGGCTCCGCCGAGGAGATCCTCGAGGTCTCCGGGCAGGACACCAAGCGCCAGGTGCTCAACCTCGCCGAGGTGATCGACCACAAGGGCCAGCCCACGGTGCGCCGCCGCGGCGACTGGGTGCCGGTGGCCCGGCAGCGCGGCGTCGAGCAGGCGGTCCTCGCCTTCCTCGACGCCGTGCGGGCCGGGAAGGTGCTCAGTGCCCGGGACGCGCTGGCGACTCATGAACTGTGCGAGCGGGTGGTACGAGCGGTTGGGGACCGCCCCGCCGCAGCCTGAGCGCCCGCACGCTCTCGACGGCGCACAGCGTCGCCAGCACCAGCAGCGCCCCGTGCACCGGCCAGTCGCCGTAACGGACGTACGGCGTGATGCCGTGCGCCAGCGGTACCTCGTACACACGGGCGGTGCTCGCGTCGGTGCCCAGCCACGGACCGAGCCGCTCGCCGCCCGGACCGTACACGGCCGAGACACCGGTGAGGGTCGCGTGCACCATCGGGCGGCCCGTTTCGGCGGCCCGCAGCGCTGCCAGCGAGGCGTGCTGCTCCGGCGCCCAGCTGCCCTGGAAGGTGGACGTGGCGGACTGTCCGAGCAGTACCTCGGCGCCGTCCTCCGCCAGATGCCGGCTCATGTCCGGAAACGCGGTCTCGAAGCAGATCAGCGGGCCGATCCGCAGCCCGTGCCCGACGTTCATCACGACCTGCTCGGTGCCGCGCCCGCGGTCCTCGCCGGCCGCCTTGCCGACCGAGGTGGCCCAGCCGAGGAGCGAACGGGCCGGTATGTACTCGCCGAAGGGCACGAGCCGCATCTTGTCGTACCGGTCGCCGGTCGGGCCGTCCGGACCGATCAGCACCGAACTCTTGTAGATCCCGGGCCGGTCGGAGCGGCGGGCGTCCACGTTCACCAGGACGTCCGCACCGGTCTCGCGGGACAGGGCGGCGATCCGCCGGGCCAGGTCGGGCCGGTCGCCCAGGTCGTAGCCGACGCTGGACTCGCCCCACACGACCAGGTCGAGGTCCTGCCCGGCGAGCCGCCGGGTCAGCTGCTCCTCGCGGTCGAACCGTTTCCCGACGCTGTCGTGCCCGTCCACGATCCCGGGCTGCACGACGGCGATCCGCACCCGCCCGTCGACCTCCGGGCGCGGCGCCCAGGCCCACACGGCCGAGGTCGCGGCGGCCGTGGCGACCAGCGAGGCCACGGCCGGGACACGGGCCTCGCGCACAGAGGTCAGCACGGCCGCCGCCACGTTGACGGCCACGACCAGAAAGCTCAGCAGCCACACACCGCCGACCGAGGCCAGCCGCAGCGCCGGCGCCACCTGCCACTGGCTGGCGCCCAGCATGCCCCACGGCCCACCCAGCCCCTGCCAGGACCGGACCAGCTCCACCATCAGCCAGCCGGACGGCAGCACCAGCAGCGCGGCGGTACACCGCCCCGGCGTCGGCCGCCCGCCCAGGAAGCGGCGCACCAGCCAGCCCCAGGGCGCCCACAGCACACCCAGCAGGACCGCTATCAGGAAGATGAACACGTGCAGGCTCGGCAGCAGCCAGTGGTGCACGGCCACCAGGAAGCCGAAGCCGCCGCTCCAGCCGTCGTACGCCGCGCGGCGCCCGCTCGGGGCCGAGCGGGCCAGCAGGATCCACGGGACCAGGGCGACATACGCGAACCACCACAGCGACGGCGCGGGGAACGCGAGCACAGGGAGGGCGCCGGCCAGGGCGGCGATGCCGGAACGCCGCCAAGGAGAGGTGAGCCAGTGCTCGATCGACCTCATGTGGGCCCTCCCTACCCTGCGCTGATTCCAGTGTGCGCGTCCGGAGCGATCTAGGACAGGGGGCGTGGGGCGGTGCGGGGAAGAGCTCGGGTGCTGGCGGTCGTGCGCCGTCCGCGGGCGGTCCGCCGTCGCTTGATCGCACGGTGCCCCGCGCCTCCTGCCGCTTACGGGGTTGCGGCCCCCCTTCCCGGAAGGCGCCGCCACTTCTCCTCGACCGTCACTTCGCGCAGCCGCCAGCCCTCCGGCGTGCGCAGCAGCGTGAAGCCGTAGCGGCCGCCGCACACCAGGTCCGGCGCCGTGGGGCCGCCGTTCGTCGCGAACCGCATCGGATTGAGGTAATCGGCCCGCACCGAGGCGGTGTCGCCGGTGTCGTGCTCCAGGAGGCCGAACCGGACCTGGCGGTTGACGATCAGGTGCTGGCGCATGGCGAACAGCGCCAGGCTCTCGGCGAGCCACCCGGCGACCTGTCCGGCGTCCCCCTCGATGCCGCCGGCCGAACGGTAGTCGGCCCGCCCGTCCGCCGTGAACAGCATCCGGTACGCGGTCCAGTCACCGTCGTCCACCGCCACCGCGTACGCGGTGACCAACTCGTCCACGGCCAGCCGGTCCATCACGGTCGCGAGCTCAGCGCGCTGCGTCATCGGCACAGTGTTGGGCATGGCGGGCGCGGAGCCAAGAGGCGCGCCGGGGACAATCGGTGTGCGCGGATATTCGGTGGTGCGGGGCGGGCCGGAACCCCGAACCTGTTGCCATGACCGATCGATCCACCGCCCCGGAACCGAAGCTCCGCATCCGGGCCCGGTACACGGACTCCACGGTCACCGTCTACCAGGCCTGCAGCCCCGAGACAGCCCTCCCGGCGACCCGCACCGGACGCTTTCCTGCCTCCTGGAAGCGGGGCCGGATGTCATGGATCAAGCCGCGCTCATGACCTCTTTCCATGGCCGAAGACGACAGGAACCAGCAGACGGACGCCCGGTTACGGCGAGCCCTCCGGGCCAGGCAGGCAGCCGGCACGCAGAGGGCGAAGAAGCACCGGTCCGACTGGACGGGAGAGTCAGCGGCGATCTACTGCCGTATCTCCCACGTGAACGACGACGACCAGACCGGCGTGGAGCGCCAGGAGCGCATCTGCCGCGATGTGGCCGAGTGTCTCTGACTCATCGTCGCCGAAGATCAAGTCTTCGTGGACAACAACCGCTCGGCATGGCAGCGAAAGCGCAAGCGGCCGGGGTGGGACGCGCTTCTCAGCGAGGCCAGCAAGGGCCGTGTCCGACACGTCCTCACCTACCACCCGGACCGGCTGATGCGACAGCCGCGCGATCTCGAAGAGCTGTTGCAGATCGCCGACGATCACGACATCACGCTGCACGGCCAGGCGAGCCGACGCGATCTCGCGGACCCCGATGACCGCTTCTTCCCACGCATCGAGGTGGCCCACGCGTGCCGGTCGAGCGACGACACATCGCGCCGACTGGTCGACTCCATGATCGACCGTGTCCAGGACGGGAGGCCGCACACGGGCAAGCTGCGTTACGGGTACGACAAGACCGGCACGGTGGTCATCCCTGAAGAGGCCGAGATCGTACGGGAGATCTTCACCCGCTATCTGGACGGAGTGAGCCCGGTCCAACGGGCCAAGGAGCCATACGAACGGGGTGAGAAGACCGCTGAGGGGCGCAACTGGAGTGCCCCGTGAGTGCGAGACGTTCTCGACAACCGCCACATCGCCGGAATCCGTGTCTTCCGGGGCGAGGAGTCGGGGACGGTGAGTGGCCCGCGATCATTGACAGGGGGATGTGGCTCGAAGTCCGGGAGCGCCGCGCCTACCGGGCTGCGAAGCTGGCGAACGGAAAGAAGCCGAGCAGGTTCTACCTGCTGCGTAGCGTCGTCACCTGCACGGGGTGCGGCAGGATCATGAGCGGATCTGGAGGAAGCGGCGCCAAGTACGTGTGCCACCAGCGCACTCACCGGCTCGATATTCCTCGCTGCAACCGAGTCATCTCCGCTCCGATCTTGGAAGAGTTCGTGAGCGAGGCCGCTGTCAACCTCCTTGAGCGGCTTGACCTGTCGGAGGTACCGACGCCCTCTGAACTGTCGGAGGTGGACCGGGCCGCCATCGAGGCTGACCGTCGCGAGCTCGAAGAGCTCAAGGACATGTGGCAGAAGCAGGAGTTGAAGACGCGGGAGCACGCGAGGGGTACGCCCTGTCTGTCCGGTGCTGCTCCAGGCATCTGGCGTACGGCACGGCCGTTCGTGGCCGTAGCGTTGGCGGTTTTGTCCAGGAGCATCAACAATAGGAGTTGATGGCCGGATGCCGTGCTGATCGATGCCTTGCGCGACGGGAGATCGGTGATGGGTTGGGGCTGCGGGTACCCGCCGCCATTCTTAGATCCTTTACGTCTCCGGCAAATCTGTTCCCTGGACCGGTGTGAGTGGAGCGTTGCCATGGGCGGCTCGTCACCGCCGGATTCGGATCCGTGTTCAGGCGCGAGTGATGCGTCTTGATGACGGCCGGGAGGACGATTATGGCACTCACCCAATCGGACCTGTTCAAGATCGGTGATGCTGACTTGGTGGAGCTATTTCGCTCCAGCCCGCCGGGTAACATCCCGACGGGTCCGCTGGCTGGGGCAGGCTTCCTCCGGTGGGGGGATAACTCGCTGGCCCGGTCGTTCGCCCGGCTGGTGCCCTTGGTCCTGTGGCGGGGGAAGCTGTTCGTCCCCGACGGCTACCTGGTCAATCGGATATCCGCGTTCGACGTCCTCGCCGTCCTGGCCCAGGTCTATCGCGGGCCGAGCCTGGTGGACAAGCAGGACTGCATCGTCATCGACTACTCCAAACTCTCACTGGTTGGCCGGTGGGTTCGCGATGAGATGCGCGAAGTGAGTCCTGGACTGTATCTGGGTGTTGTTTGGCTGCTGGGAACCAGGGTTGCCTGGTTCTCACTGAAGGTGCCCGAAATCGCCGAAGCGACCTGGGGGCAGGAATCCGAAACCGCGTGATTCGACGGACGGCCGGCAGTGCTGCACGCAGGTGTCAATGCGAGTCACTTTCGGACGGTTGGAGCGCTGCACCGATTCCCAGTTCAGGCATGCAGAGCGAAGGGTTCGAGAACCATGAGCACTCCAGGCGAACGGGCGCGCAGGCCGGCTTCCCCTGAAGGGCGCGGAGCAGGAGGGCGGTCCAGGGCTCTGCGGTGGACATCAACCGGTGCTGCAGCAGCCTGTGTGGCCCTCGCCCTGCCGGTGGTCGGCAGCGCGGCACCAGCGCTCGGTGCTGCCTCACTCGCGGTGCAGGGGACCGTCACAGGGGCAGGGAAGCCGCTCGGAGGCGTTCAGGTCACACTCATGGCCGGTTCACGTTCTGGAGTCTCGAAGCTGGGCCAGGCAACGACCGACTCACGCGGTTCCTTCCGGATGACGTACACCAAGCCTGCTGACGGAGTGCTGTACGTCGAGGCCACGCCCGCGCAGGCGCACAAGCTGCGGCTGCGCTCGGTCGTAGGGTTCGGCGCGGGTGGTGGCGTGCCCGAACAGGTCGTGAGCAAGGTGACGGTCAACGAGCTGACCACGGTCGCTGCCACGTACGCCCTCGCCCAGTTCAGCGACCAACGCGGCATCACCGGCCCCAGTTCGGGGCTGCAGAACGCCGCCGCGACCTCGTTCAACCTGGCGGATCCGGCGACAGGTAAGGCCGGCGGTCCCACGACCGGCGACAGCGCCAACAGCGACACTCTCGCGACACAGAACACGCTGGCCAACCTCGTCTCCCTCTGCGTGACGGATAACGCGCGCTGCGACAAGGTGCTCCAACTGGCGACCCCGCGAGGAGGAACCAAGCCCGCCGACACCGTGCAGGCGGTCCTCAACCTCGTACACAATCCGACGCTGTCCGCGAGCGGCCTGGAAGCCATGGCGCGCAACGCGAACGTCTTCAGCCCGGCGCTCACCTCAGCTCCCGGGGACTGGATCCTTGCCCTGCGCTACAGCGCTCCGCAGGTCTACGCGCCGGGCCGCATCGCGTTCGACGCGAAGGGCAACGTATGGGCGGCCAACAACTGGAAGCCGGGCACACGGGATTCCAGCCCTTATGTCACGGTGCAGGATCCCACCGGCCGACCGACCCTGGGCAGTCCCATCAGTGGCGGCGGCATGAAGGCCGGAGCGTGGGGAATCGCCGTCGATCACGACGGATCCGTGTGGGTACCCAGCTACGCCGGCAACGCGATGTCGAAGTACTCCGCCTCGGGCAGACCGCTGTCTCCTTCCAACGGCTGGACGAACGGCGGACTGGACAAGCCGCAGGGTGTCGCCGTCGACCAACACGGCAACCTGTGGATAGCCAACTCCTACGGTGTCAAGGGGAAACCCGGCGTGGGCAGCGTCGTCGTCTATCCCCACGGTGACCCGAGCAAGGCCGTCGTCATCCACGACAAGAACTTCAATCACCCGTTCGCCGTCCAGATCGACGGCCAGGGTCGAGCCTGGGTAACCAACAGCCATTTCGCCCTGCAAGAGTTCAGGCAGGCGGGACGACCGAGCCGTGCTGGCGGGAGCGTCACGATCATCGGCCCCGACTTCAAGACCATCAAGTCGATCACCGACAGTTCGATCCAAGTCCCGGTGGGGCTCGCCCTGGATTCCGAGGGAAACGCCTGGGTCGCCAACTTCGCCAGCAGCGCGGTCACCGAGATCGGACCGAACGGAACGGTGACAGGCGTGCATCAGCTGCAAAAGAAGGTTCTCCCGTGGTCGATCGCCATCGACGGTCAGGACCGTGTTTGGGTCGCCGGTTTCGGTGACTCCTCCGTGTCGCTCTTGTGCGGGGTGAACAGCGCGGTCTGCCCGTCCGGCGCTTCCGCCGGCACTGTCCTGTCCCCTGTCCAGGGCTTCCGGAACAAAGCGATGCAGCACCTCACAGCGGTGCAGGTCGACTCCTCGGGCAACGCCTGGGTGGCCAACAACTGGGCGAAAATTGCTCCGCCCACAGGAGGCGTAGGCCTCGTGGAACTCATCGGCGTCGCCGCCCCGGTCTGCACCCCCCTGAGCCCGGTACCTACGCGTTCCTCGTCAACGAACTCATGCCCGAAGTAGGGAGCGGGTCCGGTCGAGGAAGCGCCCCGAGACCCTCGCCGCATGAACAACCTCAACCAACATCACGGGATCGTCCATCACTTCCTGGGACGGGTCGGTCCACGCCAGTGGAGATATCCCGCCATGCCTGAGCGTGAAGACAGGTCGCTCGCTTTGCTACAGGTCAGCTACGAGAAGCCGGTATCCGATGTCGAGTGTTTCGCGGTCGAGTAGGTCGGCATGGCGTTCGTGCCACAGGCCCGAAGACAGGTCGTCGGACAGCCGGGCCAGGCCCGGGCGGAGGACCTCCTCACCGGTCTGGGCGAGCATCGATATGCCGGCCCGCACCTGCGGGTCGAGGTATGCCTCGGGCCGACGCCAGAAAGCGGCGCCGAATCCGTCGGTGCAGTCATGCGGGATCGGGACCGTGTCGATGCGTGCGCCTCCGAGCAGCGCAGCCAGCCGGTCGACTGCAACGGCCCGTGTGTCGTCGAACACGGCCGCCTCAGGCAGGTACTCGTCCACCAGCCAGAACCTGCGGAAGACGACCTGGTCCCAGGTGAAGACCACGACACGTCGGCGGGCGATCCTGAGCAGTTCCCCGATGCCGGCTTCCAGGTCGCTCCAGTGGTGAACCGTCAGGAGGGCCATTACCGCGTCGGCCGAGTCGTCGGCGAGAGGGATCGACTCCGCGGATGCCTGCAAGGCCCGCGCAGACCCGGACGGACGTTGGGCGATCATCACTGAGCTGGGTTCAACAGCCAGGATCGTCTGCGGTGGTTCATATGAGCCGCTGCCGGCTCCCACGTTGATCACCGTGGCAGCATCGCCGAGCGCCTCTTGGATCTTGACAGCGATCCGGGGGTCCGGTCGACGGGTGTAACTGTAGGTCGCACCGATGCTGTCATAAGTCGCCACGACGAACAGTATGCCGCGTCACGAGCGTCCACCTGCCGCTGCCGTTGGGCTCGTCCACCGGTATTGACAATTACTCCCACGCAGCGAGGGCGCGACCGGTCCGCAGATCGCGACGAAACCCGGCGCCGCGCTACGTATCTCGTCGGCGTCGTCCGCTTGGGTGGCGTGGTCGTGCTCGGCGTATGTCGGCCTGGCCCTGGCGCCGGGAACGGTCGTGTTGCTTCGGTCTGGCTGTACGTCTTGGCGATTCTGCGCGCTGAGCGGCGGGAGCCGCCGGAGCGGTGGCGGAGACAAGGAGCGGTGGCGGCCACGGGCCGCTCAGCGCGCGCGGGCCGCCGTAGGCGGGCCGCCTTGAACCCAGTAGAGGGAGTTGTAACTCAGCTGGGGTTGGAGGCCTTACAGATCCAATCGAGTCGGCCCACCGCACACCTATGAGCCCTCCTCCCGTCAGGAAGGAGGGCTCAGGGGCCGAGCAGTCACGCAAGCCGGCAGGTCCCTCAGACCCACTCCACGTCGGAGACGATGTACGGGGTACTTCCAAGGCTCGGCAACGGCGTCCGAGAGGACGCCAGCGGCGCCGACGGGCGAGGGACCGAAACACCGGCCGCAGCCAGCGCAGCGGTCACCTCCTCCTCGCTCACCTCCGTCAGCGCCTGCATCACCCGATCGAGTGCCTCGCTCACCTCAGTGCTTTGACCACTCGAAGCAGGCGCCTGGCCCGCGTTCTTGACCGTGAGCGGCAGCAACTTCTTGCCGGTCGGGCCTACTTGTACCCAAGTATTCATCTGCGGTCAGACGACGTAATCGAAGATCAGGCACCGAAAATGGTCTGCAAGCGCGGCTTGACTTGGATCAAGCCGTCCTTCCTGTGGATGATGTACCGCTGCGGCTGGGGTACGAAGGAGGGCCAGGAGACCGTGCTCGCCGTGGAGATCGACCGCGCGGGATTCGAGTGGGCCCTGCGGCATGCCTGTCTGTCGCACTACGTGCCCGGCCTGCACGAGGACCGGGCCGGCTGGAAGCGGCAGTTGCGCCGGTGCCCGGCGCGTGTGCAGTGGGACCCGGAGCGGGATCTGCATCACAACCCTCTGCCATCCGGTCGTTGCAGCTCGGCCTGGCCGGGGAGGCGGCGGTGCGGTACGCCGACGAGTGGATCGTGGGCATTGAGGAGTGACCCCGCTGGCCACCGAGGTGCACCGGCTGGTGCGGGCCGGTGAACCGGTGCGCGCGGCAGGGCTGTTGCCCGAGGAGCGGCCGTATCCGGTGGCGGACGAGGCGCTCGCGCATCCGCGGGCGTAGGCAGGCGAGCCGCCGGCCGGGTCAGGCCGCCTCGATGACCGCGCCGCGGATCGCCTCGGCCCACTCGACCACCAGCAGCTCGTACTCCGCGCGCTCCTGGGCCGACAGGGTGCCGCCCGCACGCAGCCACAGCGCCCGGATCTGCTCGTTCAGCTCGGCGGCAGACCGCACGGAACCAGAGGGCGGGACATCGGGGGACATGCGGACAGCCTAGGGGCAAGGACTGACACTGCGCTACCGTCTGGCTACACAGAAGGTATGCGGTTGGTCACCGTCGTCGGCCGCCGCGTCGGCCCTGGGCAGCTGGGGAGGACTTCGGCCACGTCGAGTTCGGCCAGGGTGCGGGGGATGTCCGAAACGGCGGGGGTGCACAAACAGCCATAGACAGCAGCCGGGGCGGATCGCCTGAGCCGCCGTGCGTGTCGGGGTGGTCCAGGAATCCGCGTCGCCGCCCGGGCGGCGTAACGGGCCGGAGCCGCAGCGCCGCATCAGTGGTTGGACGGTTCAGTCGCTCCCTGGTGTTGACCGGTCCCGGCGTCGCCGCTTACGTTGCAGCGCAGGAGAAAGCGCTTGCTGGACATGCTTGCCGCATCGTCGGCCGCGCGCCCGCCGTACCGGAGGAGTGCTGAACCCGCCCATGCCGCCCTCTCCCCTCCAGCCCAGGCCCGACCACGCTCGTTCGACGACTCCGTTCACCGGCCGGCGCATCCGGGCCGCCGTCATCGGCACCGGCGCCATCGGACGCGGCTCCCATCTGCCCGCACTGGCCCAGCTCGCACGGGAGGGCGAGACCGAGGTCGTCGCCGCCGTCGACATCGACCAGGGCGCCGTCGAGTCCTTCTGCGCCGAGAGCGGCATCCCGCACGCCTACACCGACCTCGACCGGATGCTGGCCGAGCAGCGGCCCGACCTGGTCAGCATCTGCACCCCGCCGACCCTGCACCGCGCGCAGACCGTGGCCGCGCTGCGCGCCGGCGCCTGGGTGTGGTGCGAGAAGCCGCCGGTGCCCTCGCTCGCCGACTTCGACGCGATCGAGGCGGAGGAGGGAGCGGACGGCGGGCCGTACGCGGCGATCGTCTTCCAGCACCGGTTCGGCTCCGGAACCCGGCATGTGCGCCGACTGCTCGCCGAAGGTGCCCTCGGGCGGCCCCTGGTGGCACACTGCCAGACCACCTGGTACCGGGATGCCGCCTACTACGCGGTGCCCTGGCGGGGCCGCTGGCACTCCGAGGGCGGTGGCCCGGCCATGGGCCACGGCATCCACCAGATGGACCTGCTGCTGGATCTGCTCGGTCCGTGGAGCGAGGTGCGGGCCATGGCCGGGCGGCTGGTGCACGCCGTGGAGACGGAGGACGTCTCCACGGCGCTGGTCCGCTTCGCGAGCGGCGCCCTCGCGACCGTGGTCAACAGCGTGCTGAGCCCCGACGAGGTCAGCCGCATCCGCATCGACTGCGAGCGAGCGACCGTCGAACTGACCCACCTCTACGGACACGCCAACGACAACTGGCGCATCACCCCGGCCCCGGACGTCCCCGCCGAACTGGCCGGGCAATGGCGCGACTTCGGCCCGGACGTGCCCAGCTCGCACCTGGCCCAACTGCGTGAACTCATCGCCAGCATGCGGGCGGGGGAGCGGCCGCGCAGCAGCGGCGGGGACGGGCGGACCAGCCTGGAGCTGATCACGGCCCTGTACAAGTCGGCCTTCACCGACACGACCGTCCGCGCCGGCGAGATCGGCCCCGGCGACCCCTACTACACCGCCCTGCACGGCGGCGCCCCCGGCTGGGCGCCCGTGACCGCCGAGGAGGTCCCGGCATGACCGGCGGACTGCGGGTGGTCCACGCGTACGGCGACCGGATCACCGTCTGCGAACCGGCCACCGGTGTCGAGCTGTTCGCCTACGTCTACCGCCCCGAAGCCGCCTGGGAGGCGCCCCGGCCCTACCTCCACCCGGTCCGCACCCTCGCCGGCGCCGTCGTCACCGACTACCGCCCGAACGACCACCGCTGGCACAAGGGTCTGTCCCTGACCGCCTCCCACCTGTCCGGGGCGAATCTGTGGGGCGGCAACACCTATGTGCACGGGCAGGGGTACCTCGAACTGCCCGAACGGGTCGGCTCGATGCGCCACTCCGGCTTCGGTGAGGTCTCCGCGGCCGACGGCGGGGCCGTGATCGCCGAGCGGCTGACCTGGCATCCGTACGACGGTGAGCTGTGGGCCGAGGAGGAGCGGCGGATCGAGGTCCACGACGTCGACCCGGACGCCGGCTCCTGGGCGCTGACGTGGACGAGTGCGATCACCAACCGGCGTGCCGAGCCGCTCGTCTTCGGCAGCCCGACCACCGCCGGGCGTGAACTCGCGGGCTACACCGGCCTGTTCTGGCGGGGCCCGCGTGCCTTCCGGGAGGGGCGGATCACCGGGCCGGAGGGGGAGGGGGCCGCGCTGATGGGCATCCAGGCGCCCTGGCTCGCGTACTCCGGCGAGCATGACGGCGTCGACGGCCACGCCACCCTCGTCTTCGCGCACGCCCCGGAGAACGACCACTCCGGCGCGGGCGGCACCCGTCCCGCCCACTGGTTCGTCCGCAACGAGCCCTTCGCCGCCGTCGCCCCTTCCTGGTCCTTCTTCGAGGAGCTGGAACTCGCCCCAGCCGACACGCTCCGCCGCCGTTACCGGGTCGTCGTGGCCGACGGTGCCTGGCAGCGGGCGGACGTCGTGAAGTACCTGGAGTCGCATCCGTGGTGAGCGCCGGGGAGCACATGTTCACGGGTCTGCCGGGCGGGGTCGGCGTGTCCCGGCTGTGCGTGTACGACTGGCCCGCCGCCGACGGGGCGCGGGGCGGAACTCCCCATGTTCATCTGGCCTGTTCGGAGGCGTACGTCGTCACCGGCGGCCGGGGCGCGGTGCAGACGCTGACCGCGTCCGGCTACGCGGTCACCCCGCTCACGCCCGGCACGGTCGCCTGGTTCACGCCGGGCACCATCCACCGGCTGGTCAACGAGGACGACCTGCGCATCACCGTCCTCATGCAGAACAGCGGGCTGCCGGAGGCCGGGGACGCGGTGCTCACGCTTCCGCCGCAGTACCTGGCCGACCCGGAGGCGTACGCCGCCGCGACCACCATCCCGGCGGACGCGCCGGAGGCCGAGCGGGAGCGGGTCGCTCGCGCTCGGCGTGACCTGGCCTTGGAGGGTTACCGGTCGCTGCGCGAGGCCACGGGCCCGGAAGCGCTGGCCGCCTTCCATCGGGCCGCCGCCGCGCTCGTACGGCCCCGGCTCGCCGAGTGGCGAGAGCGGTGGCGGCGCGGCGCGCTGGCGGCGGCGGAGGCGACGGGGCGGCATCTGGACCGGCTGGCCGAGGGGGACTCGGCGCACCTCGCCGAGGCCGTCGTACAGGCGGAGACGCCCTTCGAGCAGGGGCGGTTCGGGATGTGCGGGCGGCTTGATGTGTATGGTGCGCCGCTGCAAGTGCCGCGATAGTCCGTCGCGCGACTGCGGCTGCGTCGTGGCTGGTCGCTCCCCCAAGTTCTCGGCTTCGCTCGAACCCGGGGGGACCCCCATCGCGGCGGAGCCGCATATCGATACAGCCTCGCGCCCCTTCGGGGGCGCTTTACGCCACCGTCGGTCCGGTCAGCGTCCACCCCGGCGCCTGCGGATGTGCCGTGAGGTCCTCGTGGTGGACCTCTTCGCCGCAGGCCCGGCAGGTGACGACCGGGACCAGTTCGTTGCCGCAGGTGTGCTCGACCGCCATGGGCAGGTCGGCGCCCTTGCGGATGTGGCGGTCGCCCCACTCCTTGAGCGTCATCAGGACCGGCTCCAGCTCCAGGCCCGCCTGTGTGGCCCGGTACTCGAAGCGCTGCGGGCGCTCGCTGTAGACGCGCTTGGTGAGGATCCCGGCGTCCACGAGCCGGCGCAGCCGGGCGGCCAGGACGTCGCGCGGGGCGCCGATGTTGCGCACGAGTTGGTCGAAGCGGCCGTTGCCCAGGCACACCTCGCGCAGAACGAGCAGGGAGTACTTCTCGCCGACCAGCGCAAGGGCGTCGGCGATGGAGCAGGGGCGCGGGTCGTGCGTGGTCTTTCGTACGGCCATGAGGGCCAGTCTAGAGGAGGGTTTGATTTTCCAACCCAGCGAGCTATGGTGAGTTTGGATTTCCTACTCACTGGTAGCTGCCGTGGCCGGCCGACCCGCCCGCCAGGGACAGCCAGACGGCCAAGGAGGCCCGCGCCATGCGCGACGCAGTGATCGTCGAAGCCGTACGCACTCCCGTCGGCAAGGGCAAGCCGAACGGCTCCCTCGCCCACGTCCACCCCGTGCAGCTGCTCGCCCACACCCTGCGCACCCTGGTCGAACGCTCCGGCGTCGACCCCGCGCTGATCGACGACGTCATCGGCGGCACCGTCGACCAGGTCGGCGAGCAGGCCATGAACACCACCCGGTACGCGGTCCTCGCCGCCGGGTTCCCGGAGGCGGTCCCGGCGACCACGGTGGACCGCCAGTGCGGCTCCTCCCAGCAGGCCGTGCACTTCGCCGCGCAGGGCGTCATGTCCGGGGCGTACGACCTCGTGATCGCCTGCGGTGTGGAGTCGATGAGCCGGGTGCCGATGTGGTCCAACGTGCCCGCGGGCAAGGACCCGTTCGGTCCCGGTGTCGCCGAGCGCTACCCCGAGGGCCTGGTCCCGCAGGGCATCAGCGCGGAGCTGATCGCCGCCAAGTGGTCCCTTACGCGGGCGCGGATGGACGAGTTCGCCGTCTCCTCCCACCACAAGGCCGCTGCGGCCTGGGACAAGGGCCTGTTCGACGCCGAGATCGCGCCGCTTGACGGCGTCGCCCGTGACGAGTGTGTCCGCCCCGACAGCACCCCGGAGGTCCTCGCCGGCCTCAAGCCCGCCTACTACGACCCCGCCTTCGCCGAGCGCTTCCCGCAGATCGAGTGGAACGTGACCGCGGGCAACGCCAGCCCCGTCAACGACGGCGCCTCCGCCGTCCTGATCACGTCCAGCGAGACCGCGGCCCGCCTCGGCCTGCGCCCGCTCGCCCGTCTGCACAGCTTCGCGGTCACCGGCTCCGATCCGCTGCTGATGCTCACCGGGGTCGTTCCGGCGACGGAGAAGGTGCTGCGCAAGGCGGGACTGAAGATGGCCGACATCGACCTCTTCGAGGTCAACGAGGCGTTCTCCAGCGTGGTGCTGGCCTGGCAGCAGGAGACCGGCGCCGAACTGGCCAAGGTCAATGTGCACGGCGGCGCGATCGCCCTCGGCCACCCGCTCGGCGCCAGCGGCACCCGGCTCACCACCACCCTGGTCCACGCCATGCGCGAGCGCGGCGCCCGCTACGGCCTGCAGACGATGTGCGAGGCGGGCGGACTGGCCAACGCCATGATCCTGGAGGCCGTCCGACCGGTGTGACCCTGCGTCCCCTACCGGCCGCGCATGTGGTGACGCTTGCGCCAGGCCACCACCGCGCCCAGCAGCGCCGGTACGGCGATACCGGCCATCGCGATCAGGAAGGCGGGGGACGTCGGCGCGGAGGCGCGGGCGCCGGCGACCGCGTAGGCGGCGGTGTTCGGGATCGAGCCGACGGCCGTGGCCAGCAGAAACGGCCGCCAGCTCATGCGGGAGACGGCCGCGATGTAGTTCGCCGCCCAGAACGGCACCCCCGGGAAGAGCCGCGCCGCCAGCATGGACCGGAACCCGTGCCGGCTCAGCTGACCGTCGGCCGCCCTCAGCCAGCGGCCCCGCAGCAGCGGGCGCAGCGCGTCCTGGCCGAGAACCCGGCCGAGCCCGAACGCCACGCCCGCCCCGAGCACGGTGCCCGCCAGCGCCGTCGCCAGCCCCAGCTGCGAGCCGAACAACGCGCCCGCCGCCAGGTTGAGCAAGGGGCGGGGCACGAACGCCACGGTGCACAGCCCGTACGCCAGGCCGAACACCGTGGCCGCCGCGGCCCCGCCGAGCTGTGGCGGCCACCCGTGCGTCAGCAGCCGCTGCGGCTCGAAGACCAGCACGCACGCCGCGGCACCGGCGAGCAGGGCGAGCAACAGCGACAGCCGGGCACGGGGATGCGTCAGCACCCGCGCACACCGCCCGGCGAACCCGGCGCGGGGCACGGCTGACACGGGTACGACGAGCTCCGTGGCGGCGGGCCGGGGGGAGGCCGTGGCGGTGCCAGAGCGGTTGGCATCGAGCATCCGGTGACATTAACCGACGAACACGTGTGATCGCCGTCAGGTGTGTCGCACCGAGGGGGCCCGGGCACCTGTGGCGCCCGGACCCGTGGACTCGTGCACCCGTGGACCCGTGGACCCCTGTCTCACGCGGCGAGCGCGTGACCGGGGTGCAGGACCACCTTGGTGTAGCCCTCGATCCGCTTGTCGAACTTCTCGTACGCCTGCGGCGCCTGGTCCAGCGGCAGCTCGTGCGAGACCACGAAACTGGGCTTGGCGCGCCCGGCGATGATCAGGTCGCGCAGCTGGCGGTTGTACCGCTTGACGTTGCACTGACCGGTGCCCATCTGCTGACCCTTCTCGAACATCTTGCCGATGGAGACCAGCAGTTGCCCGTGCCTGGCGTGGTCGTCGGGGCCGCCCGGGTCCGAGGGCACGTACAGACCCGGTACGCCGAGCATGCCCGTCGGCCGTACCGTCTGGACCAGCTCGTTGAGGACGATGGCGGGTTCCTCGTGGCTGGCGTCGTGCGCCTGGGCCTGGTAGCCGACCGCGTCGACACCCTTGTCGGTTCCCTCACCTCCCGTCTGTTCCTTGATCTGCTCCGCCGGGTCGCCCTTGGTGAAGTCGACGGGGATGGCCCCGATCTGCTCCGCCTTGGCGAGCCGTTCGGGCACCCGGTCGACGGAGAACACCTTCGCCGCACCGCGCAGCAGCGCCGAGTAGGCGGCCATCAGCCCCACCGGTCCGGCGCCGTAGACGGCCACGCTCTCGCCGGGGGAGACCTGGGCGAGTTCACAACCGTGGTAGCCCGTCGGGAAGATGTCGGCGAGCAGCACGAAATCGGTCTCGAACTCGTCGCCCGGGGGCAGCTTCAAGCAGTTGAAGTCGGCGTACGGCACCCGCAGCAGCTCCGCCTGGCCGCCGATGAACGGGCCCATCGCGACATAGCCGTAGGCCCCGCCCGCGAATCCGGGATTGACCGTCAGGCAGAAGCCGGTCTTGCCGGCGAGACAGTTCTTGCAGAATCCGCAGGCGACGTTGAACGGCATCACGACCCGGTCACCCTGGGACAGGGAGGTCACCCCGCTGCCGACCTCCTCGATGATGCCGAGGTTCTCGTGCCCGAAGACGATGCCCGACTCGGCCGCCGTGCGGCCCTCGTACATGTGCAGGTCGGAGCCGCATATGGCGGTCGACGTGACGCGTACGAGCACATCGTTGGGATGCTGGATACGCGGATCCTGGACGTCCTTCACGACCACGCTGAAGGGCTCTTCGTAGACGACGGCTTTCACCTCTGTCACCTCCGCCGCTTCACCGCCAGTACTTCCAGGTAACGCCGGTACGGAAGGGGGTGCAACCCTCCTCCGGAGCGGCGCTGCGCTGCTGTTCGAGGGCCTGCGATCGAACGCGCATTCGATAGTATGGTTCGTCTCATGACCGTCACCGGTGCGGCCCCGCCGCACGTGCCGCGCAGTGCTCTCGCCGACACCGTGCTGGAGCGGGTGACGGCCGTGTTCGCGGCCGCCGCCGACCCCGGGCGGGCCGGTGCGATGCGGGCGTACATGAAGGACGTGGCGCCCTTCCTCGGCATCCCCACCCCGGACCGCCGCGTCCTGTCCCGAACCGTCCTCGCGGGCACCCCGCGCCCCGCCGAGTCCGACTGCACCGCGATCGCGCTGCGCTGCTGGGCGCTGCCCGAGCGTGAGTACCACTACTTCGCGGTGGACTATCTGCGCCGGCACGCCGGACGGTGCTCCTCCGGCTTCCTCCCGGTGACCCGGCACCTCGTCACGACCGTCCCCTGGTGGGACACCGTCGATCCGCTCGCCGCGCACGTGGTCGGACGCCTGGTCGCCGCCGACCCCGGGCTCACCGCCGACATGGATGCCTGGATCACCGACGAGGACCTGTGGGCGGTGCGCACGGCCCTGCTCCACCAGCTGGCCCGCAAGGACAACACCGACACCGACCGGCTGTTCACCTACTGCCTGCTCCAGTCCGGGCACCCCGACTTCTTCGTCCGCAAGGCGATCGGCTGGGCCCTGCGCGAGTACGCCAAGACCGACCCCGGGGCCGTACGGGCCTTCCTGGCGCGGGAGCGGGGCCGGTTCGCCCCGCTGACCGTCCGGGAGGCCCTGAAGAACATCGGCGCCTGAGCGGGCCCCAACTCACCGGCTGCCGAAAATCGTTCGACGCCGGACATCCGCTCGGCGATGATCGACCGCATGTTCCGGTACGCCTTCCTCCTCGCAGCATCCGCCGTCGCGGATGCGCCGAAGGCTGCCGTCCCGATCCTCGTGGCCGCTGTCGACGGCGCCCGAAGCTGACCCTCTCCGGAACGTCCGGCGGACCCCGCAGGGGGAGGGTCGGCCAGTCCCTTGGGGTCCCGCAGCTCCGTACCACCGGAAAGAGACTTCGAGGTACAGCCATGTCCAAAACGGCCTACGTGCGCACCAAGCCGCACCTGAACATCGGCACCATGGGTCATGTCGACCACGGCAAGACCACCCTGACCGCCGCCATCACCAAGGTCCTCGCCGGGCGCGGCACCGGCACCTTCGTGCCGTTCGACCGCATCGACCGCGCCCCGGAGGAGGCCGCCCGCGGCATCACCATCAACATCGCGCACGTCGAGTACGAGACCGACACCCGGCACTACGCCCACGTGGACATGCCGGGCCACGCCGACTACGTCAAGAACATGGTCACCGGCGCCGCGCAGCTCGACGGGGCGATCCTGGTCGTCTCCGCGCTCGACGGGATCATGCCGCAGACCGCCGAACACGTGCTGCTCGCCCGGCAGGTGGGCGTCGACCACATCGTCGTCGCCCTCAACAAGGCCGACGGCACGGACGACGAGGAGCTGATCGACCTGGTCGAGCTGGAGGTCCGCGACCTGCTCACGGCCCAGGGGTATCCGGGCGACGCCGTACCGGTCGTACGGGTCTCGGGCCTCCGGGCGCTGGAGGGCGACCCGCGCTGGACGGCGTCGATCGAGGCGCTGCTCGACGCGGTGGACACGTACGTGCCCATGCCCGAGCGGTACCTGGACGCGCCGTTCCTGCTGCCCGTGGAGAACGTGCTCACCATCACCGGCCGGGGCACGGTCGTCACCGGCGCCGTGGAGCGGGGGACGCTCCGCCTGGGGGACCGGGTCTCGGTGCTCGGCGCCGGGGTGGACAGTGTGGTCACCGGGCTCGAGACCTTCGGCAAGCCGATGGAGGAGGCACAGGCCGGGGACAACGTGGCGGTGCTGCTGCGGGGTGTGCCCCGCGACGCCGTGCGGCGCGGGCACGTCGTGGCGGCTCCGGGGAGCGTGGTGCCCGCCCGGCGGTTCTCGGCCCGGGTGTATCTGCTGTCGGGGCGCGAAGGGGGTCGTACGACACCGGTGGCGACCGGGTACCGGCCGCAGTTCTACATCCGTACGGCGGACGTGGTGGGGGACGTGGACCTCGGTCCGGTGGGTGTGGCCAGGCCCGGGGAGACCGTCGAGATGAGGGTCGAACTGGGGCGGGAGGTGCCCGTGGAGCCGGGGCTCGGGTTCGCCATCCGTGAGGGTGGGCGGACCGTGGGTGCGGGGACCGTGTCCACGGTGGAGTCGGACCACAATGGGTAGGTGAACGCATCGATACCCGTGACCCGCACCACCGATCACGGCACCGCCAAGCTCATGCCCGACGTCGATCGCGAGCGGGCCTGGCTGCTGACCGTCGACGGGGCTCCGCAGTCGTACGTCGATCTCGACGATCCGGCGCATCTGGAGTTCGAGTACGCGCGGCGGCTCGGGTATGTGCTGGATGTCGTCGCCGAGACCGGGCGGCCGCTGGACGTGCTCCACCTCGGCGGAGGAGCGCTCACGCTGCCGCGCTACGTGGCGGCCACCCGGCCCGGCTCCCGGCAGGATGTCGTCGAGGCCGACCGGGGGCTGCTGGAGCTGGTCGCCGAGTATCTGCCCCTGCCGGAGGGCTCGGGTGTCGCGGTGCACGCCGCCGACGCCCGGGCCTGGCTGGAGGCGGCCCCGGACGATCACGCCGACGTGCTGATCGCCGACGTCTTCGGCGGGTCCCGGGTGCCCGCCCACCTGACCACGCTCGCCTACGCGCGGGAGGCCGAGCGGGTGCTGCGGCCGGGCGGGGTCTATCTGGCCAACCTCGCGGACGGCGCGCCGTTCGGGTTCCTGCGGCCCCAACTGGCCACACTGGCCACGGTTTTCGAGGAGCTGGTGCTGATCGCCGAGCCGGCGGTGCTGCGCGGCCGACGGTTCGGCAACGCGGTGCTCGCCGCCGCGAACCGGCCCCTCGACACCGCCGCGCTGGCCCGGCGCACCGCGGCGGACGCGTTTCCGGCGCGGGTCGAACACGGGGCGGCGGTGCGGGAGTTCACCGGTTCCGCGCGGCCGGTCGAGGACGCCGACGCCGTACCCTCCCCCGAACCCCCCGGCGGGGCGTTCGGCATCGGCTGACGCGGACCGGGAAGCCGCCGGCCGGGCGACCGAGGGGGCTGTCGCAGCTGCCTCAGGCAGAGCTGAGGCACCGGGGTGTTCCGGCCCGCCGCGTCGTGGCAGGCCGGAACACCGCGTCGGCTCACTGGTTCGTCGGGTCCCCGTGCAGCCGGACCGTGCTGAGGATCTTCATGACAGTCGCCTCGGGCACCTCGTCCTTCACGCCCTTGGCCCCGTAGAAGTTGAACGACACGTAGTCGTGGACCGAGTTCTGGAAGCCGAAGGTGAGCGCCTTGCCGTCGCTCGCGCACTTGCCCTTCCGGGGCGTGTGGTCCGACCGGGCCCATCCGTAGCTGCCCTTGATGCCCGAAGCGGTGGTGAAGGGGGTGGCCTTCTTGTCGAAGGTGATGCTCTTCTTGTCGGGCTGGGTGTAGCCGCCGTAGACCCACCAGGCCGGCGTGTTGATCGCGATCTCGTCCGTGTCCTTGGCGCCGCTCGCGCCCTTGGAGCCCACGACGGCCAGGGGGGTGTCCTCGGTGCGGCCGTCCTTGTCGTCGTCGGACGTGCACCACTTCGGCTGGTCCTCGGCGGTGCCCGCCTGGATGATGTTGTCGGACATCCCGTTCTTCTGCTTCGGGAGGTCGAAGCCGATGTCGAGGCCCGGGGACTCGACCTGCCAGTCCGCGGGCACGTCGTAGGCGACGCCCCACCTGGGGTTCACCACGACCTTCCAGCCGGGGACGGTCGGCTTCTCCGACTGGGTGCCGCGCGGGTCGTCGGACGCCGACGAGGTGGGCGTGGGCTGGGGGGCCGGCGACTGACTCGCGTGCTGCCCGCCCTTGCCGCCGTCGGCCTGGTCGTTCGTGCCGCCCTTCTTGCCGAGGACGAGATAGCCGGTCACACCGGCGGCGACCACGACCGCCGCGGCCGCGACGACGGCGATCAGCTTCGTGCGGCCCCCGCCCTGCGGGGCCTGCGGTACGGGCACGGTGGGCGGCTGCTGCGGCCCCCACTGCGGCTGCTGACCGTACGGCCCGGCCTGCGGATACTGCTGGTACCCGGGCTGCTGGTACGGGTTCTGCTGCTGGTTGCCCGGCTGCTGGTAACCCGACTGCTGGTAACCCGGCTGCTGATACGGATTGTGCTGCGGGTTGCCCTGCGGATTGTCCTGCGGGTTCGGCGCGCCCCCTGGCGGCTGCTGATCTGGCCACATGGCCAGTAACCCTAGTGCGCCGGAGACACGATGAGGTCACCAGTCCTCGTCAGGGTCGTTGCGAAGCGGGGCCGATGCCGCGGCGCTGCCCGGCGGGTGACGGATTCGTGCTGGCCACTTCCCCCTACTCGTGAGTAACATGGCGCCATGAGCGCAGACCGGATGTCGATCGGCGAGATGCTCGCCGCCACCGTGCCCATGGCCCGGACGCTGAACCTGGAGTTCCTGGAGACCACTGCGGACCAGGCCGTCGTGTCCCTGCCGGACCAGGGCGCGTACCACAACCACGTGGGCGGGCCGCACGCCGGGGCGTGACGACCGATACCCACATGCCCGCGTTCCGGGCTGAATTGAATGTTCCGGCCGCGGAGCGGGTGCGTGACCCGAAGGGCTTCTCCGGCCCGGGGGTGGATCGTGAGGGCTGGTCAGCCGAGCTACTCGTCGGTAACATCGGCCTCATGACTGTTGACAGCGCCTCGATGGGCGAGATGCTTGCCACTGCGGTTCCGATGGTGCGGACGCTGAACCTGGAGTTCGTCGAGGTGACTCCGGAACGTGCCGTGCTGCGACTCCCGGATCAGCCGGACTTCCACAATCACATTGGTGGCCCCCATGCTGGCGCCATGTTCACTCTGGCTGAGTCCGCCAGTGGGGCCATCGTGCTCACGGCCTTCGGTGATCAGCTTTCACGCGCGGTGCCGCTCGCCGTTCGGGCCGAGATCGATTACAAGAAGCTGGCGATGGGGTCGGTGACGGCCACTGCGACCCTGGGCCGCCCGGCGACCGAGGTCATCGCCGAGCTTGACGCAGGCGGTCGGCCGGAGTTTCCGGTCAGTATCGCCATGCAGCGCGAAGACGGGGCCGTTACGGGTGAGATGACGGTTGTGTGGACCTTGCGGCTGAACGGTTGAGGGGCCGGGGTGGGCCTGACAGGGCTTTTGTCGGGTCGAGCTGAACCTTCGGATGCAGGTCGTATCTGCCGCCTTTGCAACGGATCCGGGCATTCCGGGCGTCAAACCTCCAGCGAGCAGCGCGGCGCCCCCAGTGTCGGGACTGTCTGAAAGTTCATGTAAGCCCGGTGTCACCTGTCTGGCATGAGGCGTCGTCTCTGCCGGGAAGGATCACGGATGGGCAGCAAGGATGAACGGCCCCGCGAGAGTTCGAAGATCGTACGCACGGGGCGGAGTTGGCGAGACTGACCGAGCTGGACCGGGAACTGGCCGAGCAGCTGGTGCAGCGGGCACGCAGTGAGGGCGTGAACCTGGTTGGGGAGAACGGTCTGCTGAAGGGGCTGGTGAAGCTGGGTCCTGGAGGGCGCGCTGGAGGCCGAGATGACGGATCATCTCGGCTACGAGAAGGGGGACCGGGCAGGTGCCGGGTCGGGCAATTCCCGCAACGGCACCTCACGCAAGCGGGTGTTGACCGATGTCGGTCCGGTCGAGCTCGACGTGCCGCGGGATCGGGCCGGCACGTTCACCCCGCAGGTGGTGCCCAAGCACCAGCGGAGGGTGGAAGGCTTCGACGAGGCCATCCTCTCCCTCTACGCCAAGGGGCTCACGGCCGGCGAGATCCAGGCCCATCTCGCAGAGATCTACGACGTGGACGTCTCGCGCGATCTGATCTCCCGCGCCACCGACAAGGTCGCGAGGAGCTGGATGCCTGGCGCAACCGCCCGCTGGACCGCACCTACGCCGTCCTCGTGATCGACGCGATCGTGCTGAAGATCCGCGACGGTGCCGTCGCCAACCGGCCCGTCTACATTGCCGTCGGCATCAACCTCGAAGGAGAACGCGATGTCCTGGGCATGTGGGTGGGCTCCGGCGGTGAAGGCGCCAAGCAGTGGATGGCCTGGCTGGCCGAGCTGAAGAACTGCGGCATTGAGGACGTCCTGATCGCCTGCTGCGACGGCCTCAAGGGGCTCCCGGATTCGATCAGCAGCATCTGGCCGCTCGCTGACATCCAGCTCTGTGTGGTCCATATGGTCCGCAGCAGCCTCAAGTACGCCTCCACCAAGCACTGGTCACAGATCGCCAAGGAACTCCGGCAGGTCTACACGGCCGCCACCGCAGACGCGGCCGAGCAGCGGTTCGCCGAGTTTGAGGAGGTGTGGGGCGCCCGCTATCCGGCCCTGATCGCGGTCTGGCAGACCGCGTGGAGCGAATTCACCCCCTACCTCGCCTTCCCGTCAGAGATAAGGAAGGTGGTCTACTCGACGAATCTGATCGAGTCGATCAACGCACGGCTACGAAAAGCCACCCGCAATCGCGGACACTTCCCCTCCCAACAAGCCGCGCTGAAGGTGCTCTACCTCGCAGTCCGCGAGCAGATCACCCCCAGAGCACGCGATGTCAACCACGTCGCGGCACACTGGAAGGAGGCACTGAACCAGTTCTCACTCTTCTTCGAGGACTGGCTCAACGCCAAGTGAAATCCGAGGACTTAGAGGTCGGGCGAGTAAGCGGGCAGTGGGAACACCGTCAGCCACTCACGCTCGGCGATCAGCTCACGCATAGCTCGGGAGACATGGGTGTTGAGCCGGTCCCAGACCAGCACGATGCGCGCCTTGACGAGCTGGTGGACGCCATCGATCAGCGCGATGAAGTCACGCTCGCCCATATCGCGGCTTTTCCCTTGCCCGTGGGGTGGGGGCGCAAGCGGTGGGTCCTGGAACCAGGCCGTATCTCGGTCACTCCGGCCCCAGGTGCACCCGAATTCGCCGGTGTGCCGTGCGGCCTCCTCGCGGCAGCGCACGATCTCGGGCCGAGGGCTGCCATGTTCGACTGCGGGTGCGTGGTGAAATCCAGCATCTGCCCGAACAGCTCCTTCTCGAAGGCGTCCTGGCCGGGATCGCTCAGTGCGGCACGGGCGAGGAGGGCGGCCGACAGCGCCTTCGGCTCCCCGCTCACGGTGCGCACCTGATGCCGCCCGTCTGTCCGTGCCCGGAGCCGTCTGACACCCAGGGGCCATCACACATCCGTACGGCGCCGACTGGCCCCGGGAGAGACCGCGACGCCTGCGGAAACGGCGCCCATTACTGCCTGCTGCGCCCTCACGGGGGAAGCAGCGTCCCCAGTGGCCCCAGGTCGATGTTGAGGTCGGCCAGGGTAAGGCCGTAGTGGTCGCACAGTTCGGACATCCGGTCGTGGAGCAGCATCAGGGTCAGACCGAGCCGTTCTTCCTGCTCCTCGGTGAGGTCACCCTCGTCGACCCTGTGCAGGGCCTGTCGCTCCATCAGCTGGCGCAGCAGCTCGACGATGGTCAGGACCAGTTTGACCAGGTCCCGTTCCACCGTGTCCGGATCGGCGCGCAGTCGCCGTGCGGCGGTATGGCCCCGGCTGGATGTCGGCGCGGAGACCTCGTCTGGCCGGGCGGGCAGCAGCGAGATTGCCCTGCTCGCGGCCTCGGCCACTTCCCGCAGCCGGTCAGCGGGCGGGCCTTCATCCGGGCTGCTTGTCACAGTGACCGCCCCCGCTCCTCGGCGGATACATCGTCGCCCACTGGTCGTCCAGCTGCTCGCGGATGGAGACGATCACGGCACGCAGCGAGATCCTCACCAGGTCGATGTCGGCGATGGACAGTACAAGATCGCCAGTGAGGACCACACCGCCGCTCAGCAGCCGGTCCAGCAGATCAATCAGCGCGACTTGCGTCTGAACGACCGGGCGATCGTCGTACGCGCCGTACTCGCTCACCGCTGCCTGGCTCCCTTCTGGCGTTCGTCGGTCGCGAGGGGAACGGCGAAGGAATACGGCGCCCAGGGGCCCGTGACCTCCACACGGACTCCCGGCAGACCATCGGCGGCATGCAGCATCCGGCTGCGGAACTCATCCGCCAGATGGCGGGGCACCAGATAGGCGTCATTGGCCACGTTCTCGCCCGGCACCTGCGCCAGGCCGCCCTGCTGCGGCCGGTGCCGGGCGTGCTGCACCGCCAGGCCGCGGGCGTGGTACTCCGTCCGCTGTACGGCCTCCTCGGCGAGCCGCCACACGTCCTCACGAGCTTGCCGCTGATGCCGTCGGCTGCGCAGGTATGCGCGTCCGGGATCCGTCTCTTCCGCCGGGCCGCCGGCGTCCGAGGACGCGGGCGGGGGCTGCCGAGGCACCTCGGCGTATACCTTCACGCCCCACTCCATGTGGTCGGTGAGCCGGTCGAGGAGCGTGGTGAAATCCGCCTCATGCTCCCTCAGCATCTCTCGCACACGGTGTTCGTCGACATACACAGTGGCCAGCCTCAATGGCAGGACTGTGGTGTGCTCGGTCAGGGCTTCGATGACCAGGTTGTGCGCCCGGGCCGTCGCCTCCAGCCACCGCAGGTCCTCCAGGTTCACCTTCAGGGCAGCCTCCGAGAACTCGTCCCGAGGCACCGCGCTGACCCCGGCGGCCACCGCGCCCGAATGAACCAGGGTGACAGGCGCGTGCGCCACCCCCCGAACGTCGGCCAGCGCCGCCCGCTCCAGTGCGGCGGATGGGGATCCCAACACCGCGTACACGTAGCACAGCTGCTCGTCCACCGGCCTCAGCTCCGGTCTTCGTTGCCCCGGGGCTTCTCGACGTTTCGAACCTTGCGGGGCTTACGGCTTGGTTCGGCGTGCGACTCCCGTGGTTCTCGCCGGACCCGCTCGGCGTCGCGGGAGCCTCGCGGGCCGCTGGACTGGCTTCCAGTCAGCTCCTGCGGGGACTTGGCAAGCTGGCTGCGTAGCTCCTCCACCTCGGCGCGCAGTCGCTCGTTCTGCTCTCGGAGGCTGTGCCGGCCGTCGGCGCGGGACGACAGGGCGGGATCGCGTTCCCACCAGTCGATGCCGATCTCCCTCGCCTTGTCGACGGACGCCACCAGCAGCCGGAGCTTTATTGTGAGCAGCTCGATGTCAAGCAGGTTGATCTTGATGTCACCGACGATCACGATGCCCTTGTCCAGGACGCGTTCAAGGATGTCGGCCAGGTTTGAGCCGCCGCTCTCTTGGCCGTACGGATACAAGACCCGCGATGACCTAGGTACGGGGGGCTCGGACTGGGTCACAGCACACTCAACCTCGTTTCCCGGATCTATGTGCGGCGTCGACGCGTCCTGGGGGCTTCTTCTTCCCCCTCGTCGTAGCGGGCGTGGGCTGCTCGCTCTTCCTCCTCGTCCTCCTCTTCGGGCTCCTCGTCTTCCTCGTACTCGTCCTCGGACTCCTCTTCTTCCTCAGGCTCCTCGTCTTCCTCGTACTCGTCCTTGCCCTCTTCGGGCTCCTCTTCCTCTTCGTACTCCTCGTCGCGTGGCTCGGGCTCCTCGCCCTCGGTTTCCGCCTTCGCTTCCTCTTCCTCGTACGCGCGGCCCTCCTCGGCCTCCTCCGCACCGCGGACCACCTCTCCCTCGTGGATCTCCCCGCGCCAGGCGCCGGTGGCCTCGCCGCGCATCATGACGAAGGTGCGGTAGAGCTTCAGATCGAGCCGGGTGCGCCGCCCCTGCGCCCGCATCAGGCCGCCGACCCGCTCGACTACGCCCTTGGGGAAGTACTCCAGGACCAGCAGCACCTTGGTGAGGTTGCTCGTGAGCGGGTGGAAGGTGACGACGCCCTTGGTCGTGGCCTTGTCGCCTTCAGTGGTCCAGGCGATCCGCTCGTCGGGCACCTGTTCCGTGATGATGCCCCGCCAGCGGCGGCTCGCCTTGGCGATCTGCACTTCCCAGTGGGTCGTGATGTCGTCCTGCTGCTCCACATGCTTGACCCCCTTGGCGAACCGCTCGAACTCCGTAAACTGCGTCCACTGGTTGTAGGCCTCGCGTACGGGCACGCCCACGTCGATGTCCTCGATGATGGTCAGACCCTTACCGGCGCCGTCGGGGTGCTTCTCGTGCCGCTTCCCTGTGACGTCCTTGGCCTTGTCCAACAGCGTGTCCTTGGCGTGGGACGCCGTTACGGTCAACGCCTCACCCGACGGCGTGCCCGCGAGGAGCTTCTTGCCGCCCTTGGCGACGGCACTGGTCAGCAGGCCGGGGCCGAGGTGGGTCTCACTCAGTTTGCGCGCCCCTTCGCCCAGGCGGTGGCCCACGCCTTCGAGCATCAGCTGAAGGCGGGCCTCGACATAGCTTTCCAGCTCTTCCTTCAGCCGATTCGCGCCAGGGTCCTGCCGTGCCCGCTCGCGGATCTTGCTCAGGGTGCCGGCACCTCCCGACTTGCCCTCAGCCATCATCACCGGCCTCCTCAATCATGCCGAGCCGCTCTTCGAACGGCTCCGACCGGCCGTCGTCCTTTTCCTAGGCGGCTCGTCCTTCTGATCCGACCCGCGGTGCTGCGCACGCCCCTGGCTCCCGCCCCCCTTGCCCTCGTGCTCCGAGCTCGGGGCCCCCTCGTCCGGAGATCCCTCGTCCTGGCGCGCCTCTTGTGCGTGCTCTCCTTCTTCGTTCTCTTCTTCGATCCCTTCGTCTTGGTCCCGCTCGCCGTCCGGGTGCGCCTTTTCGTGCAGTCCCGCGGTGCGCTCGTGCAGCGCGTCGGCCAGGCTGTCGGCCTTCGCCGAGAGCACAGTGGTGGCGGCTTCCTTGCCGGCGCCCGCCAGCTCGCTGCGCACTTGCTTGCTGACGTTGCTGAGGAAGGGGGACTCCTGGAGGACCTTGGCGACCTGTCCTGGCTTGATCCGCGATCCGGCCAGTAGCGCACCCAGACTCAGGGCGAGCTTTGCCTTCTTCGTCCGGCCCAGCACATAACCGCCGAGGACAGCCGCGCCGATCTTGGCGTTGTTCATGATTCGGTCTTCTTCCACGCACGCTCACAGCCCGCTTTGCCTGCCGCGCTGCAGCCGGTAGGCGCTGATGTCCTCCATGCGGTGCAGCAGTTCCTCCTCGCGCCGTGCGAACTCCTCGTCGTCGATACGGCCTTCTGTCCGCGCGCGCTCCAGCTTCACAAGTTCTTCCTGTACGGGAGCAGGGTCGTAGAACTCCTCCTCAGCCGCACGAACGACCTTGTCCAGTACCCAGCCGACACCCCGCAAGGGAGCCAACGGAAGTGCCAGAATCTCGGTGACCAGTCCTGCCATTCCGCCTCCTTGTGACTCGTGCTGTCGTCCGCACCGGTCAGTCGAAACGGGCTCAGGTGAAGCTGTACGGTGGCAGCGGTCCCCGTACCCGCAGTTCGATGTCCTCCCCGTAGGGCTCTGCCAACTCCCGCGCAGCCTGGGTGAACTCCTCCGACTGTTTGCCGTCCACCAGGAAGGACACATTCACGAAGTACTGCTGGGACGGCTCGGCCAGCCGTGCGGCCACTGCCAGCGGCCGCAGGGCGGCGACCACGTCGGCGGCGAGTGCCTCCTGCCGGCTCTGCACCTCCTGTGCCACGAGTTGGCCGAGCGCCAGCCGGTCCTCCTGTGTCCCGCTGCCCTCGCGGGTCGCCTCGTTCAGCGCGCGGGCTTGTTCGTTCTCCTCAAGGATGGCGCGCAGGACCGCCTCCTCGCTCTGGATGCCCTTGACGTTGAACTCCGCCCGCCCGGCGAGCTCATCGAGGCGCTGGGAGAGCTCCTGGGCCTGCTGCTCCAGCACGGCCCGTACGGCATCCTCGTCCGGAGCAACGAATCCGAAACTCAACGGCAGGATGGTGCCCGCGGCCCACAGGTGCTCCTGGACCCCGAGATGCGCGTCCAGGTCACGGCGTGTGACCGAAAGGTCCTCCGGGGTCTCACTGACGACGGCGCACAGGTCGTCGCTGCACACAGAATGCAACTCGCCGGGTGTCTCGCCCACGCCATTGATGCCGTCCAGGTCCAGCGGATGCCCGGACTTGGTGATCGCGTACACGTATACGGACATCGGCTCGCTCACTTCTCCCGGTCCTTTGGGGGACGGCGGCTCGACGAGCCGCGTTCGGCGTGCTCGTGCTCCTTCTCATGCTTGCGATCGCTGTCATCTCCACGCCCCTTATGGAGCGATTCGGCGAAAGCATCGACGGCGCCGGTCAGCGCGCCTTTGGCCTTCCCTTGAGCGCCTCCTTCCTCGACGCTCTGGACGATGTCCGTCAGCTGGGCGGGGGCCTTGCGGCCCGATTCCAGATCCAGCCGGTTGCAGGCCTCGGCGAAACGCAGATACGAGTCCACGCTGGCAACGACGACGCGTGCGTCGACCTTCAGGATTTCGATGCCCACGAGGGACACCCGTGCGAACACGTCGATGACCAGGCCCCGGTCGAGGACGAGTTCCAGCACGTCGTACAGGGTGCCGGTGCCGCCACCGGCCGGCGTTGCAAGAGCGCCACCTTCACCCTGTGGCACCACACTCACGATCTCTTTCCCCTCACGCGACGGTGAGCCGCCGTCAGCGGCCCTGTCTGTTTCTGTCGACCTGCGCGCGGGTGTAGCGGCGTGTTCGCTCGTACGCCACCAGCTGGCCCGCGGGGTCCAGAACAACCCTGTAGCTGGCTATGACGCTGCTCGTGTCGGGGACGCGCTCCAGCTCCACGACCTCAACCTCGGCCTCCCAACCGTCATCGGTCGGTTTGAGCGCGGAAACGGACTCTGGAGCCCGCCCCAGCAGCTCAGCCAGCTGCTGGGCCGCGCCCCGCATGGCCTCGGTCGCCGACGCCCGCTCCGGGGTCGCCTTCGCCTTCCGCGACGGGGGACGTGCCTCTTCCCGCTCACGGTCATTCGTGATCGTTCACCCTCTTCCTCTATTTCCATCATCAGCCTCGGCCACAGCCCCTGCTACTGGCCGATCGGGTGCCGAGTACCCATGTCCGCCAGACGCACAGAAATCCCGGAAGAAAAATGGCCATCTGTCCCGTCGCCGACGGCTGGGCCCTCAGCCATCGGGAATTTCGGACAAGAATTCTCGACGCTGAGTAGTCGACACAGCGGGATGAGTAGCTGAGGTCCTCGTCGTGTCAGAAGTCGGCGTCGGTCCGGGTTTGAGGCGTACCGGCTGAGGTATCCGGATGGCGGGCAAGGTCGAGGAAGCGGCCGGACGTGCCACCGGTGACGAGGAACTGCGCGGCAAAGGTGTGGGAGACCGCATCGCGGGAAAGGCCCGCCGCGGGGCTGGTGAGGCGGGCCAGACGGTGCGCGGGACGGCCGAGGAGATCAAGGGGAAGGGGGAGCAGATGAAGGGGGAAGCCCGCAGAAACATGTGAGGGGCGTCGCGGGGTCGAAAACCGCGCCTGGGGCGGTGCCGCCGCTCACGACCAGCCTCGATAGGGTCGCACTTCCTGCTGTGTGCTGTGTCGCGGACCCCACCTGACCTGCACAGTCGCTTGCATCTTTCGTGTCAGGGTGCCAGGGGGTGCCAAGTACAGCTCAGGGGGAGGCCCCCATCTCACCGGTGACCAGGTGCTGCAGGGCATCCGTCAGGTGTGCAGGATGCGCACGGCGAGCAGGGTCTGCCAGGTCCAGCCGATAGTGACGGAGACGCGCTGGATCAGTCCGCCGAGGTCGCCCCAGCGTTGATGCTGGCTGAACGCGGCACTGGACAGGGCCATGGTCGTCGCGAAGAGCACGCCGCTGGCGATCGAGTAGATGGCCCACCCGGGCGAGCTGGACAGGGCGAATACGAAACAGGCCACCGTAAGGGCGAGGAATCCGATGAGCGACAGCAGGTCATGCAGCGCTCCTGCGCGGGTGTGGCGCTGGAGCTGATCTGAGGTGCCGGGAGGGTAGCCGCTTACCGGGTCTGTCCGGAAGGCGCCTGCACCCAGCAGGCCCACCGCCCATGTGCCGATCAGCAGTGCACCCCAGCGGGAGGTTGCCATAGACCCACGGCGAAGATCAGCGACAGCAAGCCCGGGACGAGGAAGTTGACGGTCTGTGCCCACCCGCCGCGGCCGAGGGAGAGCGAACTGACCGGATGGCGGAACGGTCTGTAGTCCACACGGCTGGCGCCTTCCAGTAGATACGCGAGGGTGAACACGGGGCCAGCGGCCATACCGCAGGCAACCAGCGCTTGATTACCCATCTTGTCAACATAGGTTGACAAGATGGGTGTGTCAACCCTCGTTGACACGGGTGTGGATGCCCCCCGAGGCTCGCTCTCGACTCACGCCTCGGCTCCGCGAGATCAATTGCGGGACAGCTCTTAACGGGCTTGCAGATCATTAACGTGTCGCTTCCCCTTCTGGAGCTCGTTGGTGTGGTATGCGCATCCCGGACGAGGCTCGTGCCCAACTCGCAGTGAAGTTTGATGTGTTGTTCCCGCATCTCGACGAGCGGCAGCGGCGCTTGCTGATGGGAGCGGAGGCCCGGCTGCTGGGACACGGCGGCATCCGGGCCGTCGCACGGGCGGCCGGCGTGAGCGAGACGACGGTCCGCGAGGGCGTGTTCGAGCTGGAAACCGGCGAGGCCCCGCTGGGACGGGTACGGCGGCCAGGCGGAGGCCGCAAGCGGGTCGCGGACCTCGATCCAGGGCTGCGCCCCGCTCCGCTGGCGCTGGTCGAACCGGATGAGCGGGGCGATCCGATGTCGCCGCTGCAGTGGACGGTGAAGTCGACCCGCACCCTGGCGCTGGAGCTGACCCGGACCGGACACAAGGTCAGCGCCGATACCGTCGCCGCTCTGCTGCAGGAGGAAGGCTTCAGCCTGCAGGCCAACGCCAAGACCCTGGAGGGCAGCCAGCACGCGGACCGCGATGCCCAGTTCCGCTATCTCAACGAGCAGGCCCGCGAGCACCGGGACGCCGGCCAGCCGATGATCAGCGTGGACACCAAGAAGAAAGAGGTCGTCGGAGAGTTCAAGAACAGCGGCCGGCAGTGGCGGCCTGCCGGTGAGCCAGCGCCGGTGCACATCCACGACTTCGCCGATCCCGAGCTGGGCAAGGCCATCCCCTACGGGATCTATGACTTGGCGGCGAACACCGGCTGGGTCAACGTCGGCACCGACCACGACACCGCCGCATTCGCGATGGAATCGATCCGCCGCTGGTGGCACGGTCAGGGCCAGGACGCCTACCCGCAGGCGACACGGCTGCTGATCAGCGCGGACGCAGGCGGCTCCAACGGCTACCGCACCCGGGCCTGGAAGCTGGAACTCGCCCGGCTCGCTGCCGAGACGGGCCTGACCATCACGGTGTGCCATCTGCCACCCGGCACATCGAAGTGGAACAAGATCGAGCACCGGCTCTTTTCCCACATCACCATGAACTGGCGCGGCCGAGCGCTGACCAGCCACGAAGTCAACGTCGAGACCATCGCCGCGACCACCACCCGCACCGGACTGCGCGTCACCGCCCAGTTGGACACCAACACCTATCCGACCGGAGTCGCCATCGACGACGTGGAGATGGCGGCCCTGCCACTGACCCGCCACGCCTTCCACGGCGACTGGAACTACGCCCTGCACCCCCAGCCAACCGCGGCCATCCCCACACCCCGAGCCCCTCAGACATCCGCACCGGCATGGGACCCGGCCCTGCTGTCCGATCCTGCACTGACCGGGCTGTCCCCACATCAGCTGGACGATCTGACCCAGACCCTGGCCACGGACGGCGATACGCGACGTGGTCGCCCGCCTCGGCTCGCCTTCCCCGACCAGGTCCTGGCCACCGTGCTGCACCTGCGCGTCAACCTGGCCGCGGAACCCCTCGCCGTACTGTTCAACAGCAGCCGGACCGCTATGCACCGCACCCTGCTGAAGATCAGGAGACTGCTCGACGCGCATGGCATCAGCGTCCCACCGGCCACCACCCCACCAGCCGCCCTCGCTGCCCTCCGAGCCCAGGTCGTCTCCCTAAAAGACGCTTCCACCAGCAAGATCAAGACGACATGTTGATGATCTGCAGGCCCTTAGCCTTGACCTTCCACGACCTGCTCCAACAACGCCGCGGCCACCCGTTGTTGACGTGGGTACGCGAAGCCGAAGGGGACGCTCCGGCGCCCATCCTGTCCTTCGCGCAGGGCCTGTGCCTCGACCTCGACGCCGTCATCGCCGGCCTCACCTTGCCGTGGAGCTCGGGCATCGTCGAAGGCCACGTCAATCGCATCAAAACGATCAAGCGGGCCATGTACGGCCGAGCCTCCTTCCGTCTCCTCCGCACCCGCATCCTGCTCCGATCATGGTCTGGGGATTCACGGAATCGCGGCCTGAACCAATATCGCCGTCGTTCACACTCTGCTCCGCCACGAAGGGGCGTGCGCGGCCAGCAGCCGCTCCTGCTCGTTCAGTCACTGCTCGCAGGCCGCGTCCTCGTCGTCCTCCAGCCACCGGTAGGGATCGGGGACACACCGGCCGTGGCAGCTCGTCGGCGACCGGCAGGCGGGGAGCGGCGGGATAGACGAGGGATGCGTAAGACGGCGGCGGATTCCCCGGGCCTGCGGAATCCGCCGCTTGTCGTGAGGAGGTCAACGGGCCTGACCATGGAGGACCTCAACTTGGACCTGGGCCCGCTCGGCCCCCCTCCTTCCCCCCTGATCGCGCAAGTGACACCCCTCCCTGAGCGGTCCCGCGGTCGTGATCACGCAATGGGTGCGACGCGTCCCCCACCGCAGTGACTGCTGTTTTCCTGCGAGATATGGGGTACCCGACGTGGGTGTCCACAACCTCTCATGGCTAGGAGAGTGAACAACGATGGCCGTAGAGAAAAAGGCCAAGGGCAAGATGGAAGAAGCCGCAGGCAAGACCAAAGAGGCGGTCGGACGCACCGTGGGAAACGAGCGGATGACAGCCGAAGGACAGACCAAGAAGTCGAAGGGCGCAGCGCGTCAGGCCAAGGAGAAGACCAAGGACGTATTCAAGCACTGATCAGGAAAGTCCTGGGCGGGATCCCTGAAATACGGATCCCGCCCCTCTGCAGTCAAGTCGCACGTCACCAGTCTGATCCAGCAGGGCTCATGCCATGAAGAGCGTCCGGATCGGAGGGCGGACGGCACGCCGTCAAAATCACCAGTAGTGACGTCGGCCGGCGACTGCGTGCCCCATTGACCCCATGGCCCACAAGGCGATTCCGACCACCGCCAGAATGAGGCCTATGGTCCACAGGATCGATATTCCTGTGACGAAACCGACTATGAGCAGAATGATCCCGAGTGCGATCATGGCGTGCCTCCTTCGGCGGGTGACGACTCCTCGTTGACGGGTTCCCGGAAAATGGTTCCTTTTCATCGGCGGTGCGGGGAAGCACACCCCAATCCTTCGTGGTGTCGATGGCCCGCCCGTTGTCGGCAGGGCGACCTCGTGAGCTGGCCCGTGAGGGCGCCTGGGTATCCATCGGCCTGCTCCGTACGGGGAAGCAGCAGTGTTCGACGCTGGAGTGGCACTTCGGCCCTCAGCCGTCCTGCGCACGCACCGAGTGACGTGCCCCCGGTCTATGCATGCTCCTGGCCTTGGAGCATCGGGCGCCGGGTCTGGCCTCCGCGGGTGCGGTGCCGGGGTTGTCCGTCGGCCCGACGTGTTCGGGCGACGGCTGCCGTGAGCTGCCTTTGGACCGGCTCCGGCAGAGACGTGCCCTGCACGGTGGTGACCACGTCTTCGGCCAGGAGGTGCAGTTTGGTGTTCGTGTTCTGTGATGCCGCGACCAGTACTTTCCACGCCTCGTCGGCGTTCAGGCCGAAGGAGGCCATGAGGATGCCGCGTGCCAGGTCTATCTCCGGCCGGGTCCGCAGCGCACGCCGCAACTGGATCACCTCCGTCTGCAGGAGGCCGTCCTCGGGGCCCTCGCGCATCCGGCCGGGCCCGTCGGCGGCCGGGCGGGCGTGGTCGTGCGCGGGGGAGAAGAGGGGGTAGGTGTCGGTGTAGGTCAGCAGGCGCTCCGTGGCGGGGCTGGCCTCGGTGACGGTGATCGTTTTTCCCGTCTTGAGGGCGTCGCGGCGAGCGGTCAGGAGCACGTTGAGCGCGGAGCAGTCCACGAACATGAGTTCGCCGAGGTTGAGGTCCACGCCCTCCTCCGACTTCGCGAGGGCCTTGCTGAGGGCGTGACTGAGGCCCTGACTGTTGTCGAGGCAGAACTTCCCTCTCACGGCGACGGTCACGCGGACGCCGGGCGGCCCCGCCTGCACGAGCAGAGTCGCGCAGGGCGACAGTGTGCCGTCGGTTTCGTCGCTTGCGGGGGGCCTGTTCTGGGGCGGTTGGTTCATGCTCGCCTCCTCCGCATGTCTCCTCCAGGCTCACCCGTACCCCATGAGGCGTCAAGCTCTGCACGAATCCAAGTTCGTACTTTGGAGTGCGTGAACGTGCGGTCGTACGATGGAGTCATGGCTGATGGAGTGCCCGAACCGCACAACGGGTGGACGTTCCTGACCAATCACGCACGGGTACTGGCCAGCATCGCGGACAACCACAACGCGCGCGTCCGTGACATCGCGGCGCGCTGCCGGCTCACGGAACGCGCTGTTCAAAAGATCATCGTGGACCTGGAGCAGAACGGATACCTGTCGCACACCCGGGTCGGCCGCGTCAATCGGTACAGCATCGACCCGGACAGGGTCCTTCGCCATCCGGCCGAGGCGGGCCTGACTGTGGCCTCTCTGCTGTCGGTGCTGGTCAGGGACGAGGACGAGCGCCGAGGTTTTGGCGACCACGTCCGGCCCGACACGTGAGGGCAGCGGTCATCTGCGGGCAGGCGCGGCTTGCCGGTCGGGCTCGAGTCACGGGTCGGTCCTCTGCGGATGAATACCGCTGCCGGGGGACCTCGGCGGCTGAAGGTCCGCTCTCGCCACGTTCTACGTGGCTCCTGAGCAGTCCCAGAATGATGAAGGGGCATCACCGCCGAGGGTGCGCTGGGCCTCATGGCGTCCGAGGAAAAGTTGATGGAGGGCTCGCTGGTCGAGGTTGCGAGGTGACACTGATGCGGGATTCACCCGACAAAGAGACGCCCGAGGCCGACGACGGCACGAAACGGCGGGACGCCGAACCGGAGCGGAGTTTCGACCCTGACGAACTGATACCTGCCTCAGGTGGAGAGATTTCCCCCGAAACCGTCGAACGGATAAGGCAGCGCTTGGAAGAGCAGCGGGAGGCAGAAAGCGAGCAGCCATAGTCGTGGTGCCTGTGTCGACTGGCCAAGTGTCTCAGCCCTGGGTTTTGCCCGGGAGACGTTCATCGGGCGACGAGGGCTTGGAAGCCGCCATGGCTCACGCGTGCGCCGCGTCTGGAGTGGCGTGATCGGCGATCCAGTGGTCGACGCGGGCCCACTGGGTGAGCAGCCACTCGCTGCGGGCATCGTCGCCCAGCGGGACGCGGCTCGCGGGTATGCGCCACCAGCGTGCTCGCACGCCGTCGCGGAGCGGCAGCCGCTTCCAAACGGTGCGCGCCGAGTGGACGACGTCGAGGCCGGTGTGGGCGACGAAGACCACGTCGGCCGCGGGCGCGGCGGCGATCGCGGCGAGTGCGCCGGCGTCCAGCGGTGGGAGGACATGGCGCATCTGTTCCGCGCGGGATGCCCGGCGCGGCAATCCCCGGCGGCGCAGTGAGGCGATCGCGCGCCGGCGGCGGCGCGGTGTGAAGTTGCCGCCCTCCGGAAAGATCACGAGGGCGTCGCCCGGTCCCAGCTTGGCCGCCAGGTCCCCGATCGCGTCCTCGGCGCGGCCGTCGAGGGGCGGGAGGAAGCAGTGGGGGACTCGCCCGATGAGGACGTCGAGAGCGGGGTCGGCGCGGAGCGTCCGCTTCAGAACGGTGTGCGGGCGCAACCCGGCCTGGCTGAGCAATATCTGGAGCAGCAGGAAGGAGTCGCCGACCCCGGCGTGCCGTACGAAGACCAGGACCGGTACCACGGCGTGTCCGGTCTCGCCTGGTGGCGGGGGCCTCACTTCCACCTGGAGCCGGAAGACTCGCTCGGCCGCGCGTCGTAGCAGCCGTAGCAGCCGCTCCAGCACGGCGAATGCGTCCGCGGCGCGTCGCTCCTCGCGGTTCTGATTGTCGGGCAGCTGTCGCACCCACAGAATGGCGGCGGCCATCAGCCCGGCCAAGTCCACCAGGAGGTAGAAAAGCGCGAAGCTGGTGATCCGCACCGGTTTCCACGGGCCGCGTGTGGCGAGTGAGACCGGCGCGCAGAGCACGCCTGCGGCGACGACGAGCGTGGCCACCGTCGGGATGAGGGCGAACAGCAGCGTGGCGGTGGCTGTGCGGCGCAGCCCGGTTACCAGCGCCCCGGCCAGCCGCGCGGCGTGTCTTCGGGACGTACTCGCATCGGTCATGGCTCGCCGTCGGGTGTGCTGAGAGCGGTCTCGAGATAGCGGGAGGAGGCGGTGTAGGCGCGCTCGATGCGGTCGGCGGTCCGGCCGAAGCTGCGGTGGTGCAACTGCCGCAGGGTGGCTGTGCCTTCTTCCGGACCTGAGCCTGACGGCAGTACGCGGACCGTGACGCCGGGCGGCAGGTCCGCCATGTCGCGGGCGAATCGATGTCTGCGAGCGATCTCGAACGCCACCAGGGCCACTTGCCAGGGGGCCCGCGGAGGGCAGAGGGCTCGCTCGACGCGGCCGACCTGCAGCACATAGACCTCGGTCGCACCGAGGGCCACCGCGCGGCCGACGGGGATGCTGTTGACCAGACCGCCGTCGACGTAGTGCTCGCCGTCAAGGGGGACGGGCGGCAGCAGCCCGGGTACTGCGCACGAAGCGAGCACGGCATCCACCAGAGGCCCGGCGGCGAACCAGTGCTCGGCGGCCCGCTCGATGTTCGCCGCCACGCACTGGAACGGCAGGGCCAGATCTTCGATGTCTGTCACCGGAAGGTGGGAGGAGAGCAGTTCGCGCAGCGGTGTGGGGTGGTACACGTGAGTGCCGCTGCGCACGACGGTGCTCATCCGCCTGAGCAGTGATCCGGAGAACACGCCGGAACGTCCAAGGCCGGTCCACAGGTCGGCGAGCCGGGCCACCGACGCCCGCGACGGGTCGGCGGCGACGGCTGCGCCGTTGATCGCGCCGACGGAGGTGCCCACGACGAGGTCCGGGTGTACGGCGGCGGCGAAGAGCGCCTTGAGCATGCCGACCTCGTAGGCGCCGAGCGCACCGCCGCCGCCCAGCACGAAGGCGCGGGTCGGTGAGTGGGCTGGACGGCTGTCCTCCATGGCCGAAGGGTGCCCCGGTACGACGCCGTCAACCACCGGCGCGAGAGCCGGCGCCGACATTCAGATGACCAGGACCCGGCGTCCGCGTGTGTGGCCGGACTGGCTGTCGATGTGCGCTGCCGCGGCTTCGGCCAGCGGGTACGACTTCTCGACCGGGATGCGCAGCTTGCCCCGCGAGATGAGGCCTACGGCTTCGGAGAGCGCTTCTGGCATGCTCCCGGCCACGCCGGAGAATCGGACTCCGAGTGCCGGTGCACCGAGATCGGCGATGGAGATCACCTTCCGCGGATCCCCGGTCAGCCCGACGAGTGCCCGGATCAGGCCCGAGCCTGCCAGATCGAGAGCCACGTCGACATGTCCGAGCCGGCGCACCCGTTCGACCCAGCCCTCGCCGTACGTCGTGGCGAGGGCCGCAACCCGTCAGAAGATCGCTGACACCGCCCTACGGCTCTTCCTAGAACGCGGATTCGACGCGGTGGGGTATCCGTGACGTGGCCGCCGAGACCGACGTGGCCGTCACCACGGTCTTCCTCCCACTTCGCCTCGAAAGAGGCCCTGGTGTTCGAGCAGGACGAAGACTTCGAGCAACGCCTCACGCCGGCGGTCACCGGCCGGGCGCCCCACGAGCCGCTCATCCCCGCGCTGCGCCGCGAGGTCCAGGCGCTCGTGCGGCACTGCACGGCGGACAGCGCCACCCCGATCTGGCGCATGATCGACGCATCACCCGCCCTGCGGGAGTACCAGGAGTCGATGAGACTTCGCCACGCGGAGGCGCTGGCAGCGGCCATCGCCGCCGATCCCGACCTGTCACAGTCCACAACGGCCTGCCGGACGATCGCGAGGTTCGTGATCGACGCCTATTCACTGGCCCGTGAGGCGACCGACCCGCAGACCGCGCTCGATGAGATCTTCCCGATGATCGAGGCAGCCTGGGCCGTCACCCGCCCCTCCGGTAACTCCCTGGTCACGTGACGTTCCGCGTCGGTTACCGGCCAGGGGACCGCGGAGGTTCTGGAGGTTGGGCGAAGCGCACGCGGATCTTCTCGAAGCCCTTGAAGGCCTCCGTGGTCGCGTACGACTGATAGGCGCGGCGGTCCCCCGGGCTCAGGCGCACCCGGTCGGTGAAAGGGGTCAGCAGGCTGCGCGGCCACATCCGTCCTACCCCGACCGCGCTCATCTCCGCCGTGCTCAGGAAGATCAGTGCGCCCAGGTAGAGCCAGGCCAGCAGGCCGAGGACGATACCGAACATCCCGTAGGTCGCTGTGGCTCCCCGGAGCACATGGCTGACGTAGTAGGAGCCGGCCCACTGCACGAGCTGCCAGGCGCAGGCGCCGCCGAGGGCCGCCTGGGCCAGTCGGCGCAGCGGCAGCTCGCGCTGGGTCAGGACCCGCTGGGTCAGCACGATCAGTCCGGTGTTCAGCACGACCGCCCCGGCGACCGCGGCGACCCGCGCCCCGGCCGCCGGGCGGGTGCCGAACACCGATGCGGCCGCCACTGCCGAGGACAGCAGCGTGGTCACGCACAGCCCGGTCCCCAGGATCACCAGGAACACAAGCCCCTTCAGCCGGGAACGGAGTGGGTCCGGCCGGGCGTGGCGGGGCACGGCCCAGATCTTGTTCAGCGCGTACTGGGCGGCCTGCCCCACGTTCAAGGCGCCGTACAGAGTGCCGATGACCCCGGCCGCGAGGGCGAGTCCGCTGCCGTGCAGGGGGTGAACACTGTGGCCCAACTGGTCACCGATGACGGGGAACTCGGCCAGCGCTGAGTCGAGGACATGCTTCCGCAGGCCGGGATCGCCACTGAGCAGGGTGCCGAGGACGGCCACCAGGATCAGCAGGAGCGGGAAGAGGGACACGAAGGCGTAGTAAGCGAGCAGGGCCGCGAGATAGCTGCCCTGGTCGTCGAAGAACTTGTAGACCACAGCCAGCGGGAACCCCACCCAGCGGTGCCGACGCTGGTACGCGTCCACGCGCGCGACGACTTCCATGGGACAACGAGTACCCTGCCCGCATCGCCATATGAGCGGGCCGTCGGCCCGGGCACTCAGCCTGTGCAGGTCCGAACGCCATGCCTCCTGCTGCCGCGCTCTGGGTGACCGGACCTCCACGGTTGCCTCTCAGTGAAGAGCGCGAGCGAGTAGCCGTCCTCGGGGTCGACTCGATGCACCAAGAACGTGCCAGCTCATGCAGACGCCTGACCAGCCGATTCTGCCACCAACTGTGCGGAGAGGTTGTGCAGGACGTCGCCTAGCGCCGCCGAGGACGGTGCCGCACCGCCCAACCGGCCGCGGCCGTGGCCGCCGCGACTCCGGCCAAGGCGAGCGCGTCGTGGTGACGAGAGGCCCATGGCTGCGGCGCGCGCGATGCCGCCCGTTCGCCGAAGCGGCCGTGCGCGCCGAAGTCCCTCCCGCCGATGCCGTCCAGCGGCTGCCAGAGATTGTCGCGGCTGCCGGGCGGCTCCGGCTCGTCAGTCATCTGCGAGTCGTAGCCGGTCCGGGCCAGATAGCGGTCGAGCAGGCCGGGTGCCACGGCATTGGCGAGCAGTGTGCCCACGGTACTCGCGCCGACCCAGTACTCACGCCTGCGCGGGCGACCGGCGGCGTACACGACGGCACGGGCGGCGAGTTCGGGTTGGTAGATCGGTGGAACGGGCTGTGGACGGTACGGCATCCGGCTCAACGACCAGTCGAACTGGGGGGTGTTGAGGGCCGGCAGCTGGACCATGGTGACCGACACCCCGCTGCGGCGGTGCAGGAGTTCGCAGCGCACTGCCTCGTTCCAGCCTTGGATCGCGTGCTTGGCGCCGCAGTAGGCGGACTGCAGGGGGATGCCGCGGTAGGCGAGCGCGGAGCCGACCTGTACGACGACGCCGTGGTCGCGCGGCAGCATGCGGCGCAGGGCCGCCTGCGTGCCGTACACGTAACCGAGGTAGCAGACCTCGGTGACCCGGCGGAACTCGTCCGGCTCGATGTCGGTGAACTCCGCGAACACCGTGGTGAAGGCGTCGTTGACCCAGACGTCGATCGGGCCGAGCTCACGTTCGACCCGTGCTGCCACGTCCTCCACGGCACGGGGATCGGCGACGTCCGCTTCCAGTGGCAGCGCCGTTCCGCCGGCGCGGCGTATCTCGTCGGCTGCAGCGTCCAGCCCGTTTCGGCCCCGTGCCACGAGCGCCACGCGGTCGCCTCGTGTGGCGAACGCCCGGGCTGAGGCCCGGCCGACGCCCCCGCTGGCTCCGGTGACCACGACGACCCGCGGGCTGTGCGACCCATGACCGGACCGTTGGAACATGGCTGCTGCCTCCGTTTCTCGCCCCTGTCACGGGTCTGACGACCGGTGCCCCTTGTGGCGGGACCGCCGGCACAGGAACAGTCGTGCACTTGCGGAGTAGCCCTCAGGTGCGTCCGAAAACCTCCCGCCGCTGGCCGAGGCCACACCTGCAGGATGGTGCCGACCAGGGCCGACGCACCTGTCGACACAGTTGTATGTCGGCCTGGGGCGCGTGTTGCTTGGACGTCAGAGCCCGGTCCGGCCCGCGGTCGGGGAGCGCAGCGCGTTCGACGGGTCGCCGAGCCTCCGTGCCGCGATCCGGAGGCGGTTCTCAGCTCAGGTTGCAGTGCCTTTCTCCGCTGTGGGTGTGTCCGGATCCGCCGAATGATGCAGGCCCTGGCCCCGTCGGGTCTCGTCCCGACCCGCACACCTTCTGTCGGATCACGCGAGGTCGTCCAAGTGGCGTCGTGCCCTGTCGAGGGAGCGGCGGCAGCGGCTCAGGTCCTTCCATGGGTTTTCGTGCTTGTCCAGGCGTCCGGGGAGGGTGCGCAGGGTCCAGCGCCGTGGGCCCAGCTCCGGGTCGTCAAGTTCCGTCCACGCCAGCGGGGTGGCGACCGCGGCGTGCGGGCGGGCGCGCACGGCGTAGGGGGCGACCGAAGTCTGGGCGTAGGCGTTGCGCTGGGTGTCCAGGTAGAGGCGGCCCCGGCGCTTGTTCTTGCGTGCCTCCGTCGTCAGCCGGTCGCTGTGCCGCGCCGCGAGCAGATCGGCGACGCGCCGGGCGAGGTGCCGAGCGGTGTCGAAGTCCGTGCTCAGGAGGTGCAGGCCGCGTGATCCCGTCGTCATCAGCGCGGGGCGCAGCCCCAGCTCGGTGAGCAGGTCGCCCAGCCGGCGCGCGCCCCACCGGACGCTCTCGAAGCCATCGCGTTCGCTGTCAGGCGGGTCGAGGTCGAAGACCAGCCGGTCGGGGCAGTCCAGGCAGTCCGCGGAGCTCAGCCAGGGGTGCGGGGTGATACACGCCTGGTTGGCAAGATAGACGAGGGTGGCCGTGTCGTCACAGACGGCCATGGTGAGACGGCCACCCTCCTTGGGCACGCGCACCGCGCGGATCCAGTCGGGAACGTCCTTGTGGTAGAACGACTTTCCCTCGCAACCGTCCGGGTAGCGTTCCATCACCAGCGGGCGGCCCCTGAGGTGGCTCAACATCAGGGGCGCGATGTCGCGGTAGTAGTCGATCATTTCGGCCTTGGTGATGCCGTCGTCCGGGAACAGCTCCTTGTCCGGGTTCGACAGCGGCACGGTGCGGCTGCCGACCCGTATCTCCTCCCGGGTCCTCGCCCTGGTTCATGAGGTCTTCCTCGGGTTGTCCCGAGGCCGCTTCCGCGGGATGCCCGTCGCGGCCTCGTCGGTGAGCAGTCCGGTGTAGAGGCGATGGCGGAGCTTTCCGTCATCAGTCCATTGCGCGCATCCCACAGGACCGACCAGGTCCGTCAGCGATGTGGAGACGGACATCCTCATGCACCCCTTCCACCGGGTGAACGGCTGGTCACCTCTTCCGGGTGCCCGACGGACCCGACGCCATGCGCGCGAAGGACTCGGTCACAGTGCGCTACACGGTCATGACGACGAGCAGCACTGCCATCCCTACGGCGAGCCAGGCGACGTAGTCACCGAGGTGTCCCGAGTGCAGTCGGCGCAGAGGCACGATCACGCGCCGTCCCACGCCTCCACAGACGGCCGCGACCCGGCCCAACGCCGGTGACCGCAGCGCGGGCCCCCACACGGCGGCCATGGCGAGGAGCATCGCCAGGACGGTCGCGGCAAGCGCGAGGAGCACGCCCTCGGCGCTCCAGCCGACGTCCGGAACCGGCGCGGACGGTGCGACGGTGTGGCCGTGGATCGCCGCCGTCGTGTAGGCGGTGCGGTCGGTGAACTGCCGGGCGGCATGGGCGAGGGCGGCGCCGAGGCCGGGGAGCAGCCCGACGGCGAGCGCGGCGGCGAGGAGTACGGCGGGCACGATGAGCATGGGGACGGGGATCCGGCGTTGCGGCTCGCGGATCTCCGGTTCCTCACCGCCGCCGGTGGTCTCTGTACCGGTGTACCGGTCGCGCGGCCGGGGCCCGGCGCCGGCGAAGATCCGGGCGGCGGCCCGCAGCACGGCTCCGCCGGTGAGGGCCGAGACCAGCACGAACACCGCGGGCAGCCAAGGGAATTCGTCCTCCCCGGCATGCTCGGCGACAGCCTTGCCGAGGGCTGTCCCGAACGGCGGCAGACCGGCGAGCCCGAGGCCGCCCACGGCGAACAGTGCGCCGACGAACGGCAGATCGCGGCCGCGCCGGTACAGCCCGTGCTCGTCGACGGAGCCGTACCGGTCCAGCAGGACACCGGTCGTGGCGAACAGTGCCGCCTTGACCCCGGCGTGGGCGGCGACGTACAGGGCGGTGCCGGCCGTCGCGGCGGGGGTGAGCAGTGCCGTCCCGGCGAGGAAGAGGCCGACATGCCCGACGGTGGAGAAGGCGAGCAGCCGCTTGAGGTGGCGCTGCTGCCAGCACATCACGGCCCCCACCAGTGCCGTCAGCACCCCGGCGGCCACGAACACGGCGCGCAGGTGCGCGTGCGTGATGCCGTGTGGTCCGGAGAAGACGACCCAGTAGACGCGTGCGGTGCCGTAGATGCCGAGTTCCACCATGACGCCGGAGAGCAGCATGCACACGGGGGTCGGCGCGACGGAATGGGCGTCCGGAAGCCAGAAGTGCAGGGGCACCACCGCCGCCTTGACCAGCAGTCCGGTGACGATCAGCACGAAGGCCACGGACAGCAGGGCATCGGGGCTGTGCCGGGCGAGTTGCACACCGATCTGCGCGAAACCGAGCTCACCGGTCCGGGCGTAGACCAGCCCGATGCCGAGCAACGAGCAATATGCGCCCAGGGAGTTGACGACACCGAAGACCAGGGCGCCCTGCACCGGCCGTGGGTCTTCGATGCGATAGCCCGTCAGGGCGTAGGCGACCGCGCCCATCAGCTCGAAGAAGACGAACGCGTCGAACAGGTCACCGGTCAGCGCGAAGCCGACCATGCCCGCCTCGAACAGGAGGATGAGGGCGGGGAAGGTTCCCGCGTGCGCCTCGGGCGGCTCGTCGAAGTAGCGCCAGGAGTAGACGACGACCGCGAGGACGAGCGCGCCGGTGAGCAGTGCGAGACCGACACCGATCCGGTCGCCCACGAGCACGATGCCCACGCTCTCACCGTGGACCGGGGACCAGCCGCCCAGCCACGAGACACTGTGCCCGTCGCCGGTTCGCAGCCACAGCCAGGCGAGACACCCGACCTCCAGCGCCGCCCAGACGGTGACCAGCACATCGATGGCCGGGCGCGGCAGCCACCGCCCGACGATCATCAGGACCACGGCGCCCAGCAGAGGTACGGCGATCGCGAGCGGCAGCAGATCGGAGGTACGCAGCATGCCCGGCCCGCTAGCCCTTCAGCCCGGTCAGGGCGTCCGGGTCGACCGTGCCGTGACGCTTGCGGATCTGGATGGCGAGCGCGAGCAGCAGCGCCGTCACCGTGGCTCCCACCACGACGTCGGTGAGCGCGAGCGCTTGGACGACCGGGTCGACGGTGCGGGTGCGCAGGGGAGTGTCGGTGAAGTAGGGCGCGATGCCACCGCGCCGGTATCCGACGGTGAGCAGCAGCACGTACGTCGACGACTGCGCCACCGCGAGACAGCCGACGGTGTGGATGATGTCGCGGCTGGTGACCATGCCGTACACGCCAGCGAGGAAGATCCACCCGGCGGCGAGGAAGGGCAGCATCGTCATGTGCCGCCTCCCGAGCCCGAGTTCCGCGCCGGTCTCACCTCGACGGCCTGGTCGAGGAAGGAAGCGAGCAGGACGATGATGCCCGAGCCGACCTCGACGCCGACCGCCGCGTTCAGCAACGGCACCAGGCCGCCGGAGGAGAGCTGCCCGAAGGTGCCGAGCGGCAGCACGTTCTGGAGGTAGGCCCCGCCGGCGATCAGTCCGGCGAACCCCAGAGCCACGAAGGCGCCAGCGCCGAGCGCGTCGGCCAGGTCGAGCACGGCCAGCGGGCGGATGCGTTTCAGCACGCGGTAGTCCGCGGCCACATACGCCATGTGCAGCCCGGTGGCGAGAACGACACCGCCCTGGAAGCCGCCGCCCGGCGACAACTGGCCGTGTGCCACGATGTACACGCCGGTCAGGAGCGTGATCGGCACCATCACCAGGCCCAGCAGCCGCGTGCTGGGCAGGACATGCCCGGCCTGCGGCGGGCCGACGCGCTCGTCGCGGGCACGGCGCAGCAGCACGAGCGTCCCGAGTACCGAGGCGAACAGGATCGACTCCTCTCCGAGGGTGTCCAGGGCGCGCTGGTCGAAGTTGACCGAGGAGACCACGTTGGCGGTGCGCTGCCGCAGCGACGCGGCCACCGCGCGGGTGCCGTAAGGGTGCACCGCCGTCCCGAAGTGCGGCAGACCGGTGCAGGCGAGCGTGTACACCGTGGCGAAGACGGCGGCCGCGGCCCAGAACAGCCGGATGCGCGCGCTACGACTCATCGCCGCCCTCCTGCCCGCGCTCGTCCTCGTCGTGTCGCGAAGCTGTCGGGCGGCGCACCTTGCGGACCGTCAGCAGGATGAGCAGCGGGGTGACCGCCGTACCGACGGCCAACTGGGACAGGGCCACGTCGGGTGCCTGGAGAAACGTGAACAGGACGGTGAGAAACAGACCGAGGACGGCCAGCAGGACGGCCTGCCGTACCGGGTCGCGGGCCAGCGCCGCGGCTGTGGCGCTCGCGGCGACCAGCACCAGCGCGCCGGCGATCAGATACTCCTGGACTACAGCGGCGCTCACTCCGGAGAGTCCCTTCGCAGCAGGTGTTCGTGCTGGGCCGTCGCCCTGCCGATCGCCATCGCCGTGACCGTCCCGCCGACCGCCACGACCACCGCGACGAGGACCAGCTTGACGGCGGCGCGCCCGGGGCCGTTCTCGACGGCCAGGGCGAGCGCGACGAGCGGAGTGCCGACGGTGGAGGCGGGGGTGAGGGCATGCAGTCTCTGGTACGGCCGGGGGAGGGTCACCAGGCCGACGGCGGACAGCACCAGCGCACCGGTACCGGCGATGAGCAGGACGAGTGCACACACATGACGGGCAGCCATGTCACGGCTTCCCATGAGTCTGGGCATCGGGGGCCTCGATCGACCGGCCGCCGAGGAAACGGGAGAAGACCAGCGTTCCGGCGGGTCCCAGGACGGCGAGGACGAGGCCGAGGTCGGCGAAGGAACTACGGCCGAATCCCTGAGCCGTCAGCATCAGAACGGCGGTGACGACGGAGGTCGCCAGGCTGAGCCCCGCGAGCCTCTCGACCGCCGAGTCCCGGCCGGCGGCCCAGACGCACGGCGGCATACCCAGGGTCAGCAGGACCGCGGTCGCGAGCAGCCAGGCGTTCACCGGCGCGTCCCTTCGGTGAGCACATCCTCCAGGCTCGTACGGTCATCGGAGAGAAAGTGCGCGACGGCTGTCTGCGAGGCTCGCCCCGTCCTCCGCGGTTCGCGTACGTGTACGTCGACGACGTATGCGCCGGGGGTGGACGACAGCAGGGCGCAGGCCCACGCGGCACCCGTTCCGGGGGAAAGCGTCATTATCTTCAGGCTCCCTTGCGAGGAATGGCCGCCGAGGGCACGCGCGGTGGCCAGGCACAGTCTGCTCAGGTCGGTGAGAACCGCGCCGGGCCACGCGAGCGCGGCCGCTCCCCATCGCCGGGTGCCGCCCAACCGGGCACCGGACGCCGAGTGGACGGCCCGGGCGGCGACCGCCGCGATCAGCGCTCCGCCCGCGGCGACGACGAGTTCGAGGGGCGAGACGGTGCTGATGAACAGGACGTTGACGACGACCAGCACCACCCACCAGGCCAGTACCTCGCCGAGTGCCGCCCGTGCCTTGCGCATCACCCCTCCTCACCCACAGTCGTCGTGGACCAGCAACGTGTACCGCGCGCCGCCACCGCCATGCCCTGCGCACGCCGGGGAGAGCGACCCCTCGGGCCGAGCATCACCGCGATGGAGCATCGCGTTCGAGGCGGGTACCCACGCCATCGGGTATCACCCGGATGTCGGCTGTGGCAGACGTGGTCCCGTCGGTGGGCGGCGTGGAGGCGCCCACCGACGGGACTGCCCGTGCCGCCATCGGCCTCGGCGAGCGGCGCGCCTCGTGGAACCGGGCGGCCTACCAGTAGCAGCGTCGGCCGCCGACGGCGTGGCCGACGGACCCGAGAAGGAACAGGATGGCGCCGACGACGAGCAGGATGATTCCGATCGTCCACAGGGTGCCGATGTGCAGGACGAATCCGACGATGAGCAGGATGACGCCGAGTGCGATCATGGCGCTCTTCTTTCTCTCCGGCTGGTGAGTTTCTCAGGTCGTGAGCAGGCGGTTGAAGAAAGAGCGGTAGTGCCGCAGGGCCATACGCAGGGCTTCGGTGTCGGCCTGAGCGCCCCGGCTCCACTGTTCTTCGAGCGTCTTCTTGTGCTCGTCGAACGTCGTGGCGAGCGTCTGCGTGAGGTTGGCGACCAGGCTGTCCGCGGCTTGCACCGCGTCACGGGGATCGTCGACGAAGGTGGTCTGGATCAGGCAAGGCAGACAGGCCAATCGGGAGAAGTGGATCACGAGAGGCCGAAGCCTGCCGCATCCGGGGACTGGCCCTCGGGCAGGATGGGTGCCGTGCCCACGCCTTCGGGCACACCCGGCTATCGCTCGAGCAACGTCTCCGCGAGCACGCCCGCACAGCCTGGCCGCAGCTGGAGCGGCTGAACGTTCGCCACCGCGGAGCTTTCGCCTACGTGTAGGCCGAACTGGCCGACGGCGAACGGGTCAGCTGATGCGCCTGCGCTACACCTGTCGGGTGGGCGGAGGAACGGCCGCCTCATCCAACTGCCTGCTCACCCTTGACGACGGTGAAGGCGATGCCGCCCAGCTGCAAGGTGAGGTAGCGGCGCAAGGCCGCTGAGGCGCTGCCTGCCTGGCTGGTCTGCAGTTGGATGCCGGAATGGTCCGTGGCCGGGCCGATCTGGTAGACGGGGAACCCTGCAATCGTCGGGCCGTTGTGCGCCATGAGCCCGCGGACGGCCGCCTGCAGTGTCCGGTCGGAGTAGCGGCAAGGGAGGATGGCGAGCCGGTTGAGGTCAACGGCCGGGTGGGCGCGCTTGGCCGCCTGCGCGAGCAGCCTCCCGCGCGCCATGTCCGTGACACACAGCACCACCCGCCCCTGGGTGTAGCCATCGATCACCGTGCCGAAAATGTCCGAGTACGCGGCGTTGAACTCCTCATCGCCGACGGCCTGTGCAAGTGCCTGTGCCTGCGCGGTGTCGGCGGAAGTGCCGCTGCCCGCAGCGGGTGAGGCCGCGCTCTGGACCTGCACGTCATCCGGGCAGGAGGCGGTCACCCTGCCGCTCGGGCTCCTGCTGCTGGCCGAGGACACGGACGGGGCGCCGGCAGATGGCGTCTGCGGCGCCGCCGAGTTCCCCGGCGAGGACCCGGCGCACGCCGCAGTGACAGCCAACATCCCCGAACAGAGCGTCAGAGCAACGGCGCGCCGCATGGTGTCCTACCTTTCAGATGTGGGTCTGATCTGGTCATTCGTAAGATCGGAGGGCCCAGGGGTTCTGGGTATGGCTGGCATGGTGGAGACCGTTCGATGGCTCAAGGAACTTGGCCGCCCGGAGCCCCGCGACGACTCGACCGCCAATTGGGAGATGCGACTCCGATCGCTGCTGTAGGACAACGTCGGCGAGGTCGTCTGTGGGATCGATGTACGACGAGCTGGCGGAGGGGAACGTGCCCGAGATCTGGGCCGGAGTTCCTTCTTCCGCCCTAGTCCCTACCAAGCGCGGCCGACCAACCCCGAAACGCCGCGACACGATGGCGCGCAGTGTAGCGAGTTTGGAATGGCTCACGGCCGCCCGTGCTCAGTGGCGGCCTGTCCAACACCAAGACCTGCCGGGCGAAACTGAAGATCAACCCCCGAAGGACTTACGGAGCCCACCACTTAGCGTGTCGATCCCGTGGGCGGCCCTGTAGCGCTCGAGGGCGCGGCTGTGTTCCACGGAAAGGTCCTTGAGCTGCTGGTCGTAGCCTTCGGTGGGATAGCCGCGTTCCTGCATGACGGAGGTCACCAGTCGGTCCGCGTCGTGCACGGCGTCCTCCGGGCGGTCCACGAACTCGTGCTGCACGTGGTCCCAGTCCCGTGTGTAGCGCTCGCGGAGACGGTCGGGCAGGGGCTTGATGTCGAGTCTGTCGTGTCGCTTCTCGCGCGCGCTGAGCTCGCGCTCGACGGCGAGCCTGCTGTCGGCGGCGTCGACCGTCCGTTCGTACTCGGGGCCGTAGCGCTCCCGCAGGGCCCAGTGCCGCATGAAGAGAGCCAGGCCCACGGCGATCAGCACGACGACCACCGCGACGGGAATGACGATCGCCAGAAGTGTGCCGCACCTTTTCGTGGAAAGGCGTACGCGTCCCTTCAACCGGTTCGGTAGGGAGCCGCTCGCTCGCCTGCGATGCTCAGGCCCAGGCCGGGTGCCTGTGCCTGGCCGACACCGAGGGAGCCGCCCTCAGCGTCCAAGGTGCCGTCGAAGAGCAGCCGCTCGATCCTGACGTGGTCGTGGAACCATTCCAGATGGCGCAGATTGGGCACCGCGGCCGCAGCGTGCACGTGGGCGTGCGGGGCGCAGTGGCCCGAGATCTCCAGGCCGTGGCTCTGGGCCAGAGCGGCGACGCGTAGCCATACCGTGATGCCACCGCACCGCGTGACGTCGGCCTGGAGGCAGTCGACGGCGCGGGCGGCGAGCATGTGCCGGAAGTACGACAGCGTGTAGCCGTACTCTCCGGCCGTGACGTCGGGGGTGACCTGGGTGCGGATGGCGGCCAGGGCATCGGGATGGTCGGAGGAGACAGGTTCCTCGAACCACACGACTCCTTCTTCGGCGAGGCCCGCGGCCACACGGACCGCCTGCTTCATGCCGTAGCCGCCATTGGCGTCCACGTACAGCCCGGTCTTCGGCCCCACGGCGGCGCGCGCCTGGGTGACGCGGCGCAGGTCCCGGTCCTCGCATCGGCCCCACGACTCCCCGATCTTGATCTTGACGCGCGGTATGCCCTCCGTCTCCACCCAGCCGCGCAACTGCCGCTCCAGACGGCTGTCGTCGTAGGTGGTGAAGCCGCCGCTGCCGTAGACGGGCACTTCGTCGCGGGCCGCTCCGAGTAGCTGGACCAGAGGAAGGCCGAGCACACGTGCCTTGGCGTCCCACAGAGCGATGTCGACGGCGGAGAGGGCCTGGGCCGCGACACCGGGCAGACCCGCGTTGCGTACGGCGCGGGCCATGGCCTCGTTCGCCCGGGGCACGTCGAGAACGGAGACGCCGGTGACGACGTCCGCGAGCAGGCCGTCGATGACACGGGCCGCGGCGGGCGGGGCGTACGTGTAGCCGAGGCCGGTGACCGTCCCGCAGTGGACGGTGGCCAGGACCAGGGTGGTGCTGTCCCAGGCGAGGGTGCCGTCCGCCTCGGGCGTGTCGGTGGGGACGGTGTAGATCTCGCTGGCCAGGCGTTCGACCGGCCGGGCGTCCGTCACCTGTGGCCTCCGGGCAGGAACTCCTGAACCTTGGCCCTGAAGCCCTGCCGGATCATGGCGGCCCGGTCGCTGTCGCCCTTGAGGACGGATGCCGCGGCTGCTTCGATCTGGTCGAGCGTGGCATGCGGCGGGATCGGGGGTACGGCGGGGTCGGTCACGAAGTCGAGCACGCAGGGGCGGTCGGCCGCCAGGGCGGCCTCCCAGGCACCCGTCACACCGTCGGGCTTTTCGATCCGCATGCCGGCCAGGCCGAGCGAGCGGGCGAAGTCGGCGTACCCGACGTCGGGGATCGACTGCGAGGGCAGGAACTGCGGGGCGCCCTCCATCGCGCGCATCTCCCAGGTCACCTGGTTGAGGTCCCGGTTGTTGAAGACGGCGACGATCAGTCGCGGATCGGCCCAGTCCCGCCAGTACTTGGCGACCGTGATCAGCTCGGCCATGCCGTTCATCTGCATCGCCCCGTCACCGACCAGGGCGATCGCCGGCCGGTCGCCGTGCGCGAACTTCGCGCCGATGGCGTACGGCACGCCGGGCCCCATGGTGGCCAGCGTCCCCGACAGGGAACCGCGCATCGCGCCGCGCAGCTTCAGGTGCCGGGCGTACCAGTTGGCCGCCGAGCCCGAGTCGGACGACAGGATGACGTCGTCCGGGAGCAGTCCGCTGAGCGCGTGGGTGACGTACTCCGGGTTGACCGGGTCGGCCTCGACGGCGGCCCGCCGCTCCATCACCTCCCACCAGCGCGCCACGTTGTCCTCGATCGTCTTCTGCCACGCCCGGTCCTCGGTCTGCTCCAGCAGCGGCAGCAGCCTGCGCAGCGTGCGTGCGGCGTCGCCGACGAGGTTGACCTCGAACGGGTAGCGCAGCCCGACCATGTGCGGGTCGATGTCGATCTGCACGGCCCGTGCCTGGCCGAACTCCGGCAGGAACTGCGTGTAGGGGAAGGACGAACCGATCACGAGCAGCGTGTCGCAGTCGCGCATCATCTCGTACGACGGCCGGGTGCCCAGCAGGCCGATGGCGCCGGTGACGTAGGGCAGGTCGTCGTCCAGGGTGTCCTTGCCCAGCAGGGCCTTGGCGACCCCGGCGCCGAGCCGCTCGGCGACCTCCGTGACCTCCGTTCGCGCGCCGCGCGCGCCCTGGCCGATCAAAACGGCCGTCTTCCCGCCCGAGTTGAGTACATCGGCGGCACGTCGCAGGTCCTCGTCGTCGGGCACCGCCGTGGAGTGCGGCATGCCGAGGCTGGAGGGGACCATCTTGAAGGCGTGCTCGGGCGGCGAGTAGTCCAGTTCCTGGACGTCGGCGGGGACGATCAGGGCCGTCACCGAGCGGCGTGCCATCGCGGTGCGCAGTGCCCGGTCGAGGACGTTCGGGAGCTGTTGGGGGACGGTGACCATCTCACAGAAGTCCGAGGCGACGTCCTTGTACAGGCTGATGAGGTCGACTTCTTGCTGGTACGAGCCGCCCATGGCGCTGCGATTGGTCTGACCGACGATCGCGACCACGGGCACATGGTCGAGCTTGGCGTCGTAGAGGCCGTTGAGGAGGTGGATGGCGCCGGGTCCCGAGGTCGCGGCGCAGACGCCGACCCGGCCGGAGAACTTGGCGTATCCCACGGCCTCGAAGGCGGACATCTCCTCATGACGTGACTGGACGAACCGGGGTTCGTTCTCCGCTCGCCCCCAGGCCGCGAGGAGGCCGTTGATGCCGTCCCCGGGGTAGGCGAAGACGTGCTCCACGTCCCACTCGCGCAGGCGCTGGAGGATGTAGTCAGAGACCTTGGTCGACATGGTGCGCGGTCCTTTCCGGTGGAGGGCGGTTACCGGCGGCGCAGCGTTCGTACGGCGAGCGGACCGGCCGCCGCGAGGAGCGCGGCGGTGCTGGCCGTCGTCGCCCAACGGGCTTTGGCGGACGGCGGCTCGGGGCGGACGGCGAGGCGTTCGGGTTGCTCGGCGGGCAGATTGCCGCCGAGGCCGAGAGCTAGTGCCTCGGCCAGGTGCAGGGCCCGGCGGCCGGTGCCTCCCTGCTCGATCTGGGTGCGGCAGCTGAAGCCGTCGGCGAGCACGAGGGCGCTGGGAGCCGCCGCGCGGACGGCCGGCAGGACCCCCAGCTCGCCTATCGCCAGGGACACGTCGTGATGGCCGCGTTCGAAGCCGAAGTTGCCGGCAAGGCCGCAGCAGCCCTCGTCCAGGACATCGGCGTCCAGGCCGGCGCGGCGCATCAGCTCACGATCGGCGTCGAACTTCATGATCGCGTGCTGGTGGCAGTGGGTCTGCACGGTCGCCTGCCTGGGCAGCCGGGGCGGACTCCATGTGGCGGGCGCGTGCTCGACCAGTTGCTCGGCGAAGGTGCGCGTCTGCTTCGCCAGCCGCTGTACGTCCTCGTCGCCGGGGAGCAGTTCGGGGGCGTCGGAGCGGAACACGGCCGTGCAGGACGGCTCCAGGCCGATGACGGGGGTTCCCGCGTCGAGATAGGGACGCAGTGTCCGCGTGGTGCGGCGCAACACCCGCTGGGCCGTGGCGAGTTGGCCGGTGGAGATCCACGTCAGCCCGCAGCACAGGGGTGTGTCGGGTACGGCGACGCGGAATCCGGCGTCTTCGAGAAGCCGTGCCGCGGAGACCGCCACCGACGGATGGAAGTGGTTGCTGAAGGTGTCCGGCCACAGGAGTACCGTCGCCGGATCGGCCGGGCCGGGCCGCTGCCTGCCGTTCTCCTGCCACCAGCGCACGAATGACTGCTCGGCGAAGAGCGGAGCCGTCCTGTCCGGTTCGACGCCGGCGAGCCACCGTCCGGCCCGGCCGAGGCCCGGGGCGTCCAGCGAAGCGTTCGCCAACCAGGGGATGTGAGAGGCAAGTTGGGCCCACAGCGGCAGCCAGCCCAGCGAGTAGTGGGCGGCGGGGCGGAGCCGACCGGCGTAGTGGTGGGAGAGGAACTCCGCCTTGTACGTGGCCATGTCCACACCGGTCGGGCAGTCGGACTTGCATCCCTTGCAGGCCAGGCACAGGTCCAGGGCGTCGCGCACCTCGGTCGAGCGCCACCCGTCGGTGACCGCGGAGTCCGGGTGCCCGTCGAGCATCTCGAACAGCAGCCGAGCGCGGCCCCGGGTGGAGTGCTCCTCCTCCCGGGTGGCCCGGTAGGAGGGACACATCACGCCGCCACGCCGGCTGCGGCAGTTGCCGATGCCCACGCAGCGCAGAATCGCCCGGGTGAAGGAGTGGTCGTCGTCGGGGTAGCCGAAGCGGGTCTCCGGGTCGGCGGGACGCCAGTCGGCGCCGAGACGCAGCCTGCTGTCGACGGGATTCGGGTCGACAACCTTGCCCGGATTCATCCGGTCGTCCGGGTCGAACAGGGACTTCATCTCGCCGAAGGCGGCCACCAGCCGTCGGCCGAACATCCGGGTCAGCAGCTCACCACGGGCCTGACCGTCGCCGTGCTCACCCGACAGCGAGCCGCCGTAGGAAGCGACGAGATCGGCGGCCCGCTCCACGAACCGGCGGAAGTCCGCAACGCCCTGCGCGGTCCGCAGCCCGAACGGGATGCGGGTGTGCACACAACCTTGCCCGAAGTGGCCGTACAGGGAAGGGTCGTCGTAGTCGAACTCGTCGAACAGGCGCTTCAGGTCCCGCAGATAGTCACCCAGCCGTTCCGGCGGAACGGCCGAGTCCTCCCAGCCCTCCCAGGTCTCCCGGTCGTCCGGCGGGCGTGCCGTCACCCCGAGGCCGGCCTCCCGGGCCCTGAGCATCTCCTGCTCGCGCGAGGGCTGGTCGGAGAAGCCGACCGAGGGGTCGTGCTCAGCGCGGCCGATCGCTTTCAGCAGGGCGTGGGCCTGCTCGTCCACGTCCTCCTGGCTGTCCCCGGAGAACTGCGTGAGCAGCCAGCTGTCACCCTGGGGGAGGGCGGCGAGCGAGTCGAGATAGGCGTGCTCCTCGCGCATCAGCTGGGCCATGCGGCCGTCCAGAGCCTCCAGTTGGGTGGGGGCGCAGTGCTCCAGCAGATGAGGCACGTCATCCGCGGCCCGGCAGATGTCGTCGTAGCCGAGCACGAGCAGCGACTGGCAGGGGGGCACCGGGACGAGGTCGAGTTCGGCGTGCAGGACGGTCACCAGGGTGCCTTCGCTGCCGACCAGGGCCCGTGCGACGTCGAAGCCGTTCTCCGGGAGCAACGAGTCGAGGTTGTAGCCGGAGACCCGGCGCGGGATCTTCGGGTAGCCGCGCCGGATGTCGGCCAGGTGGGTAGCGACGATCCGGTCCAGGCCGTCGTAGATCTCCGCCCGCCGCCCGCCCTCCGCGGCGATCCACGCGCGCTCGGCCCGGCCGGTGGGTCCCACCCACATGCGCAGCCCGTCGTAGGTCATGACCTCCAGCCGGCGTACGTTGTCGACCGTCTTGCCGTAGGCCTGCGCGGAGGCGCCGCACGAGTTGTTGCCGATCATGCCGCCCAGGGCGCAGTGGCTGTGCGTCGAGGGCTTCGGGCCGAACTGCAGCCGGTGATCGGTGAGCCGGCGATTGAGTTCGTCGAGGACGATGCCCGGCTCGACGACACAGGTGCGGGCTTCGGGGTCGACGGCGACGAGGTGGTCGCAGTACTTGGTCCAGTCGATCACGACGGCCGTGTTGGTGCTCTGCCCGGCCAGGCTGGTGCCTCCGCCGCGCGACAGCACGGGCGCGTCGAACCGGGCGCAGATCTCCACCGTGTGGGCTGCCGCCTCGACTGACCGGGGGACGACCACGCCGAGGGGTACCTGCCGGTAGTTGGAGCCGTCGGTGGCGTAGGCCCCCAGGCTCCCCGCATCGAACCGGACCTCGGCGTCGGCCTCGGCGCGCAGGGCCGCGGCCAGGGCGTCGAGGCTGGTTCCACGGATGCGTTGAGTCATGATCGTATTCCCCCTGGGGGCCGTGGACTGTCCGGTACGAGCCGTGTGCTTGCCGTGGCGATCCGGGCGCCCATGCCGGCTTGCGGCCGAGCCGGCGCCCCCTCCCGCAGCTCCCCGTGGTGGGAGCGGCACGACCCGAAGCCGTCGTTCGCGTAGATCACCAGAACGTCCGCCTTCCGGGCCCGGCCGGGAGACTCGGCCAGGACGGGCAGGGCGCGGTCGGCGGCCGGCACCGGCAGCTCGGCGTGCTCGTGGTCGTACGTGTTGATCGTGTCGATCACGACGAGTGTGTTGCCGTCGGTCTCCGCGGGCCCGGCCACGGTGTCCACCACCTCGCGCGGTCAGTCCCGAAGCCGGGGCAGGACCTTGGTGCGGTAGAAGTCGAAGAAGCCCTGCTGGTCCTTGCCGATCTGGTTGACGTACACGCCGTCGAAGCCTGCCTCGGCGAACGCGGACAGCGCCTCGACATGGGCGTCCGGATCGTCGCCGCATGGCACGGCCAGTGCAACCCGCCCCTCGGTGACCAGCTCGGAGGCCTGCTCGAAGTGGCGCGGGGTCGGCAGGACCTGCGGAAGTTCGCCGGGCAGCTGCTCGTTGGCCCACAGGCGATGCGCGGTGCGGACCGCCTCCCGCTCGTCCGTGCCCCAGCACACCTTCAGCCCGCCGTACACCGGCTTGCTCCCGCCGCCGCCGCGCCGGAACCGCTCTACCAGCGCCTCATCGGGCGCCATGGTGATCAGCCCGTCACCGATGCGGGCCGCGACCTCGGCGGCCTGTGGGCCGAAGGCCGACACATCGATCGGCACCGGTTCGTCCGGGACTGTGTACAGGCGGGCGTTCTCCACGGTGTAGTGCCGTCCGTGGTGGCTGGTCTGCTCCCCGGTCATCAGCCGGCGGATGATCTGGAGGGCTTCCTCCAGCATCTCCAGCCGTACCGGTGTCTCCGGCCAGACCGTGCCGAGGATGTGCTCGTTGAGCGCCTCGCCGGTACCCACGCCCAGCCGGAAGCGCCCGTCCAGCTGCACCGCGCTGGTCGCGGCGGCCTGGGCGATCACCGCGGGGTGGGTGCGCAGCAGCGGACAGGTGACCGCGGTTTCCACGGGCAGCGACACCGCCTGTGACAGAGCGCCGATCACCGACCACACGAACGGGCTCTGGCCCTGCCGGTCGTTCCACGGGTGATAGTGGTCCGATATCCACAGCGACTCGAAGCCGGCCTGCTCGGCCATGCGCGCCTGCTCGACAAGGTCCGCCGGACCGTGCTCCTCGCACGACAGGAAGTATCCGAAGCCGGGCATCGCGCCTCCCAGAGGGAACGTGTCGGTGATCCTGGACGCGCCGGGTACCCGCCGGATCGGCAGGTCTAACTGGGTGCGTCCGTGGTGCCGTCCTGAATGGGCGATACGGGCACATATCTTTCGGCCCCGGCAGCCCGGACGGTCACTCCCGGGGAAGGGGGCAGAGCGGCCCCGGATCGAGGTTGAGGTCTTCGGAGCGCAGTCCGTAGTGCGCGCAGTTCGATCACGCGGTCGTCGAGCAGCATCAGGGTGGGTCCGATGCGCTCCTCCCGCTCCTCGCTCAGGTCGCCCGGGTTGAATCTCGCGGCGGATGGCGGTCCCGCGCCATTGCTTGCATGCGGTTGGTGCACCGCTCAACCGCATGCATCAATCGAACCTGGACATTCCGGGCTGCGGGGGCGGCGCCGATCCCATCAGATCCGATGGGCTATGGGGCCGCAGTTCGGCAGCCGCCGTCATGCCAGCGGGCTCCGTGGTAGCGAGGCGAGCAGGTGGGCCGGGTCCGCGAAGACGGCTTCGGCGCCGGCCTCCTCCAGCTCGTTACGCGGAATGCCGCCACAGAGAAGCCCCACGCACCGCACGCCCGCACGGCTGCCCGCCCGCATGTCCCACACGGTGTCGCCGACGAACACAGCACGCTCCGCCGGGATCCCGGCCAGCTCCAAGGCCCTCTCCACGGGCTCGGGGGCCGGTTTGCCTTCGGTGACGTCATCGGCACTCGCCGTCGCCGTGATCGCGTCGTCCGCGTCGATCGCACGCCGCAGCGCAGACAGCTCGCCGCCACTCGCCGATGTGGCGAGGACGACCGTCCAGCCGTCTGCGGCCAGCCGCCGCAGCAGACATCCCGCGCCCGGCAGCGCGGCGAGGAGTTCGAAATGCTGGGCATAGAGCGTCTTGTGGGCCGCGCTGAGGTCGGCCCCTTCCTCCTCGGGCCGGTCCGAACCGAGAAGATGGGCGACAAGGTCCTCTGAACCGAGCCCGACCGCCCGATGGATCGCGTGCGTCGGCACTCGGTGGCCTGCCTGACGGAACGCCTCCCACCAGGTCACGACGTGCAGATGATTGGTGTCGACGAGAGTTCCGTCCACATCGAACACGGCTGCGCGGCCGTTGTCGTTGCCCATATGGCTCTTGATTGTGGACATGGCGAGACTCCTCTGGATGTCATGACCGGCCACCTCAGCCTGGCTCGAGTGGCTGCCGGGTTCCCGCCAAAGGCGGTATGGCACGCACGGCCCCTGCCATGGGCTGTCTTCGCCGCACTCTTCCTGGGTACCCGGTGCTCCCCACCACGAGCGGACAAGGAGGAACCCATGAGTTCGGTCAAGGAAACGGTCGACGTGGCGGCCCCGCTCCGCATCGCGTACAACCAGTGGACTCAGTTCGAGGAATTCCCCCTCTTCATGGAAGGCGTCGACGAGGTCAGGCAACTCGACGACCGCCACAACCACTGGACCACCAGTATTGGCGGGGTACGGCGCGAGTTCGACACGGAGATCGTCGATCAGCTTCCGGACGACCGCATCACCTGGCGATCCGTCGCGGGAGACACCCGGCAGCGCGGATCGGTCCGGTTCGAGCGCATCGACGAGACGCACACACGTGTGGAACTCACGATGGATGTCGAGCCGACAGGCATCGCCGAGAAAGGCGCGGACGCGCTGGGCATGATCGACCGGAGGGTCAAAGGCGACCTGAGCCGCTTCAAGGACTACCTCGAAAGCCGCGGCCGCGAGAGCGGCGGCTGGCGCGGCCGCATCCGCCCCGCAGACCCCGGCTCTCCTCTCCGATGAGGTGAGACCGCGCCACCGTGCGACGTGCGATGTGCAAGGGCTGCGCTGGGCGGCACAGACCCAACCGAACGGACGAAAGGCGGAACGCACGAGGGGACACGGCGGAACGGGCTCGACGAGGTGATAGCCGACCACCGCGAGTTCGAGGAGATGTTCGGCCGCCTCCAGGACATTCCCACGGGCGACAGGCAACTGCGTGACCTCGCGGACGAGCTCACCACGGAGCTGGGGGTGCTGCATCCGGTCGCCGAGGAGCAGTACCTGCACGCGGCGGTGCGCGAACACACCGAGGGCGGCGCCCGGCGTCGCGGACAAGGAGATCGCCGACCACGGCCGCGTCGAGAAGATCCTCGGGCCAAGGCCATGGCCTCCACTCGCCCACATCCCTCCGCGCCGAGCACTCCGACAGCCAGCAAGCTCCTCTCGCCGGGCGCCAGCTGGTGGACCGGACCCGCGACTTCGCCACCGGTCGCGGCAAGTCCTGGCCCGGGGTTTCGGCGACGTGCCAGGGGCCGGGCTGCCCGGGAGGGATGCCCGGCCCCTCGCGCCCGACACGAACAGGGCACAGCGTGACCTCGGTCATGCCCCAGGGGCCTGGATGCCGCCTGGACTGGTTGGCCACGAACGAGGCAGCGCCGCCCCCGCGCACCAGCTCGCGCACCCGACCAACCGGAGGGGGCGAGCACGCTCCCAGGAAACCGGTCGCCGTGCCCACCGATCTGACACCCGTGATATATGCCTGCGCCCGATGGCTCCTTGCCGCCTACCCGCCGCCCGCAGGCGCGCTCAGGCGCGCCCTGGCCGAGGCCCAGGCATGCCGCCGAGCTTGCCGCCCATCTGCGGTACGCCACCGGCCTTGACGTGCACCTGCTCCAACTGTGCGGCCCGGGCGGAGCCGACCAGCTGGACGCGCGCACGGGACACGGTCTGCACGAGGACGTCAGCGCGTGGCGGACCTGGGTGGAGACCGTCGTCAGTTGGGCCGCCTGCCTGCTGTCCGACCGCTCTCTTGCCTTTCAGGCACAGCAGGTACTGGCCGCAACCGTGCACCGGACCGATACCGGCGATCTGCGACGGCTCGTCGACCCGGGCACCCACGACAGCGAAGCCACCGTGTTGTTGCGCCACCCCGACCTGGTCGGACCCGTCGCCGCCCTGCACCGGTCCCAGCTGCTGGAGCTGCTTCACGTCGAGGCCGCCGGGACGGCGTGACGCCTTCCCCGAAGGCACGATGGTCTGCCGGTCAAGGGGACCGGGTGTCGGTCGCCGGAGGGTCGGACTTCTCGTCGTTCTCCCCCTCGTCGCCCTCGGCCTTGGCCCGCACGTCCCGTGGGGTCGGAGTCACGAGCAGGAGGTTCAGCCGGTCGAGTCCGCGAAAGTGATTCTGGGGACGTCGAGAACGACTCGGCGGTGTTCCGGGACGGCGGCCTGCAGCGCGCTGGCAGGGACTCAAGGTGTTCGCGTCGTAGGCACCGAGCGCTGCGACCACCCAGGTGTCGACAACCGCGTAATATCGCCGTCGTTCACACCAGGGGCCGGTGGGTGAACCGCACCATGGACGTCGGCTCCGGCCCGTGGCCGTCGGACGGGGACGGGGACGGGTCTTGGCCTTGGCTGTCGACCGGACTGATGCCGGGAAGTAGGTCCGAGGTTCCGCGAGGCCCGATACCGGCCGGTCGGACGTGCGTGCGTCACCACCGTCGTCCCGGTCGGACCTTTGCAGCGTAGCGGGCCGACGTGCTGGGCGGTGCCCAGTTACCGTGGCTGCCGGCCCGTCCGGATGGCGAGGGTGTGGCAACTGAAGCGCCGGCAAGCCGGTCGGGGCTTTGCCGTCCACGCACCCGGTAGGGGCACGCGGGCTGCTGCTGTGCAGGATCGTTCGACCTGATCAGCACCGGGCCCTGGCGGGTATACCCGGCTTACCCGCCCGCCGTCCAGGCTTGCGGCCCACCGCCGCGCCACTCGATCAGGTCCGAGTCGTCGACCGTCGTGTCGGTCTCCGGGAGGCCCTCTCGGCGCAGAATTCCACCACATCGAGCAGGTGGTACGCGGTGCCGACGACCTTGCCATGGATCGTGACCTGCCGGCCACCATCGGGGCTCGGCGGCTGGACAGTCACAGGCGCGCCTTCCATACTCACCGGGTCCCCCGCTGCCGAGGCACTCATGCCGGTCCGCGCCCGTCGGACTCCGTCCGTCACCGCAGGGTGAGAAGCGTGAGCGGCCCTCGCACGAGACCGGGATCGGCACGGATGCCGTGGGCGGTCGGGCCGCGCGACATTCCCACCTGAGCGCCTGGGGTCGCGCCGCCGGACACCACGAAAGCTTGATCCGCCTCCTCGCCCCAGGCACGGCTCCGCCTGGCGTTTGGATGCCAGGCGGACGGGCGAGGAACGCGTCGAACTGGCCCCGCCTGCCCCTTCAAGCCGCACGCATCCTCACCGAACGAAACAGCAGCCCGTCCCGGGTCCGGACGGCGCCGGGCTCGAAGAACCGTCACCCGGGGCGCGGTCACACAGCCCGAGCGGCCAGGAGCTTGACAACGCGGAACTCGCCGCACACGCAAGCTCGGTGAGACGCCCTCGGATCGCAGGCGGTATGGGAAGCCGCAGCGGATTCGGGAGCTGCTGATGGCCGTACCGGGGGCTGAGTCGGCTATGGCCGGACAGCGACTTGGAGTCGTCGGAGGAGTTCGTCGATTTCCGGTACCAGCCGGGGGCCCAGGATCGCGACGCCCATCGCGGTGGCCACTCCGGCCCAAGCCACCGGACCGAGCGGTGTGCAGCCGAAGAACTGGCTGAGCAGTGGCGTCTCGACGAGGCCGACCAACACCGCTGCCGAACCGAGGGCTGTCATGAGCACGAGTGGGCTGTGCCGCCGACCGGACACGGTCTGGGTGAGCTGGGCTCCGACCACCCCGCACAGTGCCATCGTGCTGGTCCGTCGCGCGGAGCCGGGAGTGATCGTGCCGATCAGCCAGGCCGTGCTCGCACCCAGCGTGGTGACGATGCCTCGTTCGCGGATCTGACGAGTCAGCGGATCGCCGAGCGCCGCGACGCCGACCGGGACGCTGTCCGCCAGCGCCGATTCACCGTCCGGGCTGTCCTCGGTCGTCTCGTTGCGTGGTGTGACCGAGACCGCCATCGCCGGGAACATGTCGGTGAGCAGGTTGACCAGCAGGATCTGCCGCGTGGACAGCGGTGAGGCGCCGGAGAGCAGGGTCCCGAGCACCGAGAAAGTGATCTCACCCGCGTTGCCGCCGATCAGCACGCTGATCGCATCCGCAACGCTGCGCCACAGTGCTCGGCCCTCGGCGACGGCGGCGACGAGCATGGACAGGTCATCGCTGGTGATCACCAGGTCCGCCGCGTTGCGGGCCGCGGCCGAGCCGCGGACCGCGATGCTGATGCCGATGTCGGAGGCGCGGATGGCGGCGGCGTCGTTGGCACCGTCGCCGACCATGGCGACCACTCGCCCGGCCGCCTGGAGCGCCTCGATCACCTGCAGCTTCTGATCCGGTGCGACGCGGGCCACCACGTCGCAGTCGCCCAGCAGGCGCGCCCGTCCGGCGCGGTCCTGTTCGGCGAGTTGGCCGCCCGTGATCACCGATACGTCGTCGGGCCAGCCGAGTTGGACGGCGACCGCACGAGCCGTCTGCGGGTGGTCGCCGGTGAGCATGACGGGCCGTACACCGGCGTCGCGGAGATCGGAAACCAGCGGCGCGGAGCTGGGACGAGGGGTGTCGGCCAGGGCGACGTAGCCGAGCAGGTCCAGGTCTGCGAGAGGGCGATCGAGCGCCTCGGTGGGTTCTTCGGTGTCCGTCAGCGGGCGGCTGGCGACCGCCAGCACCCGCAGGCCGTCCGCGGCCAGGGCCTTCGCGAGGTCGTCGGTGCTGTCTGCGCAGCCGGGCAGTACGACCTCGGGGGCGCCCTTCACCAGCAGTACGCGGGAATCGTCCGCGCTGGCGCCTACTGCGGCGGCGTAGCCCCGGCTGGCCTCGAACGGCTGGATCGCGAGGGGCTTGCGCCGAGAGCTGATCGGGGCGGCGGCGAGGATGGCCTCGTCCGTGGAGTGCGCGTGGATTCCCGCCTCATGGTCGGGGGTGCGGCAGGTCAGTGCGGCCGACTGCAACAGGGGTGCCGCCTCGGTGGCGGCCGGGTGCTGGTCGCCGTCCGCCGTGGCGACGCGCACCACGCGCAGGCGGTTCTGGGTGAGGGTGCCGGTCTTGTCGAAGCAGATGGTGTCCATGCGACCGAGGGCCTCAAGGGCGCGTGGGGTGCGGACCAGTACACCGATCCGGCTGAGTCGACGGGTTGCCGCCAGTTGTGCGACGGTCGCCACGAGCGGCAGCCCCTCGGGGACGGCGGCCACCGCGACGGCCAGCCCACCGCGGACCGCCTCGCGTACCGGTCGGCCGCGAAGCAGCGACAGGCCGGTCACGGCTGTGCCACCCAGCAGCGTGAACGGCAGCATCTTGCCGGTCAGTTCGTGCAGCCGGGCCTGGACGCCGGGCGCCGGCCGGGCGCGTGAGGCGAGGTGGGCCGCACGCCCGGCCTCGGTCTGGTCGTCGGTGCCCACCACGACGGCACGGCCGTGACCGGCGGCCACGGTGGTGCCCGCGAAGACCATGCAGTGACGGTCGGCCACCGGAGCCTGCGGTGTGGCGTCCACCTGTTTGCCGGTCGGCAACGACTCGCCGGTCAGCGAGGACTCGTCCACCTCCAGGTCCTCGGCCTCGGTCAGTCGTCCGTCGGCCGGTACGACGTCTCCGGTGTAGAGCTCGATCTGCTCGCCCGGCGCCAAACGCCGCGCGTCCACGAACCGGGTCTCCCCGCTCTCCACGTCGACGATGCGACGGGCCTTTTGACGCTGCCCCAGCTTGAGCCCGGCCAGCGCGTACTCGGCGCGCAGCCTTTGGAGCCCTCCCACCAGGGCGTTGACACCGAGCGCGCCGGCCACCATCAGCCCGTCCACCATCGCCCCCAGGAGAGCCGACGCGGTCGCCCCGACGAGCAGCAGGGGAGTGAGCGGGTCGTGCAGTTCGGCACGGACGGCGCCGACCAGACGGAACGTCAGGCGAGCGGGGGCGAGAACGGGAAGACGGGCGGCCCTGCCGGCGGACTCCCGGAGATCCGCGAACGTGCCCGGCTCCGCCGCCCCGGCGCCGGCCCGCAGCCGTGCCAGCACCTCCTGGGGCTGGAGCGCGTGCCAGGGGACTCGGGCCGGTGGGCGCGGTGCACGGTGGGCACTCACCTGGAGCGCTGCGCGCCAGCCCGATACGAGGGAAGCGGCAGCGGCGGCGTTCACCGGACCGATCCGCAGGCCCAGCGGGAGGGTGACGCGTTTCGAGCGGGCCCCCCGGGTCACCACCAGCAGACCAGCCAGCGCGGCGCCCGCCTCGGCGAAGAGCTTGGAGTGCTCGCTGACGGTCCGCGCGGCAGGGATGGCTGCCAGCAGGCGCCACGCGCCTTCCAGCCCGTGCAGCAGCAGGATGTCCGCGCCCCACACCACCGCGCCGCGGGCGTCGGTGAGGGAGACGGCGATGTCACTGCGCAGCAGACCCGCCAGCACGTCACGGCTCACGGGGTCCAGTTCGTCCTCCGTATCGGCCCCGACGCAGGGAACATGGGCCACGGTGAGCACGACGCGGCCCTCGTCCTGAAGGTGCTTCACCACGTCGGCCAACGGCACGTCCAGACCGACGAGTTGGTCCACGAGCGCGTCGAAGTCGCCGAGCGATCCGTCGTCCCGCACCACCACGTGGAGACCGGCCCGGCGGGCCGCGTCCAACGCGGCCTCGGCCAGTGGGTCGATCTCCCAGCCGACCAGCACGGTACCGATGTCACGGCCCCGCTCCGAAGCGATCATCAAGCCGGTGTCCGACTCTCCCTGGTCGGACACCGGGCGCAGTGAGAGCCCGTGCTCCTCGCCGGACCGCAGGGCGGCCGCCGCGGCCTGCCACAGATGGTCGTGGTCCCATCCGGGCACGTTGGGGTGGACGTCCAGGACCGTGCGCCGGGTACTTCGCAGCGCCTCGGGATGGAGGACCACCGTGTCGACGAGCTCCAGCTGCCTCAGCCGGTCCAGGTTACGGACGAGTACGCCCTCGCAGGCCAGATCGGTGCACAGGGTTGCGGCGAAAGCGGCTGGTCCGTAGCGCGCGGCTCTGGGATTCCCGGCCAGAAGCGCCTCGGCCCCCTCGTGGACATCGCGGGTGAAGAGGAGGGCTCCGGCCGCGCTGCGCAGGGCTCCGGTGACAGCCTGGTCCCGGTACTCCTCGCCCGGGTACCGGCGAAGCGGCGGACGGGCGACCTCGCGGCCGGCCAGACTCAGCCGTTCCGGCGCGCAGACGGTGTCGTGCGCGGCGTCGAATGCCGCGGCCCGGGCCACGGCCTCGGCCAGCTGGCCCGCCCGCAGTGCGGCGTCCAGGGCGAGGGGGGTCGGCGACTGCCCGATCCCGTTGGCGGCCGCGTTGACGGCGGCCAGCACCAGATCCGTGGCCGAACGGCCCAGACGGCGCCGCAGTACGCTCCGTATCCGTGGGTCCTCACGCAGCAGGGTGACCCCGGCGGTCAGCAGGTGCGGTCCCTGTTTCAGGCGGACCGTCCGCGCGACGACGGCGGTGCCGATCCCGACCGTGTCGCAGAACAGTGCGAGCGCACCGGAACGCACCCCTCCTGTGTGGCCCGGATGCGCCGGCTCCAGCACATCCTCCTCCGGCCGCTCCAGCTTCTGCCCGCCCGCCAGTTCTGTCGCCCTGTCCACCACACGATCGGTGACGGCGTCCTGCGTCGTCTGGATCACCAGCCGCGCCAGCCCGCCGTCCCAGTAGGCGGCCAGCACGTCCGGATGCTTCGCCAGGCCGGATGCCACGCGCCTGGCAGCTGTCTCCATACTACGTACGGTGGCGCCCGGACGAGGACGCAAGGGGAGCTGGACCCGGGGTCCGGCACGCCAGTATCCCTGGCCGGGAGCCATGGCGTTCAGCCCGACCCGGCCGACCCGCACGGCGCTCTCCGCCACCGCCACCGCACTCCGTTCGGTGGCGCGTCCCCCAGCTTCTGCTGCCGCGGCCGCCAGTCGGACAGCAGCACGCGCGCTCGGGAGGAATTGGCCGGCAACCCGCGCCGAGAGACTCAGCCCCGCAGCAGGAAGCCGGCTCACCGCACCAAGGACCATCTCTCACCTCGCGGACCCGATGGACTCAGCGGTCGGCCGACCGGTGAGTCTTCTTGGGAGGGTGCGTACCGGCTGCGCGGCCACCGGGCTGCGACCCGCCACTTCCCTCGGCACGCCCGGGGCGCGACTGCGTCAGCCAGACCATCGCGGCGCCCGCGGCCGCTATCGGCCACTCGACCACACCAACGGCACCCATCAGTCCGACACCCGCGTACGCTGCCATGCGCCGTGATCGAGGGGAGACGACGCCCACCGTGTCAAGGACGGTGTCGAACGCGTCTCTGACCGGGGTCGCGCCCGGGAGATGGCTCACTGTCGCCGTGACTGTTTCGACGGGATGGAGCAGCTTCTCCGTCGCCGCGGACGATGACGCTCGCGCATTCTCGGTCGTGTTCGTTTCATCTCCTAGGTGGGCCGACCGGTGGGATCGGGCCGGTGGCGGATGTCTGGTGCCGAGTACCTGGTATGCGGCGCCTTACACGGCCCGGCCGGACGGGTGACAGCGTGGCCGAGTTGGTCCAGCGCCACGTGGCAGCCGGTGCCCCGCACGCGATGATCGGCAAAGACGCCTCACCGAACCCTCAAGGAGTGATCAGCCCGATGTTGGAGCGCACCCGGCACAAGCAGCACACCAAGGTCACCTTCATCCTGCCCGCAGGCCATCCGGCCAGAGAGGCCAGCGTGGTCGGTGACTTCAACGACTGGCAGCCTGGCGCCCACCCGCTGACGCCGCGTCCCGACGGCAGCCGCGCGGTCACCGTCACCCTGCCGGTCGACCAGCAGTTGGGCTTCCGCTACCTCGCACACGGCGACTACTGGTTCGACGAGGACGACGCCGACGGCCACGACGGCCGTAACAGCCTTCTGTACACCTGACCTTTCCCTCGGCCCAGGCGTGGGGCAGTCGTGGAGCTGTGGTCCGGCCCCCAGCCGGTCGGCCGGGGTAAACCGGATGAGTGGGTTGACGGTGGAGCCGGACGGTTCCCGGATGTCATGGGCGGGGCCGGGGTGGCCGCCGCGGCCGCGGGGGAAGGATGCCTGCCCGTCGAAGGGAAGCTGCGAGCCTAGGAGGGCGGGTCTTCCTCGGGGCCGGGTGCCTCGGTGATGTCCAGGTACACATGGATGGCCTGCGGCCACTCCGTGGTGATCCGTCGTTTGAGTCGCACACAGACCAGTTCGACCTCCTCGCTGTCCAGCCCCGGCACCAGATCGACGCGGGCGGCGACGAGCGCCGAGTCCATCCCCAGTCGCATGGTCAGCAGCGCCGCGACCTTGTCTATCTCGTTCTGGGACCCGAGGAAGTCACCGATCCGGTCGCGCAGTTCCGTGTCGACCGCCTCGCCGATCAGCCGGCCGCGTGCCTCCCGGGCCAGCCGATAGGCCACGTACAGCAGGAGCAGTCCGATCGCCATGGACGCGCCGGCCTCCCAGGCGACCTGCCCGGTCGCCATGTGCAGCGCGATGCCGAGTGCCGCGACGATCGCGTCGGTCACTGCTGTGGTGTCCTCCGCGATCACCGTGCGCAGCGCCGGGTCGGCCGCGCCGTCCCGCTGCCGGCGCGCCTGGTGCAGGGCGCGGAGAGCAGGGAGGCCCCGTCGGCCAGGAGCGCGATGCCGAGCACGGCGAGCCCCGCCGTATAGCCTGCCGGCGACTCCTGGCGGTCCGACCGCAAGGCCTGAGCGCCCTGGTACACCGAGAAACAGCTGCCCATGACGAAGATCCCCACCGCGGCCAGCAGCGCCCAGAAGTAGCCCGGCCTGGACGTCGTCGGCCGAGGGGCGGGCCGACCACGACGACGATCCGGACATCGCCGGGAGACCGCTGTCTCCACCAGCGGTCGTGGCCGTTTCGCGGAGGGCGACGGCGAACCGCCGTGCCGGACCGACGAGTTGGAGTCCGCTTGGGCGCATGCGCTCGGCCAGCGCACTGGGCACTTCCCCATTGACGCTGCTCGCCGACCGGCGTGGCGCGAGGACGGCTGCGAGGAACTGAGGGTGAGCCTCTTCCGTTCGGTGATCCGTCGCACCGACCTGGCTGCCTACTGTGTGCCCCCGGGAGTACGTGTTCGGCGGGGCGCTTTCACCGGCGAGTCATCCGACAGGCCTAGTCGCCACCGGGACGGGTATCCGGACGGGACCGGAGATTCCGGAAAACCGAAGGGAAGGCGAAGTCTCATGGGGCTCGGCGGATGCATCATTCTCATCGCCGTGGGAGCCGTCCTGACATTCGCGACCGACTGGCACATGAAAGGCGTCAACATCCCTGTTGTCGGGCTGATCCTGATGGTCGTGGGCCTGATCGGCGTGACGACGTTCAGTAGCATCGCACGTCGCCGCCGGATCGTCGTCCCGCCGACGCCGGTGGTGGAGGAGAAGCCTGACCACCACCGCCTTGACGGGTACAGCGACGGTTACGGCGCTTGAGTGCCCCTCGCTCTTGCGAGGCACCGTGCCCCTGAGGCTCAAAGACCGCTCATGCGGACGCGTTGCCCGAAGCAGCCGTGGCGGGAGAACGGGGCAGCCCGGACTGAGCACTGACAGGCTGGCCCGGCATCCTGGGCGACCCTGGAGAACCCCGGAGCGGGAGGTGCCGACGCACGTCGCCGAGCACTACGCATCACTCACGGTTGACGAACTGATCGCGTCCGTTCTCGGGCACTACGATCGGCTGTGGCCCCGTATCGAAGAGCTGATCACTGCCCATGCAGCCGAAGGCAGTGGCAAGAAGGGTCTGGTCCTGGAGGGGTCGGCACTCTGGCCCATCCGCGCCGCGAGGCTACGGGTCCCGCGCACGGCTGCCGTGTGCCACGGAAGACGCCCTGGTTCGGGTCCGCGTTCATGCAGCGGGCCGCTATGAAGCAGCTACAGACGAGGAACAGCGCCTGATGGACAAGTTCCTGGCCTGCACCGAGCGCAACCAGACACTCATGATCGATGCCATGGACAGGTTGGGCATGGATTGCATCGACCAGGTGGCGGACTGTCGGCTGCAGAACTGGCTGAGACCGTGCTCGCGGAAGCCAACGCGCAGATCATGGTGGGACGCTCATCCGCCGGTCGGTGACCACTATGGACTCGGACGCTTCGTCCCCCCGGCGCTATGGAGGCTGGCTGCGATCTACCGCCTTTTGGCTCATGCGTGAGCACTCCGTTTGCCGCCCGCCGGTCGTCGAGGAGCGCCATCCCTTGGGCATCGCGTCCTTCGGCGACACGGCGATCGCACGGGATGCGTAGTGGGCGCTCGGTGATATCAGCGCGGCCGAGACGAATCGGTAGAGCCCGTGAAGCAGCATCAGAGGGGCTGCGCTGAGCGATGTTGTGTGGCGGCTGCCCAGCAGCCGCCACACGACCGACGCGCGTTCGCTCCGCGTGGTCTCACGTTTCCCGGTGGTGTGCTGAGGCTTCCGCAACCTGCTTCAGCGCCGATGCCGTGACGGGGTCACCTACCTTGGCAGGTTGCTCGTGCGGGTGGCTCTCATGGTGGATGCGGGAGGGCGCCAGCTTGTCGCCCAGACCGTGGTGCTGCGGCGAGATGTCGGTGGACGCCGCGGAGGCGAGGGCGCGGTGGGCCGTGGCAGGCCGGCTGTCTTGTGTGTCGCTCTCAGCGTTTCCGGCTCTGTTGGCCTGAGCCATCTCGTCCTGCACGCCTCGTCGGGGGCTCGGCTGGGTCAGCCACGCCACGGCGGCGCCGGTGAGAGCCACGGGCCATTCCACCACCCCGACGACGCCGAGCACCCCGGCTCCGGTGTAGACCGCCATCCGCCGACCACGTGGAGAGATGGCGCTTATCCAGTCCAGCGCGCCGTCGGCGATCCTGCCCACCTGTTCGGCTCCGGGCAGGCGGCGCAGCCCTGAGGTTCCCCCGACATGCGGGGCGAGGTGACAGCAGGTCAGATAGGGCTCATGAGAGGAGCTCTGACGATGCCTGCCCCGAGGAAGTACCCGCTGGAGTTGCGTGAGCGTGCGGTGCGGATGTATCGCGCTTCCGAGCCGAAGCCTGTGATCCGCCGCATGGCCGAGGAACTCGGCGTGCATCACGAGGCCCTGCGTAACTGGATTCGCCAGGCCGAGGCCGATGCCGGCGAGCGAGGCGACATGCTCACCACCGCCGAGCGTGAGGAGCTTGCCGCCCTTCGCAAGGAGAATGCCCAGCTCAAGCGGGCGAATGAAGTCCTGCGGACGGCCTCCGCTTTTTTCGCGGCCCAGCTCGACCCGACCCGGCCCAGGTGACGGCGCTCATTGA
>NZ_JBSFIH010000032.1:0-96250 GCF_053597455.1 Streptomyces sp. NPDC001393
CCCTTGCGGGCGGCGAATTCGATGTCGGCCGGGGTGAACAGCTCGCTGGCCCCGACCAGTTGGTCGAGGTCGACCCGGCCGCGGCGACCGCGATCCCGGTCGGCCGGGTGAGGCCCGCCAGCAGTGCCAGCGAGCCCGCGGCCGGCCAGCGGCGGCGCAGCACGGCGTACAGGGACCAGGCGGCGCACGCGGTGAAGAGCGGTTCCGTGTACGCCACGGTGAGGGCGACGGATTGCGGCACCACGGCCCACAGGGCTACGACGGCGGTCGCGACAGTCCGCCCGTGGAGGTGATGGACGATCGTGTAGATGCCGTAGACGGCGAGCAGCGCGCAACTCCAGGCGATCAGCAGCGCGGCCTGTCCGGCGGTCAGCGGGAGTAAGCCGCGCAGGGCCCGGATGAGGGCCGGATACAGCGGGAAGAAGGCCCAGTCGGTCTGGACCGCGCCCGTGCTGGTGATGTGCAGCTTGGTTCCGTAGCCGTGTTCGGCGATGTGCAGGTACCAGACCGAGTCCCACGCATGGACCAGGCTCTTGCCGAACGGGCGGCCGGCCAGTGCGTCGACCACGATCAGCAGGAGGACCCCGGTGAACCGGACGGCTGCGAACACGGCGAGGGCCCGGAGAACGCCCGGGGCACCCTGCACCCGACCGCGGCCGGTCTCACGAGGGCTGTCGGGCGGCCGCAGCGCGGGTGACATGCTCACCCTCCGACCATGAGCGGCCGCGCACACGAGCGCAATCCGGAACACACCGGAAGGGCGTGTCGCGTGCGCCCGGCGCGCCGCCCCGCACTCCGGCCCGCGGAGAGCGGACCTCAGGCCGCGGTCTCGCGCAGTTCCGCCAGGGCGGCCGGCGTCAGGCGCCGGCGGGTGTCGTCGGCGTCGACCAGGACGACCGTGCAGCGGGCACTGTGGGTGAGCGCCGTGGTGAGACTGCCGTCGGCGAACTGGGCGAGCGGACCACGCGGGGAGCGGCCGACCGCCACCGCGCGGGCACCCACGTGCGCCGCGTGCTGGGCCAGCGCACGGCCGGCGGCCGCGTGGTCACCGACGCTGCTGAGGATCTGACCGGTGGCGGCGATGCCTCGGCCCGCGAGCCGGTCCAGGTGGGCGACCACGGCGGCCCGGGCCTGTTCGACGGTCTCGGTCTCGACGGCCTGTTCCTCGACCACCGCCGTCTGCTGGACGTGGACGACCTCCAGCGGACTGCCGGTGTCCCGCGCGAGGCGGGCCGCCGCGTCGACGATGGCGGCGGCCCGGTCGTGCGCGCCCACCGCGACGATGACCGGCGGGGTGTCTACGGCGGCCAGGGCGCCGACGGGCGTCAGCGAGGGCGCCATGGGTTCGCTGTCACCGGTGTCCGTCTCGGCCCGGCGCAGCAGGCCGTGCCCACTGGCCAGGACGGGGACGGCCAGGACGAAGGTGGCGGCACCGAGGTAGAAGGGCACGCTCAGATCGGTGGCGTCGGCGAGCTTGCCGGCGGCGTACGGTGCCAGGCCGCCGCCGATGAAACGCAGGAAGCCGTACGCGGAGGAGGCCACGGGGCGCTCCACGGGGGAGACGAGCATGACGGCCTGCGTGGTGAGGGTGTTGTTGATGCCGATGAAGGCGCCGCTGACGATGACCGCGACGATGACGACGGCCGGTGTCCGCACGCCGGCGGCGATGACCGCCATCACGATGCCGAGGCCGACGAGGTTGACGTAGAGAACCGGAGCGGTGCCGAAGCGGGCCTGCAGGCGCGGGGCGAAGAAGACGCTGAAGGCGGCCACCAGCAGTCCCCAGCCGGTGAAGACGAGACCCAGCTCGTGGGCGCTCAGCTTCATCGGATAGGGGGCGTAGCCGAGCATGGTGAAGAAGCCCCAGTTGTAGAGCAGGGCCATGAGGCCCATGGTCAGCAGACCGCGGTGGCGCAGCGCCTTGAGCGGGGCCATGGGAGAGGTGGGCCGGGTGGGCTTGGGTAGTGACGGTACGAAGGCGAGGGTCGCGACGAGGGCTATGCCCATCAGGACGGCGACGCCGAAGAACGGGCCGCGCCAGCTGATCGCGCCCAACTCGCCTCCCAGCAGCGGCCCTACGGCGATACCGAGGCCCAGGGCGGTCTCGTAGAGGATGATCGCGCCGCCGAAGCCGCCGCTCGCCGAGGCGACGATGACCGCGAGCGAGGTGGCGATGAAGAGGGCGTTGCCCAGGCCCCAGCCGGCGCGGAAGCCGACGATGCCGTCGATGGAGTCCGTGGAGCCGGCCAGCGCGGCGAAGACCACGATGACGGCCAGGCCGATGACCAGGGTGCGCTTGGCGCCGAACCGGCTGGAGAACCAGCCGACGACCAGCATCGCCACCGCGGTGACGATCAGATAGCTGCTGAACAGCAGCGAGACCTGGCTGGGCGAGGCGTGCAGGCTCTGGGCGAGGGCGGGCAGGATCGGGTCGACCAGGCCGATGCCCATGAACGAGATCACGCAGGCGAACGCCACGGCCCAGACAGCCCTGGGCTGCCGGAACGGGCTGGCGGTCCTTCCTTGCGGTGCGCTCATGACCGCTTCAACTCCAGTTCTCTCCGGGGAGGTTGGGTACAAGGGGACGGACAGGTTCAGGAACGCGCCGGGCGGTCCTGGATCACCCGGGCCAGCGCGGGCAGCGCGATCGCCACGGCGTGCCGCTCCGGCTCGGTCAGCTCCTCGACGAGCTGTTCCAGGGCGTCGGCGCGTTCGGCCCGCCGTTGCCGGAAGACCTCCAGACCCGTGTCGGTCGCCTCCACCAGCACCCCGCGGCCGTCGGTGCGGTCGGCGGTGCGCCGCACCAGTCCGGCTCGCTCCATGCGGGTGACGAGCTGGGTCATGTTGGGCTGGGAGGCGTTCTCGGCGCGGGCCAGTTCGGTCAGCCGCTGCGGGCCTTCGCGCCCCAGCCGGCTGAGCGCGGACGAGGCCGCGGTGCTCAGGCCGCCGGTGGTGGCGCTGCGGCGCACGTACCGGACGATCTCCTCCACGGCGAGCATCAGATGCTCGGCAGATACGTCCACGGGGCGGGCAGAGGCCATGACCTGCTTGTGCATAACGCCATTATGTAGATAGATGTAGTACGCATCAAGTGTGTCGGGTCGCCGCACCCGCCGGCCCCGTTCCTCCAGCCGGCAGGGAGTTTTGTGTGAAAAGACATGACATGTATCGCTTCGATATGGTGGACGCGAGGGATCCCGGATCCTCGTGATCCGCGGTGATCCGATGGTCGGCAGGCGTGGAAGAAGTGATGCCGATGATCTCCGACATGGTTCTGGTTCCCACCAGCGACGCCACACTCTCCGGTGACCTCGTGGTCCCGACGGCGGCGCGGGCCGTGGTGCTCTTCGCGCACGGCAGCGGCAGTTCCCGGCACAGTCCGCGCAACCGGATGGTGGCCGCCGAACTGCGCACCGCCGGGTTCGGCACGCTGCTGATGGACCTGCTCAGCGAACGGGAGGAACGGCACGACGCGCTGACCGGCGAGCACCGCTTCGACATTCCGCTCCTCGGCCGACGGCTCGTGGCCGCGATCGACTGGCTGGACACACAGCCCGACGCCCGCGGCCTTCCCGTGGTCCTGTTCGGCGCCAGCACGGGCGCCGCCGCGGCGCTGGTGGCCGCGGCCCAGCGCCCCGACCGGGTGCTGACCGTGGTCTCGCGAGGCGGCCGGCCCGACCTGGCGGGCGACGCCCTGGGCCAGGTGCGGGCCCCGGTGCTGCTCATCGTCGGCGGCATGGACCCGCAGGTGCAGGAGCTGAACGAGGAGGCGGCCAGGTATGTGCGGGCGCCGCATGCCCTCCACGTCGTTCCCGGGGCGACCCACTTGTTCGGGGAACCCGGCGCCCTGGAGGAGGTCGCCGCGGTGGCCCGGCAGTGGTGCGACGAACGACTGACCGAGCAGACCGTGCAGCAGGGCGAGTGACCGCTCGCGCGGACAGCGCTGACGCGGGGCTGTCCGCGAAGTCGCCCGTCAGCTCGGTCAGCTCGGACTCGGCCTGCCGAAGAACTCGGCGTAGCGGTCCGGCAGGCAGGACAGGAGGTGGTCGAGCTGCCGGGTGGGCACCGCGTCGGCCACCGTGGACAGGACGGCGTCCGCGTCCCACTCGGCCGTGCGGGGCCGGGCGCCGGTCTGCATGGACACCCGCCGAAGGAACTCGTCACAGTCGAACGTCTCGGGCCGCCCTCGGTCCAGATGCAGGGCCTCGTCCAGCGGGGAGGGCAACCGAGCAGCCAGATCGTCGGCCTCTTCCGGGGCGATCCGGGTCGCGAGCACCCACAGGACCGCCTCGCAGACGTGCTCGGCCTCCTCGCGGCTGCGGTACTCGCCCCGGTCGCGGACCTGGGCCAGGAATTCTTCCAATTGCACGGCGGCCTCCCACTGTCGTCGCAGGCCATCACGGCGAGCCGCACCCTCCCCGTCCGCCGCGGCCGGATCCGGAGCGGCCGACGGACACGGGTGATGTCGTCATTGTAGGTTCGCCGGTCACAGGCCGGGAGGAACCGGAGGAAGGTCTCGACATCGGCTCCGACCAGTCGGGTGCCAGGTGCGAACATGGCCCGGCGGGGCCGAGCAGGTGCGGGGGAAGTGAAGCCGGTCGGGTGATTGACGGGCCGGTCCCGGCCTGGGTGCCGCCTGCCGCGCGCTTGGCCGGAGAGACTGCGGCCATCCCAACGGAGGTGGCGAACATATGCTCAGCGACAGCACAGCGACGATCCTTGCCGAGAGGCCGGGCGTGGCGGCGGTGGTCGCCGGGGCTCCGCGCGTGGCGCAGATCGCGGCGCGGTGCAGCGGCGAGACGGAGGCCGACCGGTGCCTTGCGCCCGAGGTGGTCGAGGCTGTGCGGGAGGCCGGCTTCGCCCGGCACTTCGTGCCCGCGGCCTTCGGCGGCACGGAAGGCCGGTTCGTGGACATGACCTCGGCGGTGGCCCTCGTCGGCGAGGGCTGCGCCTCGGCTGCCTGGGCGGCCTCGCTGTCCGCCTACGCGGCCCGGTACGGCGCGTACCTGCCCCCGGAGGGACAGGCGGTGATCTGGGGCGACGGGCCGGACGCCCTCATGGCGGGCGCGCTCATGCCGGCCGGGAAGGCCGAGCCCGTCTCCGGTGGCTGGCGGCTCAGCGGCGAATGGAAGTACATCAGCGGGGTGCGCTTCGCCGACTGGGTCTTCGCCTGCTCCGCCGTACCCGGCGTGGTGGGCCCGGACGGGCGGGGCGAGGTGCGGTTCTTCGCGGTGCCGCAGGCCGACATCACCGTCAAGGACACCTGGTTCACGCTGGGCATGCGCGGGACCGGCAGCGACACCATGGTCCTGGACGACGTCTTCGTACCCGAACATCTGACCCTGTCGAGGTTCGACATCAACGCGGGCCGGGCGACCGCCTCCGAGGCCCGCTGCCACACGGTCCCCGTGAACGCGGTGAACGCGCTGCCGCTCGCCGTGCCCGTGGTGGGTGCCGCGCGGGGTGCCGTGCGGACCGCGGCCGAGCAGAACCTCCGGCGGGCCGACCGGCGGGGCGCCCCGCTGCGCGAGAAGCCGTCGGTGCAGATCGACCTGGCGCGCTCGGCCGCCGAGGTGGACGCCGCCGAACTCCTCGTCCAGCGGGCCGCTCGGGTCGCCGACGGCATCGAGGAGACCAGGGAGGGCGAGGCGGCGGTCCGCGGTCCGCGGGACCTCGCGCTGGCGGTCGAGTTGTCGGTGTCGGCGGTCGAACGGCTCTTCCGCGGCACCGGGACGACGGGCCACTTCGAGGCCGACCCGGTCCAGCGGTTCTGGCGCGACGTCAACACCGCCGCGTCCCACGTGATCTTCTCCTTCGAGACCACCGGGACGGCGTACGGGGCCTGGGCACTCGGCGTGGAGAGCTCGGAGCCGAGGCGCTGACCCGGCCGGCCTTCTACGCGCCTGCCTCACTCGGTCCTGCCACTTCGTGAAGCGGTACTTCAGGCGGGTGGCCATGGGGGGTTTCGACCACCCGCCCTTCCCCAATCCGCTCGGCGTCGGATACCCCTGGAGGGCGAGAGGCCGGTCGACGGACACGATGCGGAGGGAACGGGCCATGAGCGGTGAACGGTTCGAGGACGGCTGGTACGTGGACGAGCGGTGCACCAACTGCGATGTCGCCAGGCAACTCGCGCCCGGCCTGATCGGTGAGGTCGACGGGCGCTCGGCGGTGCTGCGGCAGCCGCGGGACGGGGCCGAGGCGCGGCAACTCCACGCAGCCGCCCAGGCCTGCCCCACCCGCTCCGTCCGCCCCCCGGGAGGGCGGCTGGAGGCGGGCCTGGACCCCTTCCCGATGGCCCTGGACGACACCGTTCACCTGTGTGGACACAACTCCACGCACACCGCGGGAGCCAACTCCTACCTGTTACGCCGCCCCGACGGCACCGCGATGATGGTGGACACCCCGCGCTGGAGCACCGCACTGGCGGCGCGCTACGAGAGGCTCGCCCCCGTCACCGACGTACTGCTCACCCATCGCGACCACGCCGCGCACGGCCGCCGCTACGCCGACCGCTTCGGCGCGCGGCTGTGGATCCACGAGGGCGACCTCGATGCCGCCCCGGACGCCGACCGCGTCCTGCGGGGCACCGACCCGGTGGAGATCGCCGAAGGCGTGATCGCCCACCCCCTGCCCGGCCACACTCGGGGCAGCGTGCTCTTCCTCGCCGACGACCGGTACTGCTTCAGCGGCGACAGCTTCTACTGGTCGCGCACCACCGGGGACATCGAGGTGGCCGAGAGCGTCACCTGGTACGACATCCGGGAGCTGGCCGCCTCCTTGGCGCGCACCGCCGGCCGACTGCGCTTCGAGTGGCTGCTGCCGGGCCATGGCGACCGCCGGCACCTGCCCGCCGACGAGATGGCTCGGCGCCTGCGAGGGCTGACGGGCCGGACCCGTGAACTGCGGCCCCGGCCCGTCGATTTCACAGCGGTGCGCTGGTGACGGCCCGGTCCGGCTGAGGTTTCCGGGGCGGAGGTGGAAACATGGGGTGCCATGCGTGCCGCGTACATCGAGGAGCTCGGTTCCGCCGACGTCATCCGGTTCGGCGAGATCGCCGCGCCCCGTCCCGGCCCCACCGACGTGGTGGTGGACGTCCTGGCCACCGCGGTCAACCCGGTGGACACGTTCGTGCGGTCGGGGCGCTTCCCCACGCAGGTCGACTTTCCCTTCGTCGTGGGCCGTGATCTGGTCGGCACGGTCGCCGCGGCGGGCCCCGGTGCCGGCGGCTTCCGTACGGGGGAGCGGGTGTGGTGCAACAGCCTCGGGCACGGGGGGAGGCAGGGTGCGGCAGCGGAGCAGGCGGTGGTGGCGGCCGACCGGCTGTACCACCTGCCCGAGGGAGTCGATCCGTACGCGGCGGTGGCCGCGTTCCACCCGGCGGCGACCGCCTATCTGGCGCTGTTCGTCCATGGGCGGCTCCGCGTGGGTGAGACCGTGCTGGTCGCGGGCGCCGCGGGCAACGTGGGCAGCGCCTTGGTGACGATGGCGGTGGGGGCCGGCGCCCGCGTCCTCGCCACGGCCGGCGCGCGGGACGCACGGTACTGCGCGGAGCTGGGCGCGTGCGAGGTGTTCGACTACCGGGATCCGGAACTCACCGAGAAGATCCGCAGCGCGGCGCCGTCGGGGCTCGACCTGTACGTCGACACAGCGGGCGTCAACGACCTGGAGACGACGGTCGACCTGCTCGCCCGCAGGGGCCGCGTGGTGCTGCTGGCCGGCGCCCGGACCCGCCCCGTGCTGCCCGCCGGGGCGCTGTACATGAACGACCGTTCCATCGTGGGGTTCGTGATCTCCCACGCGACACCGGACGAACTCGCGGAAGCCGCTGTGTACATCAACGACCTGCTCGGCCGGGGTGCTCTGCGCCCGCGCAGCATCGAGGTCTTCCCCCTCGGCGCGGCCGCCGACGTGCACGCCCGGATGGAGCGGGGCGAACTGCACGGACGGCGGGCTGTCCTGCGTACGGAGCTCACCTCCGCCGGCTGACCTCCCCGGTCGTCTGCCGATCGGTTGATGTGCCGCAGCAGTGCCACGACCTCGGCGGGAGGGGAAGCGCCCGTCCACGAAGGCCGTACCGGGCGGTTTCCGCCAGAACGCGTAGGTTGGTCAGAGTTACAGATGTGTGGATGAGCCAGGGGTCGGTATCGGCGGAGATCGCGTGCCGGCGGGCTACGATCATGGCATGATAGTTGAACATAGAACTATTTCTTCGGGAGGCGGTCCACGGTGAGCAACGTCGAAACGAAACCCGCGGAACTGCGGTGCGGCGGTGTGGTGGACGGCGAGCGGCCGGCCGAGACGGCCCGGGTCGACGTCCTGACCCCGCGCGATGTGCCCCTCGGCGGCCCCCGGGCGATGACCGTACGGCGGACCCTGCCGCAGCGGGCCCGGACCCTGATCGGCGCCTGGTGCTTCGCCGACCACTACGGCCCCGACGATGTCTCGGTGACGGGCGGCATGAACGTCGCCCCGCATCCCCACACCGGGCTGCAGACCGTGAGCTGGCTGTTCACCGGAGAGATCGAGCATCGGGACAGCATGGGCAACCACGCCCTGGTCCGGCCCGGCGAGCTGAACCTCATGACCGGCGGATACGGCATCAGCCACTCCGAGGTCTCCACCCCGCGGACCACCGTCCTGCACGGTGTGCAGCTGTGGGTGGCGCTGCCACAGGAACACCGCAACACCGAACGGGACTTCCAGCACTACGCGCCCGAACCCGTGCTGACCGAGGGGGCCGAGACCAGGGTGTTCCTCGGCTCCCTCGCCGGCAGCGTCTCCCCGGTGACGACCTTCACACCCCTGCTCGGCGCGGAGATCCTCCTCCGGCCACGCGCGACCCTCACGCTCGCCGTGGACCCGGACTTCGAGCACGGCCTTCTGGTCGACCAGGGAGAGGTGCGCCTGGCCGGCACCTCGGTGGGCCCCTCGGAGCTGGGCCATCTCCCCCCGGGCCGCGACACGTTGACGCTGACGAACGAGTCGGACGACGTCGCCCGCACGGTACTGCTCGGCGGAACCCCGTTCGAGGAGGAAATCGTCATGTGGTGGAACTTCATCGGGCGCAGCCACGAGGACATCGCCCAGGCCCGGGAGGACTGGCAGAACGCCTCCGATCGCTTCGGCGTCGTCGAGGGGTATCCGGGAGATCGTCTCCCCGCTCCCGCACTCCCGAACGCCGTCATCACACCGCGCAGGAATCCACCGCGCCACTGACCCGTCCCACCCGTGCACCGGCCCCCATCCGAAAGGCATCCCATGAGCCAGCCCTCCGCCGCTCCGACCGTCGAGCGCAATGACGCCGAGAACCGGTACGAAATCCTCGTCGACGGCGAGCGCGCCGGACTGACCGCGTACCGCGACCGCGGTGAACAGCGCGTCTTCTACCACACCGAGGTCGACGACGCCTTCGCCGGACGGGGGCTCGCCGCCCGGCTGGTCAAGGAGGCGCTCAGCGACGTGCGCGAGTCCGGCAAGCGGATCGTGCCCGTCTGCCCGTATGTAGCCAAGTTCCTGAACAAGCACGAGGAGTTCGCCGACATCACCGACCCCGTCACCCCGGACGTCCTGCACTGGCTGGACTCCGCACTGGCCTGATCGCGGCCCTGAGAGCGGTCCCGTTGGTGCTGTCGCCGGTGACCGCCGTACGCTCGGCTCTCAGAGCGGTCCCGTCCCCCGGCGGAAGCGGCGCCTTCGCGGCGGCCGCTGGTCGGCCACACCGCCCACCGTCAGCCGGACACGCCGCCGCCCTCCGTCAGTTGGACCTGCCGCCGCCCGCCGCCCGCCGCCCGCCGTCAGCCCGGCACGTCGGCCGGGGCGGGACGCCGGGCGGAGCCGGGCGCGTGGGCGGGGAGCGGTGTCAGTGGGTGGCTCCCTCGGTGACCTTCAGGTCGTGCCCCGCCGGGGTGCCGGCGGCGGTGACCAGCAGGGCGCGCAGTCCGTGGGCGACCGTGGTGGGTTCCAGAGCCGGGGCCGAGCCGTCGGTGACCTGCTCCGGGGCCCAGGGCACATGCACGAAACCGCCGCGGGCGTGCGGGAACTCGGTGGCGATCAGGTGGCCGAGGCCGTAGGCGACGTGGTTGCAGACGAACGTGCCGGCTGTGTTGGAGACCGCGGCCGGTACGCCTGCCGCGCGCAGGGCGGCGACGCAGGCCTTGAGGGGAAGGGTGGAGAAGTACGCGGCGGGGCCGCCCGGGACCACGGGTTCGTCGATGGGCTGGTTGCCCGCGTTGTCGGGGATGCGCGCGTCGTCGACGTTGATGCCGACGCGTTCGACGGTGACGCCGGGGCGGCCGCCCGCCTGGCCCAGACACAGGACCAGGTCGGGCGTGGACGCGCGGATGGCGTCGCGCAGTGTGTCGAGGGACTTGCCGAAGACACAGGGGAGTTCGGCGGCGGTGACCGTGAGTCCGGCGGGCGGCTCGGCGGCCACCAGACAGGCCGCCCGCCAGGACGGGTTGACCTCCTGACCGTCGAAGGGGGCGAAGCCGGTGACGAGCACGCGGGTCATGGCACTTCCTTCCCGGGAGGCGAGGGGGGCGGAGCTCGGCACGCCACTCAGAACGCGAACAGCGCCATGATCGTGGTGGCGCACACCAGGAGCGGGACGGCGGTCGGGATCTGGGCCTTGATGGGGCCGTACTGGTCCTTCAGTTCGAGCAGGGTCGCCGGGACGATGTTGTAGTTGGCGGCCATCGGAGTGCACAGCGTGCCGGAGAAGCCGGCCAGCATGCCGATCGCGAGGATCGCCGGCGGATGGCCGTGCATCTGCTGGATGAGGACGGGCCAGCCGATCGCCGCGGTCATCACGGGGAACGCGGCGAACGCGTTGCCCATGACCACGGTGAACAGGAACATGCCCACGCAGTACGCGACGACGGCCAGGTACTTCGAGTGGTCCGGCAGCACGTCGTGCACGATCCTGCCCACCTGGGTGCCGACCCCGGCCAGCGCGAAGATCGAGCCCAGTACGGCGAGGAGCTGGGGCAGCAGCAGGGCGGAGCCCATCGCCTCCAGCATCGAGCGCCCGGCGTGGAGCGGCACCGACAGCCTCCGCTCGCCGGTGACCAGCATGCCGACGACCAGGGCGACAAGGCAGCCGACGCCGAGCCCGAGCAGGGTGGCCTTGCCGGTCTCGAACAGGCCGGACTTGTCGAGGAAGGAGGCGCAGACGATGGCGACGAGCGGGATCGTCAGGGCGGGGACGAAGATCCTGCTGCCGAGCCGGGCGGCGGAGGCCTCGCGTTCCTCGCTGGTGCCGGTGACCGGGACGCCCTTGCCGAGGAAGTTGAATCCGGCGAGCACGATCAGGACGAGGACCGCGATGCCGAGCGGTTCGGCGGGCAGGGTCCAGCCGCCGTTCTTCGCGGTGGCGTCGGCGACGCCGGTGCCGTAGGGGAAGGTGAGCCCGAGCAGGCCCCAGAACGCGGCGGTCGTCCAACGCCGGGGGTTGCTGCGGTCGGCGGCCATCTGCGCGGCCATGACGACGAAGACGAGGCCCACCAGCCAGTAGAGCCATTCGACCTTGATCACTTGTTGCTCTCCTTCGGCAGCGACAGATCGTGTTCGGCGGTGGCGAGTGCCATCTCCCGGTGAAGCTGCCGGTCCAGGAGCAGCAGGCGGGCGCCGTGGACGAGGAAGGCACAGGCGGCGACGGGGATCGCCCACAGGGCGAGCTGGGTCGGCTCGAGGTTCTGGTGGTACGTCGAGTTGACGAAGCCGGTGATCAGCAGGATGGAGCCGATCGCGATGAAGCAGTCCTCGCCGAAGAAGAGGCCCACGGTGTCGGCGGACGCGGCGTAGGAGCGCACCTTCTCCCGCAGGCGCTCCGGCAGCGCCCCGCCCGTCGAGCGCTCGGCGGCGGCCTCGGCCATGGGCGCGACGAGCGGCCGTACCGTCTGTGCGGGACCGCCGATGCTGGTGAGGCCGAAGGCCGCGGTGATCTGGCGGGCCAGCAGGTAGACGGTGAGGAACCGGCCGGCGCTGAGCCCGGCGAGCCGGCCGATGAGTCTGCGGGCCTGTTCGCGCAGGCCGTAGCGCTCCAGGAGGCCGATCACGGGGAGGACCACGGCGAAGACGGTGACCGAGCGGCTGTCGGCGAAGGACCGGCCGAAGGCCGCGAGGACCTCCGCCGGGTTCATTCCGCCGATCAGTCCGGTGAAGACACCGGCGACGCCCACCACGAGGACGGTGTTGCGGCGTGTGACGAATCCGAGGATCACCACGACGACGCCGAGAAGAACGATCATGCGGTGGCCTTAGGCGTGAGCGGGCGGGACGCCCGAGCGGCGCGGATCCGGAGGCCCGGATCCGTGAGGGATGCCCGGGACCCTAGGGGATCGTTCAACGATCGAACAAGGGGGCGTTCGGTAAATCAATCCCTTGTCGGATCGTTCAACAATCGATTACGTTCTGGCTGTGATCGACCTCAACGCAGATCTCGGTGAAGGCTTCGGCCGCTGGACCCTCACCGACGACGACGCCCTGCTCTCCGTCGTGACCAGCGCCAACGTCGCCTGCAGCTTCCACGCGGGCGACCCGGCGGTGATGCGCCGCGTCTGCGACCTCGCCGCCGAACGCGGGGTGCGGATCGGGGCTCAGGTGTCCTACCGCGACCTTGCCGGATTCGGCCGCCGGGCCATGGACGTACCCGCCGACGAACTGGCCGCCGAGACGGCCTACCAGATCGGGGCATTGCGGGTCTTCGCACAGGCCGCCGGGGCCGAGGTGGCCTACGTCAAGCCGCACGGCGCGCTGTACAACCGCACCGTGCACGACGCCGAGCAGGCCGCGGCCGTGGTCGAGGGCGTGAAACTGGCGGGCGGCGCGCTGTCCGTGCTCGGCCTGCCGGGCTCGGAGCTGCTCGCCGCGGCCGGGGACGCGGGCCTCACCGCCGTACCGGAGGCCTTCGCCGACCGCGCCTACACCGCTGCGGGCACGCTCGTGTCGCGGCGCGAGACGAACGCCGTGGTGACCGACGAGGACGTGGTGGTCCGGCGCGCGCTGGGGTTCGCGGTGGACGGTGCGGTCGAGGCCGTGGACGGTACGACGGTCGTGGTGACCGCCCGCTCCCTGTGTGTGCACGGCGACACCCCGGGCGCCGCCCGGATCGCGGCGCGGGTGCGCACGGCTCTGGAGGCGGCCGGGATCGAGGTCGGGGCGTTCGCATGACGGAGAGCCGGTCTCTGCAGGTGCGCCTCGCCGGGCGGCACGCGGTGCTCGTCGAGCTGCCGGACGCCGAGCACACCGACGCCTTCCACGCCGAACTCCTGCGGCGGCGGGCGGCTGGCACCCTGCCGCCCGTCACGGACATCGTGCCGGGCGCGCGGACCGTCCTCCTGGACGGTGTCGCACACCCGGAGGAGCTGGCCCGGCGCATCCCCCACTGGGACGTGCCGGCGCGGGCCGCCGACGACAGGGGAGTCGTGGAGATCCCCGTACGGTACGACGGCCCCGACCTGGCCCGGGTGGCCGCCCTGTGGGGCGTCGCCGTGCACGAGGTCGCCACCCGGCACTCCTCCCACACCTTCCGCGTCGCCTTCTGCGGCTTCGCCCCCGGCTTCGGCTACCTCACCGGCCTGCCCGCACACCTGCACGTGCCGCGCCGTGACACACCGCGCACCCGCGTCCCGGCCGGCGCGGTCGCGCTCGCCGGCCCCTACAGCGCGGTGTACCCGCGCGCCACCCCCGGCGGCTGGCAGCTGATCGGCACCATGCCGGACCCCGAACCGCTGTGGGACCTCAGCCGGGCGGAACCCGCCCTCCTCACGCCGGGAACGCGCGTCCGGTTCGTGGCAGAGGACGGCACATCATGACCGGCAGACTCACCGTCGTGCGCTCCGGCGCCCTCACCACGGTCCAGGACAGCGGCCGGCGTGGCCATGCCCACCTGGGCGTTCCCCGCTCCGGCGCCCTGGACGCCGGAGCCATGACACTGGCCAACCTGCTGCTCGGCAACGCGCCCGGCGCCGCCGTCCTGGAGGCCACGCTGACCGGCTGCGCCCTGCGTCCCGACCGCGCCGTGACCGTCGTGGTCGGCGGCGCGCCGTGCCCGGTGAAGGTCGACGGCAGGCCGGCCGCCTGGGGCGTGCCCGTGCGGGTGCCCGCGGGCGCCGTCCTGGACGTGGGCGCGGTGACCGCGGGCGTGCGCTCGTACGTCGCCGTCGCCGGCGGCATCGCCGTCGAGCCGGTCCTCGGCAGCCGTTCCACGGACCTGCTCTCCGGACTCGGCCCCGCGCCGGTGCGCGACGGGGACGTCCTCCCGCTGGGCGCTGCCGCCCGGCAGCCGGTGCCGCCCGACAGTGCTCCCTGGCCCGCGCCGCCGACCGAACTGACCCTCCCGCTGCGGCTCGGCCCCCGCGCCGACTGGTTCACCCCCGGCGCGCTGCGCACCCTCACCTCGGCGACGTACCGCGTGTCGCAGCGCAGCAACCGCATCGGCCTGCGCACCGAAGGGCCGGAGCTGGACCGCGTGTCGGCCGGTGAGCTGCCGAGCGAGGGCATGGTCCTCGGCGCCGTGCAGGTGCCCCCCGACGGGCGCCCGGTGGTGTTCCTGCACGACCACCCGACCACGGGGGGCTACCCGGTGATCGGTGTCGTCGCCGAGCCCGCCCTGGCGGCCGCCGCGCAGGCCGCGGCCGGCACGCCGATCCGCTTCACCCCGGGCTGACCGGCCCCCGCGGCGTTCCGCCGCGCCCGGTGCCGGCGTGCCGGGCGTTCGGCGGTGGGTGATCCTGGGGGACCGCGTGGCCGGGCGGATGCTGCTGATCCCGGCGGCCCTGGATCCCGGAGCGGACACGCCGACCGGGCGGACTCCGCTGATGGATCCGGTGCGCGTGGGCCCTGTCGCCGAGCCGACCGGCGCCCCGCGCCTGTACTACGCGACCGTGTCCTGGCTCGACTCGCTGATGACCGACCTGACACGGATCGCACACTGCGGCCCGGAGCCCGGACAGGGCCCGCACACGCCATGACCGTGCCGAGACGGCGCTGCGCGGCCGCCCTTCGAGCAGCATCCCCGAGGCCGTGGTGGAGAAGGTCACCACCAAGGCGGGACACCCGGACGGGCGCCGTCCTGTCCCTGCTCCACCGTGCCGGTCCACGGCCGCGCGCCTGGCTGGGCGCCGTGCTGACCGGGGGCCTGGCGATGACGCTCGCCGACGCGCCGACAGCCGGCCTGGACATCAGCTACCCGTGCACCTGGTCGCCCGTCGACGGGGCCTCGGACGCGATCTGGCACCTCGCCTACGGCCTGGTCACCTACGGGGTCATCGCATGCGCGTGAGGATGCGCCGCAGCCAGCGGGTACGGGCGGCGCGGGCGTCCTGGCTGAGTGCCGCCCGTGGCGCGAAGGTGTCGAAGCCGTGGCAGGCGCCGGGCCACACGTGCAGTTCGGCCCGGCCGCCGGCCCGCCAGATTGCCTGGGCGTACGCCACCGTCTCGTCCCGCAGGGTCTCGGCCGACCCGACCTCGACATAGGCCGGAGGCAGCCCGGACAGATCTCTCGCGCGGGCGGGAGCCGCGTAGGGCGGCAGGTTCGCGGTGCCGTACCGGTCACCCAGCACCGCCTGCCACGCGGTCGCGTTGGAGGTCCGGTCCCAGGTGTCGACGCCGGCCAACTGATGGCTGGAGACGGTGTCGTTGCGGTCGTCGAGCATCGGGGACAGGAGCAGTTGCCCGATCGGGACGGGTCCGCCCCGGTCACGGGTGAGCAGGGCGAGTGCGGCGGCGAGTCCACCGCCGGCGCTCTTTCCCCCGACGACGACACGCTCGGCGTCGATGCCCAGCTCCGCCGCGTGCCCGGCCACCCCGACGAGCCCCGCGTAACAGTCCTCCACCGCCGCGGGGTACCGCGCCTCGGGTGCCAGCCGGTACTCGACGGAGACGATGGCCAACTCCAGGGGCGCGGCCCACTCGCGCAGGAGCCGCGGCAGCACGGACCACGCGTTGCCCGTGATCATTCCGCCGCCGTGCAGGTAGTACAGGAGAGGCAGCGGCCCGGTGATTCCGGCGAGCCGTGCGCTCACGAGCGTGACGTCCGGGCCGCCCGGCGGCCCCGGCACCCGCAGCTCCTCCACCTCGAAGCGGCCGTCGGCCCGCAGCTCACCGACCGTCGGCCTGGGGCGCGTTGCAGCATCCCGTTCCCGCCGGGCCGCAAGGTTCTCCGGGGTGATCGGCTCCCGCGCCGCGGCTCCCGACCGGGCCAGTGCCTCGGCCAGTTCGGGATCCAACGGGGGCACGAGGCGGCCCCGTGCACCACGTGCCCGGCTCGGGCCGGCGGGCGGGTCGGCCGCGGCACGGCTCATCCGAGTTCCCGCGGGCCGTACAAGGCAGAGCCGGCTTGGGTGGTGAGCGCCCAGTAGCGGTCGCCGTAGGACCAATGCCACCATTCCGTGGGGTAGTTGACGAGGCCGACGGCACCCAGCGCGGCACCGAGCACCCGCCGGTTGGTCCGCGCCTCCGGGCCGATCGTGGCGGCGTCCGTGTAACAGGCGCCGTCACTCTCCTCCGGGTCGGCGTTCACCCGCGTTCCCATGTCGAGTTCGCGCCCGTCGGGGCCGACGAGCGTGAGGTCCACCGCGGCGCCCGCGCTGTGCGGGGCGATCTCCGGCGGCGACACAAACCGGCTCGCGGCCTCGCGCAGCCGCTCTGGCGACCAGTCCGGGTGAGCGGCCCGCAGCGTGCCGGCGTACCGATCGAAGTACTCGCGCTGCAGCGCGGGCGGCCGGTACCCCTCGACAAGCAGCAGACGCAGGCCGTCCGGGAGGAGTTGCTGCGCCCTGAGGAGACGGATCAGAACCCCTTCCCGCAGATGCGCGAACGCCCCGGACGGTTCCGCCCTGCGCGCATCCACGGCGAGGGAATCCCGCAGCCGGACGTCGACGAGCGGTTCGCCGCAGTCGGTCACGGGGACGGCCGCGACCCTGGGATCCGCCATCAGCACGATCTCGTTCATGCACTGATCCTCTCCGGCCGGCCGTTCAGCAGCGGCCGTCTTGCACGGCCTTGGCCTGAAGCCGTTGGTCCTGGTAGTCATGGCCTGTGCGATTCGAGAGTGTTCCCATGCCGGCGGCGGTCGAGGCACGGCCCCGCGACGCTCGTGGGTATCCGGTGCCGGCGATCACCCCCTGGGAAGGTGAGGAGCCCCAGTTCGCGCTGACCGACTACGACCGCAGCGCCGCGTGCGCGCGCAACCGTCTGTGCTCGGTGTGCAACCAGGGCATGCCGCAGGGGCCGGTGTGGCGTGTGGTGGGGGCCGCGGAGAGCGCGGCGATCGGGGAGGCGCTGGCCGCCCGGCGCCCCTATCGCAATCTCGCGCCCACCCTCGAAGGACCGGGGCACCGGGCGTGCATGCTGTACGCCTCGATGGTGTGCCCGTATCTGGCCCGGCCCAACGCCCGGCGCGGCATGTCGGCGGCGGAGCCGGACGACATGACCTCGCACGTGGTGCGGGGCGCCGTCCGGGGCGCGCTGGGCGCGGTGGTGGGGTTCGGCGAGTACGAGTACGCCGTCACCGGCAGCCGGGTGCTCTTCCGGTTCCTCGACGTCGTCGAGTTCCTGCCGCACGACACCGCCGACGCGCACCTGGACGAACTGCGGGCCGAGCTCGCCCGGACCGCGAAGTGACCCGCGCTCCCCGGCCCAAACGCGCCCGGCCCGACCTCTCGTACGGCGTCAGGGGCGGTACGCCGCCAGGCCGGTCGTCGAGGTGACCTTCGTCGGACGACCCGTGCCGTCGGCCGGCAGGGTCACCGTGCCGGACGGGGTGCGCACCGCGAGGGTCTTGCCGTCGGGGGACCAGGCCGGCTCGGTGTAGTCGGTCGTGGCGTGCGGCGTGAGGTCCTTGATGTGGTTGCCGTGCATGAAGTCCTCCACGAGCACGTGGTCGTGGCCGGCGACCGAGCGCACGAAGACGACCTCCTCCTCGTTCGGGGACAGGGCCGGCTCGGAGCCCTTGGTGAGCTTGCTGCCCTGCTGGCGCAGGTAGTCGTCGCGGATGTAGACCGTGCCGTCGTGGTCGTTGGCGTACACTGCGGTGCCGTAGTGGCCGGCCGCGTTCGGCCAGACGTTGCCGGTCTGCGGCAGGGCACCGCCCGGACCCGGTTCGCCGTACAGGGACAGCGTCTTGGGCGTGCCCCCCACGGACTTGGCGGAGATGTACTTCAGCCGCGACACACCGCCCGCGCGCGCCGCGAAGATGAGGTTGTCCTTGGCGGGGATGCCGTTCTGGGTGTCCTTCGCGGCCACCTGCCAGGTCGGGTGGGACCAGTTCTGGTTGCCGGGGTTCTTGGCGACGACCACGCGCCCGCTGCCGTCGGGGTTGGCGATGTCCAGGTTGCCGGAGCCGTCCACGAAGGCGGCCTTCTTGCCGTCCGGAGACCAGGCGAGGTCCCGGACCGGCACGCCGAAGTTCACCTTGTGGCCGCCGATCAGCACGTACTTGGTGCCGTTGCTGACGGTCAGGGTGCCGTGCGAGGCGGTGGGCGCGGCCGAGGCGGCGCCGGAGGCGCCCAGCAGTGCGGTGCCGGTGACGGCTGCGGCCACGGCGATGGCGGCCGCCATGGTGCGGGTACGGGTGGTCATGGCTGAATTCCCCCAGGAACAAGGACTGGTCAGGTCGTTCGGTGTAGCCGAGCCTGACAGGTTCTGATCTTCGAATTGTCCGTTCGGTGTCACAGGGGCGTAACACAGGGGATAAGGTCCGGCTGATCGTTCAGTTGACCGTTCAGCCGATCGTTCAGTCGATCGTCGTGAAACTCCTTCCGACCAAAGGACATAGATGAGACGAAGATCCCTCACCGGGACGGCCGCAGCGCTCATATCCACTGCTGGGCTCGCCGCCGCGCTGCTGGGCACCGCCCCGGCCGGCGCCGTCACCGGCCGGCCGGTGATCACCCTCGACAGTCCCGTGCCGGTGGCCCTGCCGGCCGCGCCCGCCACGGCGGACGTGTCCTTCACCTTTCAGACAAAGGCCAAGAACCTTCAGGCGTACGACGCCACGCTGACCGTGGACGCCCGGGGCCTGTCGAAGATCGCCAAGGTGACCTTCTCGGACAACTGCACGGCCAAGGGCCTGGTGGCCACGTGCTCGGAGATGTTCCAGTCCGACTCCTCGCCCACCACCCACATGGGGTCCGAGACCCGGCTGACCCTGACCCCGCTGAAGGGCGCCGCGCTCGGTGCCACGGGCACGTACAAGGTCACCGGCAGGTCCGCGCACGCGCAGATCGTGGGCGGCACCGGCAGGGTCGAGGTGGGAGGTCCCTCCTTCGGCCTCGCCGAGCTCACCGACCACACCGGCCTGAAGGTCGGCAGCACCGTCAGCGAACCGGTCCGGTTCACCAACGTGGGCAACCGGCCGGCCAAGGGTGTCCAGACCGTCCTGGCCGCCTCACCCGGCCTGGACTTCGCCGACCACCACGCGAACTGCAAGTACGCGTACAACGGCACGATCCACTTCGCGGAGTGCTACCCCAAGGGCGCGATCAACATCGGAGAGACGGCCGCCCTGGCCGCACCGGTGCGTCTGCGGGTGAACTCCGCCGCGCTGTTCACGTACCTGGACACGATGACCGCGCCGCTCGGTCAGCCGGGCTGGCCGGACGACCAGGGCCTCAAGTGGACCTGGGGCAAGGGGGCCGGTCTCGAGCTGAAGGTGATCAAGGCGGGCCGGACGTCCTCGGCCCCGGCCGGTTCCGTCTCCTTGCCGCAGTCCGACAACACCACCGACTACCGGATCACCTCCCTCCAGGCCCACAACACCGCCGACTTCGGGGTCACCGGAGCGAGCGCGCGGGCCGGGCAGGGCGAGAAGGCGGCCTTCGCCTTCCACCTGTCTGCCAACGGCCCGGCCACCCTGTACGACCGCAGCGGCGGTGAGGGTGTGCCCACCGCCTGGGTGACGCCGCCGTCCGGCACCACCGTCGTCGGTCACTCGGCCAACTGCAGGCCGTGGCAGGACAACAACGCGACGGCCAAGGACCACGGCCCGTATGTCTGCGGCCCGCCCGGCATCGTCCTGCCCAAGGGGCAGGTCACCGACTTCAGCCTGACCCTCCGGGTGGACGACGTCGTCACGCATGCCAAGGGCGGCGTCCAGCTGGTCTGGGGCCCGGATCCGGCGCACTCCAGACGGCCGGCTTTCGACCCGAACGGCCGCAACGACTCCGCGACGCTCACGCTGAACTGAGTCCGCGAGCCGTGCGCCGATGCCGAGCCCCTTCCTGCCCGGCATCGGCGCGCACACCCGTCAGGCACTGGAGCCGAGGCGGTCCAGCTCACTTCCGATCGCATCCCGCAGCGCGTCGTGCCGCCGGCCGAGCCGGAACCGCTCGTCCCGCCACCGCTCCGGCGGATACAGCCATACGGGCTTCCCGACCGCCTCGGGCGGCTCCCACCCGAACCGAGGCCAGACGTGAGCGTGCAGGAACGGGTCCGTGTTGCCGAGAATCTCCAGGTTCACCCTGAGGAAGGCGGGGTCCAGCCGCCGGCAGGCCCGTTCGACGGCCTCTCCGAGCCGGTCCAGGTCGGACAGGAACGCCAGCCGCTTGGCCTTCGGCAGGTCGGACAGCCGGTGCACACCCGGCTCGTCCACCAGGAGGACCGAGTATCCGGGCAGGAACTGCACGTCGCCGATCACCGCGAACCCCGCCCGAAGCCGCCGTAGCACCGTGGGGTTCTCGCCCCGCAGCGCAGCCCCGATCCGATCCGTGCGCCAGTCATGACTCATGGCCCCAACCTAGATGGCGCGGTCGAGGTCCTGCGGGTGCAGCGGGCGACTGTCGCCTGCACGCGGGTGGCGTTCATGGCCTGCGGGCTGCTCGACCCGTCCGCCGTGACCGACCGGCCAGGTCCATTTCTCGGACTTCGTACCGACGGGAAAGCCGGTCACGCCCGGTGCGACGGCGCGCACAGCGGAGCGTCATGCCGACTGCCTGCGGTGGGCGACTCGGGCCCGGGTACGGTGCGGAGCGACCCGCTCATCGGCCGGCCCATCCGGCGATCCCGGGACGGCCGGGCGGGTCCGAGCCGATTCCCGTCCGGAAGGTGACCGCCGATGTCCGAGCCCACCCTCACCACCCCCGTCGCGAGCACGTCGAGCGCCCCGGTCCTCGCCGAGGTCGTCCGCTCCGGATTCGTCGAGGGGCGGCACCGGGGCAGCGTGGTGGTGCTCGCCGCGGACGGCACGGTGGAGTGGGCGGTGGGTGACGTGACCTCCCCCGTCTTCCCACGTTCCGCCAACAAGCCCATGCAGGCGGCGGGCGTGCTGCGGGCCGGCCTCGACCTCGGGGGAGAACGGCTGGCCCTGGCCGCCGCGAGTCATTCCGGCGAGGCGTTCTATCGCGACCTGGTGCGCGCGATGCTCGACGAGCACGGGTTGTCCCCAGAGCACCTTCAGTGCCCGCCCGCCCTCCCGCTGGACCAGAAGGAGCTGGAGGCCTGCCTGGCGGTCGGCGGCCGGCGTGAGCGCGTGGCCATGAACTGCTCCGGCAAACACACGGCGATGCTGGCGGCCGCCGCGCTGCGGGGCTGGCCGCTGGACTCCTACCTCGACCCGGACCATCCGCTCCAGCGCGTCATCCGCGCGGTCGTGGAGGAGACGGCGGGTGAACGGGTGGCCGCCGTCGGTGTGGACGGCTGCGGGGCGCCGCTGATGGCGATCAGCCTGACCGGCCTCGCCCGCGCCTTCCGCTCCTTCGTCGTCGCCGCACCTGGTACACCCGAACGCCGGGTCGCCGACGCCATGCGGGCCCACCCCGAGTACGTCGCCGGCACCCGCCGTCACGACACCTGGCTCATGCGGGACATACCGGGCGCCCTGTCAAAGGTCGGCGCCGAAGCCGTGCAGGCCCTGGCCCTGGCCGACGGTCGTTCCCTGGCCCTGAAGGTCGAGGACGGTGGAGTCCGGGCCCTGGGCCCCGTCCTGGCCCGTGCGTTGCGCCGGATGGGGGTGACGGCACCCGTCGTGGACCGCGTCGGCCGTACGCCGGTGCTGGGTGGCGGGGAGGAGGTGGGGGAGGTGTGCGCGGTGTTCTGACGTCGCCCTGCATCACTGACGTACAGTCAGGCTGCCTGTAAACCCGAGGAGTTGAGGAATCTACCGGTTATCGGCGCGGCGCATGCCTGTTTTCTTCCGTTCCCTGAGCGTTCAACTGGCGATTCCTGTGAGTGTGGTGTCCTCTCCTTAGGGTCCTTGAGGCTTTCGAAAGAAGGGGCTCATGGACTCACTCCTCGCGATCCGGGCGCGCGGGATCACCAAGTGTTTCGGCGATGTCGTCGCACTCGACGGCATCGGTCTGGATGTGGCGCAGGGACAGATCCACGGCCTGGTCGGACCGAACGGTGCCGGCAAGACGACGCTTCTCGGGCTCCTGCTCGGCCTGGCCGTGGCCGACAGCGGCCGACTCGAGATCCTCGGTGCGCCGGTGGGCAGGAGGTTCGCCGCTCCCGACGGCGTCGCCGGGTTCGTGGACGGGCCGGGGCTCTACCCCTCGCTCACCGCCCGGCAGAATCTCGGTGCGCTCGCCGCACTGCGCGGCCGGGACGCGCGCACGGCGGGCATCGACGACGTACTCGACCAGGTCGGGCTCACCGATGTCGCCGACGATAAGATCCGCGGCTTCTCCCTGGGCATGCGGCAACGGCTCGGGCTCGCCGCCGCCTTGCTCACCGAGCCCCGGCTGCTCGTGCTCGACGAGCCGTCCAACGGCCTCGACCCGGCCGGGAAGAAGCACGTGCACGGCGTCCTCGCCCGGCTCGCCGCCGGGGGGACGAGCGTCGTGCTGTCGAGCCACCGCATGGACGACCTCGAGGCGCTGTGTTCCGACGTCACCATCCTCGCCACCGGACGGGTCGTGTTCTCCGGGCCGCTGAACAAGCTGGCCGCCGAGAACCGTGAACTCGACTACCGATTGCTCACCTCCGACCCGCAGACCGCCCGCGGGCTGGCTGCCGGCATGCCCGGCGTCCGTCTCGTCGACGAGGCCGCGGGACGTCACGGGGCCGACGGGCTCGTCGTACGCGCCCTGGTGCCGGCCCTCGACGAACTGGTGGTGCGGCTCGTGCAGTCGGGCATCGCCCTGCGCGAACTCGCCCCCGTGGTGTCCCCGCTCGAGGCCGCGTTCCTGGCCCTCACCGAGCAGCAGCAGAACACCGGCACCCGGCCGCGGGTGACCGATGCCCAGCCGCAGGAGGCCGGCCGATGACCGCGACCGCAACCGTCGCCGCCACCACCCCCACTACCGGCACCGACCGCGTCTCCGTGGCCCGCGCCTACCGCTTCGAACTCGTCAAGCTCGTCTCGCAATGGCGGATCCGCCTGCTGGTCCTCGCCTGCTGGATCGCGCCGGCGCTCTTCGTCGCCGGGGTGAGCCAGCAGAGCACCCTCCCTGCCGACACCCTCTTCGGCCGCTGGATGCTCGCCACGGGTTGGGCCGGACCCCTGGTGATCCTCGGCTTCTCGGGCACCTGGGCACTGCCGCTGCTGACGTCCGTCGTCGCCGGTGACGTCTTCGCCTCCGAGGACCGGCTCGGCACCTGGCGTCACCTGCTCGTGGCGATCCGCTCGCCTCGCCGGATCTTCGTGGCGAAGGCGCTGGCCAGTGCCACCGTGATCCTGCTGCTCGTGGCCGGGCTGGCCGGCTCGAGTACCGTCGGCGGCCTCGCGGCGGTCGGCAACCACCCGCTGGTCGGCCTCGACGGCCATCTGCTGGCCCCGGGGGACGCCGCCGGCAAGGTGCTGCTCGCCTGGGCCTGTGTGCTCGCCCCGACGCTGGCTCTGGCCGGGATCGGCCTCCTCGGGTCCGTCGTGCTGGGGCGGTCCCCGATGGGCCTGCTGCTCCCGGCGGTCGTCGCGCTCGCGATGCAGCTCGCCCAGATGCTGCCGCTCCCCGTCGCCGTACGACTCGCGCTGCCCAGCTGGGCGTTCATCGCCTGGAACGGGCTGTTCACCAGCCCGGCACAACTCGGCCCGTTGATCATCGGCATCGTCGTCAGCCTGGTGTGGGCGGTCGTCGCGACGGCGCTGGCCTGTCTGCTCTTCCTGCGGCGCGACTTCTCCAACCCGACCGACGACGGCTCGGGCCGCCGCGCGGTCACCGCCGGACTCCTTCCGCTCGCCGGGCTCGTCGCCGTCACGGTCGCCGTGGTCGCGGCGGTGACCGGGGCGAGCACCGGCTCCGGGATCCAGCAGGACAAGGTTCAGCGTTCGCTCGCCACTGCCTTCGCGCACCTGTACCGGATGCAGACCGCACAGCTCAACCGGCCGGCCGTCACCGAGGCACAGCTGAAGTCAACGGCCGCCTGCACCAAGGGCGGCGTCGCGGACGGCGCGGAGGGCGCCGGCAACGACTGGCGCTGCGTCGTCTCCTGGCATCTGCCCGGCACCCAGACCGCAGGGCAGGCCGTCTACCAGCTCGACATCACCGCGGACGGGCGGTTCGTGGCCGACGGCGACGGACCGAAGGAAGTGAACGGCTACTTCCTGGTGCGGACTTCGACCGGAGACGCACCCAACCCCCTCTGGCAGTTCGACGGCAGCGTCGGACTTCTCTCCACCTCCCCGAAGGGATGACGTCATGCAGATAACGCGCCGCCGCCGGCACGTCGAGAGGGAGTACTTCGACCTGCTCGGCAGACGGGTCGGCCGCCGGGCAGCGCTGCTCACGGCATGCATCACCACGGTCGCCCTGGCCACCGGCACGGCCGTCGCCTCGACCCACCAGTTCGGCACCGACCAGGTCGGCCAGGTCACCGACAAGGGCCAGGTCGTCTCCGGCGACCAGTACATCTCCCCGTACGGCAGCCGGCTGGTCATCAACGACGGCAAGATCATGTCCTCGACCGTCAGCCCGGACGGCAGCCACCTCGCGGCCGCGGTCGCCGACGGCGATGCCGCACTGGTCGTCGTGGACCTCAAGACCGGGCAGGTGAAGCAGAAGGTCGGCACCAACGCGGCGGACGACCTGCGCATCAAGAACGGCTCTGTCGGCCAGGAAGGCCCGACGTACTCGCCCGACGGCAAGCAGCTCTGGCTGGGCCAGACCGACGGCTACACGAAGTTCACGGTGAACGCCGACGGCACCCTCGCCGACCCGGTGACCGTCCCGATCCCGGCCGACGGCACCAAGCACGCCCTGGCGAGCGCGGCCGTGTTCTCCGCGGACGGCTCCACCGTGTACTCGGCGGTCAACGGCCAGAACCGGGTCGTCGCCATCGACGCGGCCACCGGCGCCGTCAAGCAGAGCTGGACCGTGGGCAACGCCCCGCGCGGCATGGCCCAGGTCGGCGACAAGCTCTACGTCAGCAACGAGGGCGGGCGTCCGGCCAGGACCGGCGACACCACGATCAACTCCTACGGCACCCAGGTGCCGGCCGACCCCAAGACCGCTGCCACCACCACCGGCACGGTCAGCGTCATCGACCTGGCCAACCCCTCCGCGGCCGTCGGGACCATCGACGTCGGTCTGCACCCGACCGCCGTGTACGCCAAGAACGGCGCGGTGTTCGTCACCAACACCGCCGACAACAACGTGTCGGTCATCAACACCAGGAACGACAAGGTCGTACAGACCATCTCCACCCAGCCGTGGCCGGAGGCCTCGGTCGGCTACGAGCCCAACGCGGTGACGCTCACCGACGACGGCCATCTGCTGGTGACGCTCGGCCGCGCCAACGCCGTCGCGGTCTACCGCTACACCTCCCCGCAGGAACCGGTCTCCTACGTCGGCCTGCTCCCGACGGACTACTTCCCCGCGGAGATCACCACCGTGGGCAAGACCGTGGTCGTCTCCAACACCCGTGGTGTGGACGCCCGCCGCCCCGACAGCGCCGGCCACGGCACCCACGACACGACCTCCAGCCTCACGCAGTTCGCGCTGCCCAGCGACCGTGTCATCCGGTCCGAGACCGCCAAGGTCTTCCAGCAGAACGGCTGGACCGAAGGCTCGGTGAGGTACGCCGACAAGCACAGCAACGCCAAGCCGGTGCCGGTCCCGGCGCGGCTCGGCGACCGCTCGACGATCAAGCACGTCTTCCTGATCGTCAAGGAGAACCGGACCTACGACCAGGTCTACGGCGACATCGCGAAGGGCAACGGCGACCCGTCGCTGACCCAGTTCGGTGAGAACGTCACGCCCAACCAGCACGCGCTCGCCGAGCAGTTCGGGCTCTACGACAACACCTACGACATCGGCACGAACTCGGCCGAGGGCCACAACTGGCTGATGCAGGCCGACAATCCCGAGTACACCGAGTCCTCGGCCGGTGAGTACCAGCGCAGCTACGACACCGAGGACGACGCGCTCGGCCACCAGAAGACCGGCTTCCTGTGGACCGGCGCACAGGCGGCGGGCAAGACCGTGCGGGACTTCGGCGAGTTCCAGCAGTTCCTGACCAAGCCGTCCGGCGCGAGCTGGCAGAACCTGTACTGCGACGCCAAGAACATGGCGGCGACCGGGCAGGGCACCGCCTACCCCTTGAACTCCTCCTCGCCGATCCCGTCGCTCAACAGCGTGTCGGTGCCCGGCTTCCCGAAGTTCGACACCAGCGTCCCGGACGTCTACCGGGAGCAGATCTGGAAGCAGGACTTCGAGAAGAACGGTCCGGCGAACCTCAACATGTTCTGGCTCTCCAGCGACCACACCGGTGGTCCGGCCAGCCCCGCCGCCCAGGTCGCCGACAACGACCTCGCGACCGGCAGGATCGTCGACGAGATCTCGCACAGCAAGTACTGGAAGGACTCGGCGATCTTCGTCGTCGAGGACGACTCCCAGGCCGGTCTCGACCACGTCGACGGGCACCGGGCGCCGATCCAGATCATCAGCCCCTGGGCCCAGCACGACAAGGTCGACAGCCACTACTACTCGCAGATCACCATGATCCGCACCATCGAGCAGATCCTCGGGATCCGCCCGATGAACCAGAAGGACACCGCGGCCACCCCGATGCGGGGCGCCTTCACCCAGCACCCGGACTACACGCCGTTCACGGCGCTGCCCAACCGCACCTCGCTGACCGACGGTCTGAGCACGCCGCCGTCCTGCGGCGTGGACACCCCGGCGAAGCAGGACCTCAAGGCGGCGGCCGTGCCGTCGGCGAAGGTCCCGTCGGACATGCGGAAGCTGGCCGCCGAGTGGGACAGCTGGAAGGCGAAGCAGCGGCTGACCGGGCCGAACGCCGTTCCCGACTACGCCAACCCCGCGCAATTGAACCACCTCACGTGGTATCAGACGCACAACTGGACGACGCCGTACCCCGGCGAGAAGAAGATCTACGCGCCGAACGACGTGCCGGGTGCCTACATCCCGTCGTCGGAGTCCGACGGCTGACGCGGACTGACCCAACGAGGACCCCTGGCCGCCCGCACGCCGCCAGGGGCCCTCGCCGTTCCCGCGCGCCCTCGCAAAGACCGGAGATCCCATCGGGCATAGCCTGATGAATGGGCGGATTCGCGGGCAGTGTGTCACCGCACCCCCGGTGAAGATCGCCGCACCTCACCGGTTAAGGAGGAAACATGTCGGTTTCCCAGGAGCGGCAGGCGCCACCGGACCCCGCCCGGCAGGAGGCGTTCGCGGCCGAGATGGTCGACGTCCTGAACAAGGCGGCACTGGCCCTGCTCACCAGCGTCGGTCACCAGTGCGGCCTGTTCGACACCCTGGCCGGCCTGCCCCCGTCGTCCAGCGCCGACCTGGCCAGGGCGGCGGACCTCGACGAACGGTATGTGCGGGAGTGGCTGGGCGGCATGGTCGTCGGCGGACTCGTCGAGTACGACCCCGCGAGGGACACCTATGTGCTGCCGGCGGAGCACGCCGCGTCACTGACCACGGCGGCGGGGCCCGGACAACGTGGCCGCCATGATGCCGTACGTCGCGCTCATGGGCGAGGTCGAGCAACAGGTCGTGCAGTGCTTCCGCCGGGGCGGAGGAGTGCCGTACTCGGCGTATCCGCGCTTCCAGGCGCTGCGGGCGCAGGAGACCGCCCGGATCTACGACGTCGCCCTGGTCGATGTGATCGTGCCGCTGGTGCCGGGGCTGCCCGAGCGCCTGCGGTCCGGCATCGACGTGCTCGACGTCGGCACGGGGCAGGGCCATGCCCCGCTCGTGCTGGCGAAGGCGTTTCCCGCGAGCCGCTTCCTCGGCCTGGACCAGTCGGAGGCGGCGATCGGGGCGGCACGGGCCGAGGCGGCCTGTGCACGTCTGCACAACCTGGACCACATCGTCGCCGACGCGACACAGATCACCGGCGAGTACGACCTCATCACCGCTTTCGACGTCATCCACGACCTGGCCCGGCCGGCCGAGACCCTCACGGCCATCGCCCGCGCCCTGCGCCCCGCTGGCACGTTCCTCATGGGTGACATCGCCGCCTCCAGCCGACTCGAGCAGAACATCGGCCATCCCCTCGGCCCCGCGCTCTACGGATTCTCCGTCTTCTACTGCATGACGACCTCGCTCAGCACGGGCGGTGCCGGTCTGGGCACGGTGTGGGGCCGGGAAACGGCCCTGCGGATGCTCCGGGAGGCGGGGTTCGGGACCGTCGACGTCAAGTCGGTGGAGGGCGACCCGATCAACGTCTACTATGTGGCTACCAAGGGCACCCGGCCATGAACACCATCGACGCGACGGCCCTCGGCGGTCTGCGCGAGGCACTGCGGGGATCCGTGATCACACCGCGTGACCCCGGCTACGACGCGGCCCGCAGCATCTACAACGCCATGATCGACCGGCGGCCGGCCGCCTTCGCCCAGTGCGTGGACCTGGCGGACGTGCAGGCGGTGATCTCCTTCGCCCGGCACACCGGCGTCGAGCTCGCCGTGCGCGGCGGCGGCCACAGCGGCCCGGGTCTGTGCCTGGTCGACGACGGACTCGTCCTCGATCTGTCCCCGATGCGCTGGGTCAGGGTGGACCCGGAGTCGGACACCGTCCAGGTGGGCGGCGGCAGCCTGCTCGGAGACGTCGACCACGCGACCCACGCCGTCGGGCGCGCCGTACCGTCCGGGATCATGTCGACCACGGGCGTCGGCGGTCTCACCCTCGGCGGCGGGCACGGCCACCTGACCCGCAGATACGGCCTGACGGTCGACAGCCTGCTGTCGGCAGACGTCGTCCTCGCCGACGGCAGCTATGTCACCGCGTCCCCGAAGAGCCACCCGGAGCTGTTCTGGGCGTTGCGGGGCGGGGGCGGCAACTTCGGCGTGGTGACGTCGTTCACCTTCCGGCTGCACCCGGCCGGCACCGTCGGGGTCGCCGTGACGGTGTGGCCGGTCGACCGCACCCCCGAAGTGCTGCGCTGGTACCGGGAGTTCCTGCCCGCCGCGCCGGACGTGCTCAGCGGTTTCTTCGCCCTCCTCGTCGTACCGCCCGGCCCGCCCTTCCCCGAGCCGATCCACGGGCAGAAGATGTGCGGTGTCGTGTGGTGCTACACGGGCGACCTCTCCGAAGAACACCTGGCGGAGGTGTTCGCCGTGGTGAACGAGCCGGCGCGGCCGGCCTTCCACTTCGCCACCCCGATGCCCTACCCTGCCCTCCAGACCATGTTCGACGAACTGCTCCGCAAGGGACTGCAGTGGTACTGGCGCGGCGACTTCTTCGAGGCCATCTCCGACGCCGCGATCGACGTGCACCACAGGTACGGGCAGAACATCCCGACCGGCCTGTCGACCATGCACCTGTACCCGGTGGACGGGGCGGCCCATGACGCCGACGCGGACGGCACCGCGTGGGCCTACCGGGACGCCCGCTGGTCGGGTGTGGTCGCCGGCATCGACCCTGACCCCGCCCACGCGGAAGGGATCCGGCAGTGGTGCGTCGACTACTGGACCGACCTGCACCCGCACTCCATGGGCGGCTCCTACGTCAACTTCATCGGCTCCGAGGAGAGCCAGGACCGGGTGCGGGCCACCTATCGCGGCCACTACGACCGGCTGGCGTCGGTCAAGCGCGCCTACGACCCGGACAACCTGTTCCACGCCAACCAGAACATCCCACCGGCCCCGGACTCACCTCGTCCGGGCCGTCGGCCGGGGCCGGCGGCGTCTACCGCCCGGCCGGAGTGATCCTGCGGCCCGTGAGGCTCGTGGGCCGGATCGACACCCACATCTCGCGCTCGCCGCCCGCCCAGGGCGGGGTGTGGGCGCGCCGGGTGAGTGCCCGTACGGTGGCCGGGTCCGTCACGACGCTCGCCCGGCCGACGGCGAGGACGCTCCAGCCCTGGCTCAGGGCCTCGTCCAGGTGGTCGACCTCGAAGGCGACCTCCCGTTCGGCGGCCGCCGCGGCCACGGAGTCGGGTGCGGTCCGGAACACGATGGCGTCGTCAACGACGTCGTAGTTGACCGGGACGACCGCCGGCCGGCCGTCTGCCGTCGACACCGAGACACGCCCCACGCCGTGCGTGGACAGCAGTGAGCGGCATTCCTCCGGGGCGAGGTCGCGCAATTCGGGACGGAGCAGTGCGTGGCCCTGGCCGGGTGGGAGATCGATGCCCCCGCCGCGCAGGGCGGCGACCGTGGTGCCCAGCGCGTCGGCCAGCCTGACGAGCGTCGCCAGGGTCGGATCGGCGGGCCGTTCCTCGAGGTACGCCAGATAGTCGGGCGACATCCGCGCACGTCCGGCCGTCTCCTCGCGGCTGAGGCCCTGTCTCCTGCGTTCGAGGGCCACGCGCCGGCCGATGTCACCGGGGTTGGCCGCCCCTGAGGGTGGAGCGGTGCGGGACAGGGTGGTCATGTCACCCGTGTCCCGTGGTGGCTCGTGCGCGGTCGGGGCCTGTTCGTGGTGCAGCGGGCGGATGTGTGCGTCGGGTCCGGGGAACACCAGGGTCACTTCGTCCGTGTCCGACCAGCGCACGTCGTAGGGAGGCGTGCCGTCCGCATGGTGCAGGCCGATGATCTCGCCGTCGCGCCTGGTGGCACCGGTCGCCGGACTCTCCACGATGAGCTGGTCGCCGAGGTGAGCTCGCATGATCGCCGCCCTATCCGCAGAGTGCTGCCGTATCCAACCTGCCACGCGTCGGGCCCGCCCGCCTCATGGACGCTTCGCACCTGTCCCCCTCCGCCCCGGAGGCAAGGCCGGCCGGGGTCGGCGGGCGGTCGTGTTGCCCGGAAGACCCGTGGGCGTGACCGTGGAGGAGGGAAGAGCGAGGAAGTGAGCACCGTGCGAGCGCTCGTCTACCACGGCCCGGCGGAGACCTCGTGGGACACGGTCCCCGATCCTGTGATCGAGGAGCCGACCGACGCGGTCGTGCGCGTCGACGCCACCACCATCTGCGGCAGCGATCTCCACATCCTCCGCGGGGACCTCCCCGAGGTGAAGCCGGGAACGGTCCTCGGTCACGAGGCCGTGGGCGAGGTCGTGGAGGTCGGTGGCGAGGTCCATCACCTGCGTCCCGGCGACCAGGTGATCGTGTCGTCGGTCTCGGCCTGCGGCGGGTGCTGGGCGTGCCGCGACGGGATGTACGGCCAGTGCGCCGGGGGCGGCGGATGGCTTCTGGGAGGCCTGATCAACGGGACCCATGCCGAGTTGGTACGGGTTCCCTTCGCCGATCAGTCCACCACCCGATGCCCTTGCGACGTCCCGCTCGACGACGCGGTGCTGCTCGCCGAACTCCTTCCGACCGCCTACGAGGTCGGGGTGCGCAACGGCCGTGTGTCGCCGGGGGACACCGTGGTCGTGGTGGGCGCGGGACCCGTCGGCCTGGCGGCCGTGGTCACCTCCCGGCTCTACTCTCCCCGCAGGATCATCGCGGTGGACCTGGCCGGCGCCCGGCTGGAGACCGCCGTCCGCGTGGGCGCCGATGCCGCCGAGTCACCGGGGAGGATGCTCGCCGAACTGTCCGAGGGACCCGGCGCCGACGTGGTCATCGAGGCGTCCGGGGAACCGGAGGGCTTCGTCCTGTGCACCCGAGCGGTCCGCACGGGCGGGCACATCGCCAACATCGGTGCGCACGGCAGACCGGTGACGCTGCATCTCGAGTCCCTGTGGCGCAAGAACGTGACGATCAGCACGGGCCAGGTGGACACGTCCTCCACCCCGCGGCTGCTCGAGTTGATGAGGTTCCGGCGCCTGCCCGTCGCCGGGTTGGTCACCCACACCTTCGGCCTGGACCGGATGGAGGACGCGTACGACGTGTTCGCGCGCGGCGTCGGCACGGGCGCCCTGAAGGTCGTACTGCACCGTCAGTGAAGGGTTCCCGGGAGGTGACGGGTATGACGCTCCGGCTCCGGCTCACGCTGCTGGGTGTGGGCGCCATGGCGTCCCCGCGGTTCGCCCCGGCCGGCCTGCTGGTCGCCTACGGCCTCCGGCGCGTCGCGTTCGACGGCGGTCCCGGCGCGGAGCCCCCCGAGGGCCGGCTGGACGCCTGGCTCGTCACCGATGAGCACGCCGAACTGCGCTCCGCCCTGCGGCGCCTCGCCGCCGCGCGCGGGCTGGTGCCGCACATGACGGACCTGGACCTCGGCGAGCTGCGCATCCGCGCGCTGCCGGTCGCGCACACCTCCCACCCCACCTGCGGGTACCGCATCGAGTCGGAGCCGGGGGAGGTGGTGTGGGCACCGGAGTTCCGGACCTTCCCGGCCTGGGCCGCCGAGGCGGATCTGATGTTCGCCGAAGCCTCGTCCTGGGACCGCCCCATCCGCTTCCGCGGCGGAGTGGGCGGGCACGCACCCGTACGGGACGTCGGCGCGGAGGCGGCCGGAAACCGGGTCGGGCGCCTGGTGTACGCGCACATCGGCCGCCCTTGCCTCCGTGCGATGGACGCAGGTCTGACCCCCGAGTTCGGGGAGTGGGGCCGGGAGGGCCGCACGTACGTCCTGCCCGCACGCGGTGCCGAAGGAGGCCGGTCATGAGCGCTTGCGCCTGCGCGAAGTCCTCCAGGGCCCCGCCGCCGAGCAGGCCGGCCTCAAAGACCCGGCCGACCCCCCCCGGACGCCGGTCGGCCCCCGCCGGGGTCATGCGGCCCCTGATGCCGCCCCCGGCGCGGCGCCGGCCTGGAGACGGAAACCCTCACCCTGGAGGCGGAGACCATGCCCGGAACCGTCATGGCCGGCATCGACGGCTCGCCCGAGAGCCGGGCCGCGGCCGAGTGGGCGGCGCGCGAGGCGCTGCTGCGCGGCCTGCCGCTGAAGATCGTGCACGTCAGCGAGCCGGTGCCCCGACACCTGGCCCAGAACCCGCTGCTGGCCCCCGAGACCTACCAGCACTGGGCCGAGCAGATGGTGCGGGAGTCCGCCGACGGCATCCGGCTGCGTCACCCGGGCATCGCGGTGGTCGTCGAGCAGCTCACCGGAACGGTCGCCGACACCCTGTGCGAGGCGGCGGGTCTAGCCGAACTGCTGGTGCTCGGCTCACGGGGACTCGGGGCGGTCGGTGGGTTCCTGGGCGGCTCGGTGAGCCTGGCCGTCGTGGCCCGCGCCGAGCGTCCGGTGGTGCTGGTGCGGGCAGGGGAGCACGCCTCGGCCGAGCACGAGACGCAGCGCGCGGGCGTGCCGCCCACTGCGGCGCCCTTCCGGCCCGTCGTGCTCGGTCTCGACATCGACGATCCGAACGACACCCTGCTGGAGTTCGCCTTCGACGCCGCCGCACGTCGGAAAGCCCCCTTGCGGGTCGTCCACAGCCGGCCCGAGCCACCGACCTCCTTCCACCGCTTCGCCGGTGACACCGCGCTCGACGACTCGCCGGCGCGCGGACAGGCCGACCTGATGAGCAAGGTGCTGCGACCGTGGCGGCAGAAGTTCCCGGACGTGGAGGTGATCGAGGCGAGCCGGAGCGGCAGCGCGGCACAGAACCTCGTCGAGGACTCCCGCGACGCCTCACTGGCCGTCGTCGGCCGGCGTATCCGCACCGGCTTCCTCGGCGCCCGCATCGGCCATGTCACGCACGCCGCCATCCACCACGTCGCCGCCTCCGTCGCGGTCGTCGCACACGGCTGACCCGCCACTGCGAGGAGGAGACCCATGGCCGAGCGTGAGGCCAACGGACCGGAAGAGGCCATGCGGCCCCATGACAGGGGCCACCCGTCCGGCGAGGGTGAAAGGGGCCACGAGGAGGCGACCATGGACGAGCAACTCGCGGTGCGGAGTCTGATGGATGCCGCCCCGTACTCGGTCGGCGACGACGAGAGCGTGCTGATGGCCTGGGAGGTGATGGAGAGGTCCGAGCAGTGTCAGCTCCCGGTGGTCCGTGCGGACGGCTGCTGCGCCGGGGTGCTGGACCGCGCCGAGGTCGCGGTGGCCTGTGCCGCCGCGGCTGCGACACTGTCCCGCAGCAAGGTCCGCGAGCTCGTGCACGCGCGGCGGACGGTCACGGTCCACCCCGAGGAGTCGGTTCTGCGGGCGGCAGCCGTGATGACCGAGGAACACCTCGACGCCCTGCCGGTCACGGATTCACGCGGGCGGCTGGTCGGCCTGCTCACGGCCCGGCACTACGTGGCCGCCGCCGCAGGCCTGCACACCCGCGCCGAGTCCGGCGACCGGCATCCCGCACGGGCCGCCCTGGACGGGCTGCCACCGCGCCGCGCGGCACAGGCACGCGGAATCGTCATTCCGTAGCGGTTCGGCTCACGGGGCCGCTCGCTCATGAAGGGAGGCTGATGTCATGGTCTGGGCATCATGGACCACCCCCGGGGTCTTCACCGGCCCGGGCGGCACGCGAACCGAGGAGGCGGGGATCGTCGTCGGCGACCTGACCGTCCACACCACCTGGGACGGCAACGAGGCCGACGTGTCGGTCCAGTACACGGGCACCTCCGAATGGTTCACCCTGACCGGAAGCCCTGTGCCCTGCCGTTCCGAGGTGCAGAGCCGGCACCTGCATCAGGCTGCCGTGGAGGCGGTCAGGGCGGGCGGCGGCTCCACCGTCCCCCGACTCTGAGGAACCGGCCGTGACCGGTGGCGCGGGCCGATACCGTACGCCGGGCCGGGCGGCCCCCAAGTCGCCGGGGCGTAAACCGGATTGCCCCTCCGCCGCCGGGCGCGCATCCTGCTGGGATGCGGTTCTCCATCAACATCCCCAACTTCGGCGACTTCGCCGATCCCCGTAACGTCGCGACCGTGGCGGCTGCGGCCGAAGCGGCGGGCTGGGACGGGCTGTTCGTCTGGGACCACGTGTTGCACCGGCACCACCAGGACCGTCCCTTCGGGGACCCCTGGATGCTGCTGACCGCCGCCGCACTGGCGACCTCCCGGATCCGGCTCGGCACCCTGCTGACGCCGGTCCCGCGTTACCGTCCGCAGCAACTCGCCCGCCAGGTGGCCACGTTGGACCATCTCAGCGGCGGCCGGGTGATCTTCGCCGCGGGCCTGGGAGGGCCGATCGAGGACGAGTACGGCAGCTTCGGCGACACCACCGATCCACGCCTCCTCGCCGGGCGGCTGGACGAGGGACTCGAGCTGTTGCGGCGGCTGTGGTCCGGCGAGCCGGTGAACCACCACGGCCGGCACTACGAGGCGCGGGACGTGACGCTGGTGCCCGCCACCGTGCAGCGGCCCGGACCGCCGGTGTGGATCGGCGGGTTCTGGCCGCGCCGCCCGCCCATGCGCCGAGCGGCGCGGTGGGACGGCGCGGTGCCGCTCTTCGAGACGGCCCGGCACGGGCATGTGCCGGATGCGGCGGAGGTACGGGAACTGGTCGGCTACGTGCGCAAGCAGCGTACGGCCGGAAGCGAGCGCCCCTTCGAGTTCGTGCTCGGCGGTGCCACGCCGCCGGACCCGGCCAGGGCCAGGGACGTGATCGGTCCGCTGTACGACGCCGGCGCCACCTGGTGGGACGAGCGGCAGGTCCAGACCGGCCCCGACCTGGACCGTCTGGCACCGGTGCTGCGCCGCGTCGAGGCGGGCCCACCGATGTCCTGAATTCATCGTCGCCATCCCCGAGGCGCAGACGGCGCCGAGCCTGTTCGAAGACCGGGTCGATGCCGCGTGAGCCGTCGTTGACGCGCAATGTCGAGTCTTTCAGTGAAGGCGTGTCAGGGCGGGGACCGTTCACCGCACAACCTGATTCCCGAACCCCCGGGCGTCGGTGTCCCGGGGGTTCTCCGCGGTCCGGCCGGTCGGACGCGCCCGCCGTCAGCCGAGTTGGAAGGTCGCCTCGACCGGGTAGTGGTCGCTCGGAGCGTTGGTGTCGGTCTGGCCCGCGGTCCAGCCGGACTGCGGATCGAAGTCCACCTGGACGGTGGGCAGCGCGGTCGGCGTCGGGCGGCCCGGCGCGTTGAGATAGCCGATGTAGTCGAGGTCGTCCCGGTAGTCCTTCGGGAAGGACTCGATGCCGGACATGTACTGGCACCAGGCGGAGACCGGGCAGTCCATGGTCCTCAGGGGCTGACCGGAGTCGGTGGCCGGGGTGCCGAGCACGCCGTTCACCGCGGTCTGGGCGTTGGTGTAGTCACCGCGCGACGAGCCGCCGTAGTACTCCACGTTCAGGTCTCCGCCGATCAGCACCGGCGCGGTCGAGCCGGCGATGCCGTCCACCCAGGTGCGGATCTCGCCGAGCTGGGCGAGCCGGGTGGACTGTGTGGTGTCCGTGGAGGTGTCGGACTCGTCGGCCTGCAGATGGGTGCCGACCACCCAGCTCTTCACACCGTCCTTCTGGATCTGCACCAGCGCCGCGCCCTTGTTGGCGTGGTAGTCCCAGGTGCCGTAGGTGGAGTTGCTGAAGACATGGGCGTACTGGGCGGTGATCGGGTACTTGGAGAGGATCATGGTGCCGCCGTTGATGACGAACCACGAGTTGGAACAGTCACCGCTGATGCCCGTCCAGCCGCCGCCGGAACAGGTCTGGCCGACGACGGGGGTGTGGTACGGGTAGAGGTCGGCGAGCTTGCTGGTGATGTCGGCGGTCGCGCTGTTGTTGAAGTCCTCGTCCAGCACCACGACGTCCGCGCTGTGCTGACGGATGATCGACTCGATGGTCGGGGTGCGTTGCGCCGCCTTCTCGTTCTGGGTGCTGTCGACGATCGCGGTGCCGAGGTCGACGTTCCAGGCGAACACCGAGAGGCCGGTGCCGGTGCCCGCGCTCGCGGCGGGGGCCGCGTAGCCGCTGAAGCCGAGCAGCAGAGCTGCCGCTGCGGAGGTGAGGGCGGTAGCTGTACGACGCGAGACCATGCGCTCTCCTGGTGAGGTGGGGTAGTCCCCGGGGCGCGACCGGACGCTCCGGTTGCGTACATGACAGCGCCGACTCTAGGGCGCTCACCGGTACGCCCGAGAGAACTTCGTTCGATCGCCTCGTGGAGAAAAGGTGTCTGGACAAGTTCGTCCCGTGCGAAGTGAATCCGACAGGCCGACGCCTTCTGCTCGTATGCCGTCTGCTCACACGGACGCTGGGCCGGACCGTGTCCGGGGGACGCCGCCTAGGGTCGCCTAGGGTGCGCCTAGGGTGGGTGTATGAGCGGCGGTGTGGTGACGCTGTTTCTGTGCGGTGACGTGATGCTCGGGCGCGGCGTCGACCAGATCCTCCCGCACCCCGGAAGTCCGGTGCTGCGCGAGGGCTACGTCACGGATGCCCGGTCGTACGTGGAACTGGCCGAGGCGGTCAGCGGTCCGATCCCCGCGCCGGTCGACCCGGCCTGGCCGTGGGGCGAGGCGCTGGGGCTGCTGGACGAGGTCGCGCCGGATGCCCGGATCGTGAATCTGGAGACGGCTGTCACGTGCAGTGACGCGTTCATGCCGGGGAAGGCGGTGCACTACCGGATGCACCCGGCCAATCTCCCCGCCCTGACGGTGGCCCGGCCCGATGTGTGCGTCCTGTCCAACAACCACGTGCTGGACTTCGGCCGGCCGGGGCTGGAGGAAACGCTGGACGCACTCGCCGGTGCGGGCCTGCGGGCTGTGGGTGCGGGGCGTACCGCCGAGGAGGCCTACGCCCCCGTGGCCATCCCTGTCGGGCCCGGCCGTCGCATCCTGGTCCACGCCCTGGGCGCACTGTCCAGCGGCATCCCGCCCGACTGGGCTGCGACCACGGACCTCCCCGGCGTCGCCTACGCCCACGAGCTGTCGGCGGCGGCGGCCGAGGCGGCCCTGCAGCGGGTGCGGCGGGACGGACAACCGGGCGACGTCGTGGTCCTGTCGGTGCACTGGGGCTCCAACTGGGGCTATCTCGTCCCCCGCGAGCAGACGCGCTTCGCGCATGCCCTGGTCGACGGCGGCGTCGACATCGTCCACGGGCACTCCTCGCACCATCCCCGCCCCGTCGAGCTCTACCGGGACCGGCTGATCCTCTACGGCTGCGGCGACTTCATCGACGACTACGAGGGCATCTCGGGCTACGAGGAGTACCGCGACGACCTCCGGCTCGGCTACCTCGTCTCGGTCGAGGCGGACACGGGGCGCGCGACCGGCCTGCGGATCTTCCCGTGGCAGGCGCGGCGGATGCGGCTGGAGCCCGCCGAGGACCGGGACCGCGCATGGCTGCGCTCGACCCTCGACCGGCTCAGCCGCGGCCTGCACATCGGCCTGGAGGCCGACGGCACGCTCGGCGTCGAGGGGTTTGCGGGCGGGGGCCGGTGAGGTCGCGGGCGCCGGGCGTCACACGGTGCAGTGGGGGTATGGCCGGAGAGTCGCGGGTACCCGTGCGGTGGCAGACGTTTCCTGAGGAGATGACCCCGATGCTGTTCCTCGGACTGCTCCTGCTCGTGGGCGCGGGTGCCTTCACGGCCCTGGCGATCATCGGCAACCTGTCCGGCGGGCCCGGGTACACCGTGTCCGTCCTCGGCCATGACATCGCCACGATGAACGGCCTCGCGCTGTTCAGCTCGGGCCTCGCGCTGGCGCTCATCTTCTGCCTGGGCCTGGCGATGACGGCCGCGGGTGGTACCCACCGGCACCGTCACCGCCGCCACCGCGTTCCCTGGGGGCGGGGACGCAGGACAGGGCCACTCTCGGCGGGCTGACCGGGCAAGCCGATTGAAACGCCAACAAGACAGCGCCACGCACCTCGTGCACCATGGCTGAAGGCCTTGTTCGGGCCATGGACGGGGTTCGTGCGCCGCGGCATCGGCGCCACCAGCGGAAGTCCGCCGAGCCCCCTGGGGTGGTGAACTGCACCATGCTCCTGCCGGCGAAATCCGAAGTACGCCGCCTGCTGCGGCGCTACCGACTGTGCGAGCGGGCCACGGTCGCGGCACCCGCCGATCTCGCCTCGCGTGCCGCCCTCGAGGACTCGGGCTACACCCTGTGCGTGCTGATGGGCGAGCGCACCCCGCGGGAGGCGGCCGAGGCGGCCCGGCGCTATCTGCGCACCGACCTGGTCACTTACCTGAGGGAGCGCAACGTCCGGATCCGGGCGGCCTCCGTCGGCCGGAGGCCGCGGCGATCCACTTCGAGGACCCAGGATTCCCGGGCGGGCTGACGGCTCGCACCGGCACAGCCGTGAAGGGACGAGCGATGACGACTGCGAAGGACATCATGAGCCGGGGCGCCCAGTGGATACCCCGGCACGAGACGCTGGACCGGGCCGCGCAGATGATGCGGGACCACGGACTGGGCGCACTTCCGGTCAGCGACCCGGCCAACGGCGACCGTATGTGCGGCATCATCACCGACCGCGACATCGTGGTGAAGTGTGTCGCCTCGGGCCATGACCCCGCGCGGATGACGTGCGGTGACCTGTGCGAGGGCACGCCGCGCTGGATCGACGCCGCCGCCGACATCTCGGACGCTCTGCGGGAGATGGAGGGCCACCAGATCAAGCGCCTGCCGGTGGTCGAGAACAAGCGCATGATCGGCATGATCAGCGAGACCGACATCGCCCGGCACCTCAGCGACGACAAGCTCGCGGAGTTCGTCCACCGGGTGTACGCGCCCGCCTGATCGCGGAAGGGGCACCCCATCGCCAACGACTCGGCCGGCCGAGTCGTTGGCGAACTCTTTGACGGCTGACGGATCCTTGACCGCCGCTTCGGCCTCCGCGATGCTGTGTTGCGAAACGTGAGAGGTGTGCCGTAATAGGCAACGTCTCGATCCGCTGTGAGCCGAGGAGTGGCCATGTCCCAGCAGGTCCGTGGTGTCGTCGCGCGGAGCAAGGGTGCCCCTGTCAGTCTGGAAACCATCGTCGTGCCCGATCCGGGGCCGGGCGAGGCGCTGGTCAAGATCGAGGCCTGCGGGGTCTGCCACACCGATCTGCACTATCGCGAGGGCGGTATCGGCGACGAGTTCCCGTACCTGTTGGGGCATGAGGCCGCGGGCGTGGTCGAGGCGGTCGGTGCGGGGGTCACCGAGGTGGCGCCCGGTGACTTCGTGATCCTGAACTGGCGTGCCGTGTGCGGTCAGTGCAGGGCCTGTCTGCGCGGGCGGCCCTGGTACTGCTTCAACACGCACAATGCCAAGCAGAGGATGACCCTGGCGGACGGCACGGAGCTGTCGCCGGCGCTCGGCATCGGCGCCTTCGCCGAGAAGACGCTCGTAGCGGCCGGCCAGTGCACCAAGGTCGACCGGGCCGCCTCGCCCGCCGCGGCCGGGCTGCTCGGCTGCGGCGTCATGGCCGGCCTCGGCGCGGCCATCAACACGGGGAACGTGGGCCGTGGGGACACCGTCGCCGTGATCGGGTGTGGCGGTGTGGGAGCCGCGGCGGTCGTCGGATCGAGGCTGGCGGGTGCGGCGAGGATCATCGCCGTGGACATCGACGACCGCAAGCTGGACACCGCGAAGAAGCTGGGCGCGACCCACACGGTCAACTCCAGGCAGGCCGACGCGGTCGACGCGGTGCGCGAGCTGACCGGTGGCTTCGGCGCCGACGTCGTCATCGAGGCCGTCGGCCGCCCGGAGACGTACCGGCAGGCCTTCTACGCCCGCGACCTCGCCGGCACCGTCGTCCTCGTCGGCGTCCCCACCCCCGAGATGAAGCTCGAACTGCCCCTGCTGGACGTCTTCGGCCGCGGCGGCGCCCTCAAGTCGTCCTGGTACGGCGACTGTCTGCCCTCGCGTGACTTCCCGATGCTCATCGACCTCTATCTGCAGGGCCGGCTCGACCTGGACGCCTTCGTCACCGAGACCATCGCGCTGGACGAGGTCGAGAAGGCCTTCGAGCGGATGCACGGCGGGGACGTGCTGCGTTCCGTGGTGGTCCTGTGATGCCGGGCGGGACGGCGGGCGCCCGCGTCGAACGACTCGTCACCTCGGGGACGTTCTCTCTGGACGGCGGCACCTGGGACGTCGACAACAACGTGTGGATCGTGGGTGACGACACCGAGGCGGTCGTGATCGACGCCGCTCACGACGCCGATGCCATCGCCCGGGCCATCGGCGAGCGCACCCTGCGGGCGATCGTGTGCACCCACGCGCACAACGACCACATCGACGCCGCACCCGACCTCGCGGCCCGGACCGGCGCCCCGATCCTGCTGCACCCCGACGATCTGCCGCTGTGGAAACAGACCCACCCCGAGCGGGCGCCCGACGGCGAGCTGACCGACGGGCAGCGCCTCACCGTCGCCGGAGTGGAGCTGACCGTGCTGCACACCCCGGGACATGCCCCCGGAGCCGTGTGCCTGTACGCCCCGCGCCTGTCCGCGCTGTTCAGCGGCGACACCCTGTTCGCCGGCGGGCCGGGGGCGACGGGACGGTCGTACAGCGACTTCCCCACCATCATCCGTTCGATCAGGGAACGCCTCCTGGCCCTGCCGGACGACACCGTCGTGCACACCGGTCACGGCGACGCCACCACCATCGGCGCCGAGGCGCCGCACCTTCAGGAGTGGATCGAGCGCGGCTTCTGACCGCCCGGCGAGAAGCGGCCCTGCCCCGGTGACGGACCGACGTGGACGGCACCGGCGGCAGGGCCGTCGCCGCACCCCGCCACCCCCCGCTGATCCGCCTGCTGACCTGCACTTTCGAGGTCGCTCCGGCGTGCCCGGAAATCGGTCGCCGGACACCGTGCAAACAGGCCTCTGGACGCCTTGACAACGCTTCAGAGCGGCCAGCACACTGGCGTTGCGCTAATCGCAATCCGTTTCGCTATACGCACCGAGGTGTCATGATGATTCCCGCGTGCCGACTCGTGGATCTGCCGCGAGGCGAGGCCCACCGGCTCGACATCGACCCGCCCGTTTCGGTGTTCCACACCGACGACGGCGAGCTCTTCGCCATCGACGACACCTGCACCCACCAGGACGCGTCGCTCGCCGACGGCTGGCTGGAGGGCTGCGAGGTGGAATGTCCCCTGCACGCCTCCAAGTTCGACCTGCGGTCCGGGGCCGTGGACGCCCCGCCGGCCAAGCTCCCGGTCCGCACCCACGAGGTCGTGGTCGAGGACGGCATGGTCTACGTGCGGCTGTCCACCGAGGCACCCAACCTGCCGCCGTGCGTCGCCGCCCGCCTGGCCGGAGGCCCCGCGTGAGGACCGTCGCCGTGGTGGGCGCCTCGCTGGCCGGCCTGTCGGCCGCGCGCTCGCTGCGCAAGCGGGGGTACGACGGCCGGCTGGTCGTCGTCGGCGCCGAGCTCCACCGCCCCTACGACAGACCGCCGTTGTCCAAGGAGTTCCTCACCGGTGCCGTCGGCGAGGCGGAACTGGCCCTGGAGCGGGACGACGAGGAGCTCCAGGCCGAGTGGGTGCTCGGCGCCCGTGCCACCGGACTCGACCGCACCGAGCGGGCGATCCGGCTCGCCGACGGCCGGGAGCTGCGCGCCGACGGCGTGGTCATCGCGACCGGCGCCGCCGCCCGCACCCTGCCCGGCACCGAAGGCCTCGCCGGCGTCCATGTGCTGCGCACGCTGGACGACGCCCGGGCCCTGAGGGACGACCTGGCCCGGGGCGGACGGGTGGTGGTGATCGGCGGCGGGTTCGTCGGCGCCGAGGTCGCCTCCACGGCGTACGCCCTCGGCCTCGACGTGACGGTGGTCGAGGCGGCGCCGACGCCGCTGGCCGGACCGCTCGGCGAGGCCATGGGCAGGATCGTCTCCGCCCTCCATGCCGATCACGGTGTGCGGCTGCTGTGCGGGGTCGGCGTGAAGGGGCTGAGCGGGGAGCGCCGGGTGGACGCCGTGCTGCTGGAGGACGGGCGCAGCATCCCCGCCGACACCGTCGTCGTCGGCGTGGGCGCGCGCCCCTGTGTCGAGTGGCTGGAGGGATCCGGTGTCGCCCTCGACAACGGCGTGAAGTGCGGTGCCGACGGCCGCACCAGTGTCGCCGGGGTGGTCGCCGTCGGCGACTGCGCCAGCTGGTACGACCCGCACACCGGGGTCCACCGCCGGGTCGAGCACTGGACCGGCGCGCTGGAACGGCCGGACGCCGCCGTCGCCGCTCTCCTCGCCCACGGTGCGACGGAGCCGGGTGTGCCCCGGCCGCCGTACTTCTGGTCCGATCAGTACGGCGTGAAGATCCAGTTCGTCGGCCACGCCGCCGGGGCCGACAGCGTGACGGTCGAGGAGGGCTCGACCGACGACCGCAGTTTTCTGGCGGTCTACCGCAGGGCCGACCGGCCGGTCGCCGTGCTCGGCATGAACCAGCCGCGGCTGTTCACCCGCCGGCGCAAGCAGTTCGCCTCCGCCGCGTCGTGACACCACCCCCTTGCCCCTCCCAAGGGGCCACATTCCCGAGGAGTGCACTGTGACCTCGACCAGCCTGCCGGACAGCCTGATCGCCACTCTCCCCGGCTCCGCCTACACGGATCCCGGCATCTTCGCCCAGGAACAGGAGCGCATCTTCGAGGCGATGTGGTTCTGCGTCGCCCGCTCCTCCGACCTGGCCAGGCCCGGTGCCTTCCGCACCGTGGACGTGGGCCGCGAGAGCATCCTGGTCACCCGTGCCCGGGACAACTCCGTCCGCGCCTACTTCAACGTGTGCCGGCACCGCGGAGCCAAGCTCTGCACCGACGAGACGGGCGAGGTCAAGCGGGCCTTCCAGTGCCCCTACCACGCCTGGACCTACGACCTGAACGGCAAGCTCGTCGCGGCCCCCAACCTGACAAAGATGCCCGACGTCGGCCGCACCGAGTACGGCCTGGTGAGCGTGGCCGTCCGCGAATGGCTCGGCTATGTCTGGGTGTGCCTCGCGGAGAACCCGCCCTCCTTCGAGGAGGACGTGATCGGCGCGGTCGTCGAACGCCTCGGCGATGTCGAGTCGATCGAGCGCTACGACGTCGAGAACCTCTCGGTCGGCAAGCGGATCGTCTACGACGTCAAGGCGAACTGGAAGCTCATCATCGAGAACTTCATGGAGTGCTACCACTGCGCCACGATCCACCCCGAACTGACCGAAGTCCTCCCGGAGTTCGCGGACGGCTACGCGGCCCAGTACTACGTCGGCCACGGCGCGGAGTTCGGCGAGGAGATCCAGGGCTTCACCGTCGACGGCAGCGAGGGCCTGGACCGCATTCCCGGCGTGTCCGAGGACCAGGACCGCCGCTACTACGCGATCACCGTCAAGCCGCAGGTCTTCATCAACCTCGTCCCCGACCATGTGATCTTCCACCGCATGTACCCGGTGGCCGTCGACCGCACGGTCGTCGAGTGCGACTGGCTCTACCTGCCGCACGTCGTGGAGAGCGGCAAGGACGTCAGCCGCTCCGTGGAGCTCTTCGACCGGGTCAACCGCCAGGACTTCGACGCCTGCGAACGCACCCAGCCGGGGATGAGCTCACGGCTGTACGCCAAGGGCGGCGTGCTCGTGCCCAGCGAGCACCACATCGGCGCCTTCCACGGCTGGGTGAACGAGCGTCTCGGTACGCGCCATCCGGAGTGACGGAGCGCCCGTGGCCCGCGCGGGGGGCGTACGCGGGCCGTGCGGCGGTCGTGCTCCGTGCGCTCAGCCGAGGTATCCCATCCGGTGGCTGATCTCCTCCGCGCCCTTGACCAGCACCGGAGCCAGCTCGTGCATGCGCTCCTCGGTGAAGCGGTAGGAGGGCCCCGAGGCGCTGATCGACGCGATGACCTGACCCTCCCGGTCACGGATCGGGGCGGCCATGGCGTGCAGCCCGATCTCCAGCTCCTCCAGCGTCCAGGCGTAGCCGCGCTCGCGGGCCGCGGCGAGGTTCTTCTCCAGCTTCGCCTTCGAGGAGATCGTGTGGGGGGTCAGCTTCTTCAGGCCGGCATCCGTCAGCAGCGCGGCGCGCTCCTTGGCGGGCAGGTGGGCCAGCATGATCTTGCCGCTGGAGGTGGCGTGCAGCGGGGTCAGCTGGCCGACCCAGTTGTGCGCGGTGACGGCGGCCGTGCCGCGCACCTGGTAGAGGTTGATCGCATAGTGCTCCTGCATCACGGCGATGTTGACGGTCTCGCCGATCTCCTCGGCCAGGCGCTCGCACACCGGACGCCCCTGCTGGGTGATGTCGATGCGTCCCGTGACGGCGCCCGCCAGGCGTACGATGCCGAAGCCGAGCCGGTACTTTCCGCGCTCGCCCGACTGCTCCACGAGACCGCGCGCCTCCAGGGCGCCGAGCAGGCGGAACGCGGTCGACTTGTGCACATCGATCTCGCCGGCCACCTCGCTGACGCCGGCCTCGCCACGCTGGGCCAGGATCTCCAGGACGCTGATGGCGCGGTCGACGGACTGCACTCCGCCGGGTGGCGAGCCGTTCGTTTCGGTATCCGGACTGTAGTTGCTCATAGCGAAACTATACGCGCAGTAAACAACCCTCTAGCAAGTAACGCGCTGTGAACAAAGATCTTACAAGTTGCGCCGTCCGCAACCTAGTGCGCATAGCGATACCCGTACTAGCATGCCCGGCACATCAACGACGCGAGCGAGACGAGGCACCATGGCTCCCTTGCAGTACGACTTCGTCATCGTCGGCGGTGGGTCGGCCGGCAGCGCACTGGCGAACCGGCTCTCGGCCGACCCCGGCAACCGGGTGCTCGTCCTGGAGGCCGGCCGCTCCGACTACCCCTGGGACGTCTTCATCCACATGCCCGCGGCGCTGACCTACCCCATAGGCAGCCGCTTCTACGACTGGAAGTACGAGTCCGAGCCCGAGCCCCACATGGGCGGCCGGCGCATCTACCACGCCCGCGGCAAGGTGCTCGGCGGTTCCAGCAGCATCAACGGCATGATCTTCCAGCGCGGCAACCCCATGGACTACGAGCGCTGGGCGGCCGACCCCGGCATGGAAACCTGGGACTACGCCCACTGCCTGCCGTACTTCCGCCGGATGGAGAACTGTCTGGCGGCCGACCCGGACGACGAGTTCCGCGGCCATGACGGCCCCCTCGTCCTCGAGCGCGGGCCCGCGACCAACCCGCTCTTCACCGCCTTCCTCAAGGCCACCCAGGAGGCGGGCTACGCCCCGACGGACGACGTCAACGGCTACCGCCAGGAAGGCTTCGCCAAGTTCGACCGCAACGTCCACCGCGGGCGCCGGCTGTCGGCCTCCAAGGCCTACCTCAAGCCCGCGATGAAGCGGCCGAACCTCACGGTGAGGACGCGTGCCCTGGTCACCCGGGTGCTCTTCGAGGGCAAGCGGGCCGTCGGGGTTGAGTTCCGGCGCGGCAGGGGCGCCCCCCAGCAGGTCCGGGCCGGCGAGGTCATCCTGTGCGGCGGCGCGATCAACTCCCCGCAGCTGCTGCAGCTCTCCGGTGTCGGCAACGCCGCCGAACTGTCCGCCCTCGGCATCGACGTCGTCCACGACCTGCCGGGCGTCGGCGAGAACATGCAGGACCACCTGGAGGTGTACGTCCAGTACGCCTGCAAGCAGCCGGTCTCCATGCAGCCGTACATGGCGAAGTGGCGCGCCCCCTTCATCGGCCTGCAGTGGCTGTTCCGCACGGGCCCCGCGGCCACCAACCACTTCGAGGCGGGCGGCTTCGCCCGCAGCAACGAGGACGTGGACTACCCCAACCTGATGTTCCACTTCCTGCCGGTCGCCGTCCGCTACGACGGCTCCTCGCCGGCCGGCGGCCACGGGTACCAGGTGCACGTCGGGCCCATGTACTCGGACGCCATCGGCTCGGTGAAGATCAGGAGCAGGGACCCGCGGGAGAAGCCGGCGCTGCGCTTCAACTACCTCTCCACCGAGCAGGACCGCCGGGAATGGGTCGAGGCCATCCGCGTCGCCCGCAGGATCCTCAACCAGCCCGCCCTCGCCCCCTACAACGACGGCGAGGTCTCGCCCGGACCCTCCGTCGAGACCGACGAGGAGATCCTCGCCTGGGTGGCCAAGGAGGGCGAGACCGCCCTGCACCCCTCGTGCACCTGCAAGATGGGCACCGACGAGATGTCCGTCGTCGACCCGCAGAGCATGCGGGTGCACGGCCTCGCCGGGCTGCGCGTGGTGGACGCCTCGGTGATGCCGTACGTCACCAACGGCAACATCTACGCACCGGTGATGATGATCGCCGAGAAGGCGGCCGACCTCATCCTCGGCAAGGAGCCGCTGGAGCCGTCGAAGGCCGTGTACTACCGGCACCGCGACGCCCAGAAGCAGGCCGGGTAGACCATGGGCGCCGAGGCCCTGCGGGCGCTGCTCGGCCGCGTCCGCTACGAGGTGCTGCCGGCGAGGGCGACCGAGGAGAAGGTCCTCGCCCATGTGCCCCGCGACGTCGTGGTCACCGTCACGGCGTCGCCGGTCAGGGGGCTGGAGCCGACGCTCGGCCTCACCGAGCGGCTCGCGGCGCACGGCTACCGCGTCGTCCCGCACGTGCCCGCACGGCTGCTGCGGGACGACGCACAACTGAAGGACGTGGCCGAACGGCTGCGTGCGGCGGGTGTCGACGACGTCTTCGTGCCGGCCGGCGACGCCGATCCGCCGGCCGGGCCGTACGACGGGGCTCTGCCGGTGCTGCGCGGTCTCGGCGACCTGGGCAGCCCCTTCGCCGACCTGGGCATCACGGGCTATCCGGAGAGCCATCCGTTCATCCACGACGACATCACCATCCAGTCGATGTGGGACAAGCGGACGCACGCCACGTACATCGTCAGCAACCTGTGCTTCGACCCGCGCGTCCTCGGCGACTGGCTCACCAGGATCCGGCGCCGCCGCATCACCCTGCCCGTGTACGTGGGCGTCGCCGGACCCGTGCAGCGGACGAAGCTGCTGGCCATGGCGACGAAGATCGGAGTGGGGGAGTCGACGCGCTTTCTCACCCGGCACCCCTCCTGGTTCCTGCGGTTCGCGGCACCCGGCGGATACGCCCCCGAGCGGCTGCTCGGCCGCGGAGCCGAGGCGCTGACCGGACCCGCGGCCGCGGTGGCCGGCCTGCACCTGTTCACCTTCAACCAGATCGCCGAGACAGAGCGCTGGCGCCGGGCCCTGCTGGACCGGCTCGCCGCCTGAAATCGGCATCCGCCGACCCCTTGACGGGCGTCGGCCCGGTCGGACAGGGTGTTCCACCACAAGCAATGCAGTGCGCAATACGCAACGAATACGCAACGAGCTCCTTCGAAGGGCGCGGCCGTGGCAGATCTGTACGTGGACGGAGAATGGCGCGCTGCGGTGGCCGGCGGCCACCGGGAGATCCGCTGCCCGGCGGACGGCACGCCGGTCGCGACGGTCTCGGAGGCGACCCGCCCCGACACCGAGGCGGCGATCGCCGCCGCCCGGCGCGCCTTCGACGAAGGCCCCTGGCCCCGCACCCCCGAGCGGGAGCGCGGCGCACTGCTGCTGCGCACGGCCGACGTCATCGAGCGCGACGCCAAGGAGTTCGCCCGCGCCGAGTCGCTCGACACCGGCAAGCGCCTGGTCGAGAGCGAGTACGACATCGCCGACGTCGTCGCCTGCTTCCGCTACTACGGCGGCATCGCCGGCACCAGCGCCGGACGGGTGGTCGACACCGGACGCGACGACGCCCTCAGCCGGGTCACCTACGAGCCCGTCGGCGTGTGCGGACTGATCACCCCCTGGAACTACCCGCTGCTCCAGGCCAGTTGGAAGATCGCCCCGGCCCTTCTCGCCGGCAACACCGTGGTCCTCAAGCCCAGCGAGCTGACCCCCTCCACCTCCATCCTGCTGATGAAGGCCCTTGAGGAGGCGGGGCTCCCGGCGGGCGCCGCCAATCTGGTGCTGGGCGCCGGAGCCGAGGCGGGAGCGCCGCTGGCCGACCACCCGGCCGTCGACATGGTGTCCTTCACGGGAGGCCTGGAGACGGGGCGGCACATCATGGCCACCGCGGCGGCGACGGTGAAGAAGGTCGCGCTGGAACTCGGCGGGAAGAACCCCAACGTGGTCTTCGCCGACGCCGACTTCGAAACGGCCGTCGACTTCGCGCTCACCGCCGTCTTCCTGCACTCCGGGCAGGTCTGCTCGGCCGGCGCCCGCCTGATCGTCGAGGACTCGGTCCACGACGCCTTCGTCGACGAGGTCGTGCGCCGCGCCCGGCTCATCCGCCTCGGCGGACCCTTCGACCCCGAGGCCGAGACCGGACCGCTGATCTCCGCACAGCACCGGGAGAAGGTCGAGGCCTACGTCGCCGCCGGTCTCGCCGAGGGCGCCGTACTGCGCTGCGGCGGCGCACGCCCCGACGATCCCGCGCTCGCGGGCGGCTTCTACTACCCGCCCACCGTCCTCGACGAGTGCCGGCAGGACATGCGCGTGGTGCACGAGGAGTCCTTCGGACCCGTGCTCACCGTCGAGCGCTTCCACGACGAGGACGACGCCGTCCGCATCGCCAACGACACGGAGTACGGCCTCGCCGGAGCCGTCTGGACGCAGGACGCGGGCAGGGCCCAGCGGGTGGCCCGCAGGCTGCGCCACGGCACCGTGTGGATCAACGACTACCACCCCTATGTGCCGCAAGCGGAATGGGGTGGGTTCGGGCGCTCGGGCGTGGGCCGCGAGCTGGGGCCGACCGGCCTCGACGAGTACCGAGAGCCCAAGCACGTCTGGCAGAACATCCAACCCCGGCCGCAGCACTGGTTCCGCGGCTGAACGCCGAAGAGAGGTCGATCATGACCCCAGCACAGACCGAGGTGTCGCAGCGGCGCGACACGTCCCAGGACCCCAAGGACCGCACCCCGGTCATCTCCGTGCGCCGGCTGTGGAAGGTGTTCGGGCCCAAGGCCGACGAAGTGCCGGGCTCGAAGGAGCTGTGCGGACTCACCCGCCGCGAGCTCATGGACCGCACCGGATGCACCGCCGCCGTGCGGGACGTCGACTTCGAGGTGTCGCCCGGCGAGGTCTTCGTGGTGATGGGCCTGTCCGGCTCCGGCAAGTCCACCCTGGTGCGATGTCTGACCCGGCTGATCGAACCCACCGCCGGAGAAGTCGTCTTCGAGGGCGAGGACATCCGTGGCGCCGACCCGAGGCGGCTGCGCGAACTGCGGCGCAGCAAGTTCTCCATGGTCTTCCAGCACTTCGGTCTGCTGCCACACCGCAGGGTCGTCGACAACGTGGCGTTCGGCCTGGAGATACGGGGCATGGGCAAGGCCGAGCGCACCAAGAAGGCCCTGGAGGTCGTCGAGCTGGTGGGCCTCGCCGGATACGAGAACTCCTACCCCGACCAGCTCTCCGGCGGCATGCAGCAACGCGTCGGCCTCGCCCGCGCCCTCGCCGGCGATCCCGACGTCCTCTTCTTCGACGAGCCGTTCTCCGCGCTCGACCCCCTGATCCGCCGCGACATGCAGAGCGAGGTCATCCGCCTGCACCACGAGGTCGGCAAGACCATGGTGTTCATCACCCACGACCTGTCCGAGGCCCTGAAGCTCGGCGACCGCATCCTGATCATGCGGGACGGGAAGATGGTCCAGTGCGGCACCGGCGACGAACTCGTCGGCGCCCCGGCGGACGACTACGTACGCGACTTCGTGAAGGACGTGCCGCGCGGCGACGTCCTCACCCTGCGCTGGATCATGCGCCCGGTGGAACCCGAAGACGCCCTCGACGGACCGGAGTTGGGCCCCGATGTCGTGGTGCGCGAGGCCACCCGGACCGTGCTGGCCGCCCACCGGCCGGTCAGGGTCGTGGAGAACGGCAAGCTGCTCGGCATCGTCGGCGACGAGGAGATCCTCTCCGTCGTCGCAGGACAGGCAGCCGGTCAGGAAGGCGGTGCGTGATGGCCGCCGTCGCCGACGCGACCGCGCCGGTCGCGACGCTGCGCAGGAAGGTCAGCCGCCCCATGCTGGTGGCGGCGATCCTGCTGGCCTGGCTGGTGCTCTTCGCCGTACTGCGCGGCCGGCAGACGCTGACCCTCGCCGCCGCCGACCTCACGAGCCTGCACCGCCGGCTGAACGACCTCAACGACAGCATCGGGGCCAACCGCAACTCCAACCCGCTCTTCCTGTACTTCTTCAACGAGATCCGGCTGGTCATCGACAACCTGGTCACCTTCGTCCAGTCCCTGATCTCCCAGCCCGCCGGCACCCGCCCGGTCCCGCAGATCGGCTGGCTCGGCGTCGTCGGACTCACCGGCTATGTCTCCTGGGCCGTGGGCAACTGGCGGGTCGCGCTGCTGGCCGTCGCGGGCTTCACCTTCTTCGGGCTGCAGGGCCTGTGGCAGGAGAGCATGGACACCCTGGCGCTGACCCTGTCGGCGGTCCTGGTGGCGCTGCTCATCGGCATCCCGCTGGGCGTGTGGGCCGGTCTCTCCGACCGGTTCAACCGGATCATGACGCCCTTCCTGGACTTCATGCAGACGATGCCGACCTTCGTCTACCTCGCCCCGCTGACCCTGATCTTCCTCATCGGCGGGGCCTCCGCCGTCATCACCACGGTGATCTACGCGGCACCGCCCGCCATCCGCATCACCGCGCACGCCATCCGCTCGGTGCCGAAGACCACCGTCGAGGCGGCGGACTCGCTCGGCACCACGCGCTCGCAGCAACTGCTGAAGGTGCTGCTGCCGATGTCGAAGCGGACGGTGGTCATGGGCGTCAACCAGACCATCATGGCCGCCCTGGCCATGGTGACCATCGCCGCCCTGATCGACGCGCCCGGCCTCGGCAAGACCGTCGTACAGGCCCTGCAGTCGCTCGACGTCGGCACGGCCTTCAACGCAGGCCTGGCCATCGTCGTCATGGCCATCGTGCTCGACCGGGTCACCACCGCGGCGGCCGGACGCGCCGACACCGCCCGGCGCAGCACCGGCCGCCTGGCGCGGTGGCGCCGTCCCCTGCTGGTGGCGGGCGGGGCCGGCGCCGCCGTCCTCGTCTACCTGTCCCACACCTATGTCTGGGCGGCCGAGTTCCCCGGCAACGGCAGCACCGGCAGCCACATCGCGAGCGCGGCCGACACGACGACCACCTGGCTGCAGGACCATTTCTCGGGACTGACCAACGGCGTCCGGGACGTCATCACCAACGGTCTGCTGAACCCGTTCCAGACGCTGCTCACCGACTCCCCGTGGTGGCTCGTCGGTGTCACCCTGGTCGGGCTCGGCGCGGTGCTCGGCGGCCGGCGTGCCGTAGCCACGGCCGCCGTGTGCGTGGGGCTGCTCGTCGGCACGGGTGTGTGGTCGGACAGCATGACGACCCTTGCCTCGACCGCCGTGGCCACGGTGCTCGTGATGCTGTTCGGCGTCGTCTTCGGTGTGTGGATGGGGCGCAGTCAACTCGTGGACCGGATCGTGCGGCCCACTCTGGACGCCGCACAGGTCATGCCGCCGTTCGTCTATCTCGTGCCGTTCCTGGCCCTCTTCGGCGCCACCCGGTTCACCGCGATCGTCGCGGCCGTCGTCTACGCGGCGCCCGTCGCCATCAAGATCATCGCGGACGGTGTGCGGAACGTGTCCGAGTCCACCGTGGAGGCGGCCACCTCCGCCGGGTGCAACACCTGGCAGATCATCACCAAGGTCCAGCTGCCGATGGCACGCAGCGCCCTGACCCTCGCGACCAACCAGGGCCTGATCTATGTGCTGTCGATGGTTGTGGTGGGCGGCCTGGTAGGGGCGGGCGCCCTCGGCTACGACGTCGTGGCCGGATTCTCGCAGGGACAGCTGTACGGGAAGGGGCTGGCGGCAGGGATCGCCATCGTACTGCTGGGAGTCATGTTCGACCGGATCACTCAGGCTGCGGCGCGACGCACCAGGGCATAAGGAGCACGACACCATGGCAAGACACTGGCGAGCCGGCGCGGCCGGCCTGGCCGTACTCGGCCTCACCCTCACGGCCTGCTCGGGCGCGAAGGTCGGCGACAGCACCTCGGCCGGCTCGAAGTCCTCGGGCGGCAAGTGCGGCACCTTCAATCTGGCGGTCAACCCGTGGGTCGGCTACGAGGCGGACGCGGCGGTCGTCGCGTACGTGGCGCAGCACGACCTCGGCTGTACGGTCAACAAGAAGGACCTGAAGGAGGAGATCGCCTGGCAGGGCTTCGGGACCGGCGAGGTCGACGCCGTCCTGGAGAACTGGGGCCACGACGACCTGAAGCAGAAGTACATCACCGGGCAGAAGACCGCCGTGGAGGCGGGCTCGACGGGCAACAAGGGTGTCATCGGCTGGTTCGTGCCGCCGTGGCTGGCCAAGGCCCACCCGGACATCACCGACTGGAAGAACCTGAACAAGTACGCCGACAAATTCAAGACCTCCGAGTCGGGCGGCAAGGGCCAGCTGCTCGACGGGGACCCGTCGTACGTCACCAATGACGCCGCCCTCGTCACGAACCTGAAGCTGAACTTCAAGGTGGTGTACGCGGGCAGCGAGACCGCGCTCATCCAGGCCTACCGCACCGCCGAGAAGAACAAGCAGTGGGTGATCGGCTACTTCTACGAGCCGCAGTGGTTCATGTCGGAAGTGCCGCTCGTGAAGGTCAACCTGCCCGCGTACACCAAGGGCTGCGACGCCGACGCGGCGAAGGTGGCCTGCGACTATCCCGTCTACGACCTGGACAAGATCGTCAGCGCGCAGTTCGCCAAGTCGGGCAGCCCGGCGTACAAGCTGGTGAAGAACTTCCACTGGACGAACGACGACCAGAACACGGTGGCCAAGTACATCGCCGTGGACAAGATGTCGGACGACGCGGCGGCCAAGAAGTGGGTCGACGCCAACCGTGACAAGGTCGCTGTCTGGCTGAAGTAGCACGAGTCGGGAAGAGCCGGCCGAGGACGCCCGGCGGGCGGTGTGCACCTGTGCGCACCGCCCGCCGGGCATTGCCGTGTTCCGGGCCGTTTTCCTTGCGTCACCGACCCCTTGACACCCCCCTCGACGCCAGGCACATTGAGTTGCGCAACCTGAGTCAAGTTGCGCAACAAGCAACTGAATCGGTCTCAAGTTCGGAGGTTGGGCGATGGCGGGACCCCGAGTGGTCATCATCGGAGCGGGCGTCGTGGGAGCCGCCCTGGCGGACGAGATCTCCGCCCGCGGCTGGACCGAGGTGACCGTGGTCGACCAGGGCCCCCTCCCGGCGACCGGGGGCTCCAGCTCGCACGCCCCGGGCCTGGTCTTCCAGACGAACCCCTCGAAGACCATGACCGAGCTGGCCCGGTACACCGTCGAGAAGTTCTGCTCCCTCGAGGTGGACGGCAAGCCCTGCTTCCTCCAGGTCGGCGGCCTGGAGGTGGCGACCGGCCCCGAGCGCCTCGCCGAACTGAGGCGCCGCCACGGCTGGATCACCGCCTGGGGCATCGAGGCGCGCCTGCTGACCCCGGACGAGTGCGTGGCGAAGCACCCGCTGGTCGACCGCGACAAGATCCTCGGCGGCCTCCTCGTCCCCACCGACGGCCTCGCCAAGGCCGTCCTCGCCGTCGAGGCCCAGATCCGCCGGGCCACCGAGCGCGGCGTGCGCTTCCTCGCCCGCCACGAGGTCCTGGACGTGCGCCAGAGCGAGGGCCGCGTCACCGCGGTGGTGACCGACCAGGGCGAGATCGAAGCCGACATCGTCGTGTGCTGCGCCGGCATCTGGGGCCCGAAGATCGCCCGCATGGTCGGGATGAACCTGCCGCTCACCCCGCTCGCCCACCAGCTCGCCTGGACCGGCCCGGTCCCCGCCATGGCCGGCCAGACCGAGGAGGCCATCCGCCCGATCCTGCGCCACCAGGACGCCGACCTCTACTACCGCGACCGCTTCGACGGCCTCGGCATCGGCTACTACGGACACTGCCCGATGCCGGTCTCCGCCGACGACATCCTCTCCGTGGACCAGGCCGAACAGATGCCCTCGGTCCTGAAGTTCACCGAGGAGGACTTCGTGCCCGCCTGGACCGAGACGCAGTCCCTGCTGCCCGCGACCCGCGAGGCCAAGGTCGAGGAGGGCATCAACGGCCTGTTCTCCTTCACCACCGACGGCTACCCGCTGCTCGGCGAGTCCCCGGACGTCAAGGGCTTCTGGGTCGCCGAGGCCGTCTGGGTCACCCACTCCGCGGGCGTCGGCCGGGCCGTCGCCGAATGGCTGGTCGACGGCTACTGCTCCTCCTTCGACCTGCACGAGTGCGACGTCAACCGCTTCGAGCCGCACCAGCTCTCCCCGGAGTACGTCCTGGCCCGCGACTGCCAGAACTTCGTCGAGGTCTACGACATCCTCCACCCCCTCCAGCCTTCGGGTGAGCCGCGCCCGATCCGCACCAGCCCGTTCTACGTCCGCCAGCAGGAGCACGGCGCGTTCTTCCTGGAGGCGAACGGCTGGGAGCGGCCCCAGTGGTACGAGGCCAACGCGGGCCGGGTGCAGGGCCGTTCCATCCCCACGCCCAACGACTGGGCAGCGCAGTACTGGTCCCCGATCGTCGGCGCCGAGGCCCAGGTCACCCGCGAGAAGGTCGCCCTCTACGACATGACCGCCCTCAAGCGCCTGGAGGTCAGCGGCCCCGGAGCCGCCGACTTCCTGGAGGGCCTGGTCACCGGCAAGGTCGCCAAGTCCGTCGGCTCGGTGACGTACACCCTGCTCCTGGACCACGACGGCGGCATCCGCAGTGACATCACCGTCGCCCGCCTCGCCCGCGACCTCTTCCAGGTCGGTGCCAACGGCAACCTGGACCTCGACTGGTTCACCCGCCACCTGCCGGCCGACGGCCGCGTCCAGGTCCGCGACATCACCGCCGGCACCTGCTGCATCGGCCTGTGGGGCCCGCTCGCCCGCGAGGTGCTGCAGCCGCTGACCGACGAGGACTTCTCGAACGACGGCCTGAAGTACTTCCGCGCCAAGCGCGCCTACATCGGCAGCGTCCCGGTCACGGCGATGCGTCTGTCGTACGTCGGCGAGCTGGGCTGGGAGCTCTACACGACCGCCGACCAGGGCCTGAAGCTGTGGGACACCCTGTGGCAGGCGGCCGAGCCGCTGGGCGGCATCGTCGCCGGCCGCGGCGCCTTCAACAGCCTCCGCCTGGAGAAGGGCTACCGCTCCTTCGGCACCGACATGACCTACGAGCACGACCCGTACGAGGCCGGTGTCGGCTTCGCCGTCAAGCTCGACAAGGGCGACTTCATCGGCAAGGCCGCGCTGGAGCGGCGCAAGAGCGACGTGCGACGCAGGCTGAGCTGCCTCACCATCGACGACCCGCGGGCGGTCGTCATGGGCAAGGAGCCGGTGTACGACGGCGACCGCGCCGTCGGCTACGTCACCAGCGCCGCGTACGGCTACACCATCGGCAAGGGCATCGCCTACGCCTGGCTCCCGGCGGAACTGGCCGAGCCCGGCACGACCGTGCACATCGGCTACTTCGACCAGCGCATCGAGGCGGTCGTGACCGAGGAGCCGCTGTTCGACCCGTCCATGTCCCGCCTCCGTGGCTAGCCGAGGGGAAGGAACACCACCGGTGACCGCACAACTCCTCGACGGCAAGGCGACCGCCGCCGCCATCCGTCGTGAACTCGCCGAAAGCGTGGCCAAGTTGACCGCCACCACCGGACGCCCGCCGGGCCTCGGTACCGTCCTGGTCGGCGACGACCCCGGCAGCCACGCCTACGTCGCCGGAAAGCACCGCGACTGCGCACAGGTGGGCATCACCTCCCTGCGCCGCGAACTGCCCGCCGACGCAAGCCGGCAGCAGGTCGAGGACGTCATCGACGAACTCAACGCCGACCCGGCCTGCACCGGATACATCGTCCAGCTGCCGCTGCCGCGCCACCTGGACACCAATGCCGTCCTGGAGCGCATGGACCCCGCCAAGGACGCCGACGGACTGCACCCGGTCAACCTCGGCCGGCTCACCCTCGGCGTCGAGGCGCCCCTGCCGTGCACCCCGCGCGGCATCGTCGAACTGCTCCGCCGCCACGACGTCCCGCTCGCCGGAGCACGGGTGTGCGTCGTCGGCCGGGGCATCACAGTCGGACGGCCCATCGGACTCCTGCTTACCCGCCGCTCCGAGAACGCCACCGTCACCCTCTGCCACACCGGCACCAAGGGCCTCGCCTGGCACGTACGCGAGGCGGACGTCGTCGTCGCGGCGGCCGGCTCGCCCGGACTGATCACCAAGGACATGCTGCGCCCCGGCGCGGCCGTCCTGGACGTCGGCATCACCCGCACCGAGCACGGGCTCGTCGGCGATGTCCACCCCGAGGCCGCCGAGGTCGCCGGATGGCTCGCACCGATGCCCGGGGGAGTGGGACCCATGACCCGGGCCATGCTGCTCGCCAACGTCGTCGAGGCCGCCGAGAGGAATGCGACCGCCGTATGAACGCCCTGAACACGCCCCTGGCCGAGCTGGACCCGGAGGTCCACACAGCCCTCCGCGCCGAGCTGCACCGCCAGCAGTCCACCCTGGAGATGATCGCCTCCGAGAACTTCGCGCCCACCGCCGTGATGGAGGCGCAGGGCTCGGTCGCGACCAACAAGTACGCCGAGGGCTACCCCGGCCGCCGCTACTACGGCGGCTGCGAACACGTCGATGTCACCGAGCGCCTGGCCATCGAGCGGGTCAAGTCCCTCTTCGGGGCGGCCTACGCCAACGTCCAGCCGCACTCGGGCGCCCAGGCGAACACGGCTGTGTTCTTCGCCCTCCTCCAGCCCGGCGACACCGTCCTCGGCCTGGACCTCGCGCACGGCGGCCACCTCACGCACGGCATGCGCATCAACTACAGCGGCAAGATGCTGAACGTCGTGCCCTACCACGTCGCCGAGGCGGACAACCTCGTCGACATGGACGAGGTGGAGCGGCTCGCCAAGGAGCACCGCCCCAAGATGATCATCGCGGGCTGGTCGGCGTACCCCAGGCAGCTGGACTTCGCGGCCTTCCGCCGTATCGCCGACGAGGTCGGTGCCCTCCTCATGGTCGACATGGCCCACTTCGCGGGCCTGGTCGCCGCCGGACTGCACCCGAGCCCCGTCCCGCACGCGCACGTGGTCACCACCACCACGCACAAGACCCTCGGCGGTCCCCGCGGCGGGGTGATCCTCACCGACGCCGCCGACCTCGCCAAGAAGATCAACTCGGCCGTCTTCCCGGGCATGCAGGGCGGCCCGCTGGAGCACGTCATCGCGGCCAAGGCGGTCTCCTTCAAGGTCGCGGCGTCGCCCGAGTTCGCCGAGCGCCAGGCCCGCACCCTGGCCGGCGCCCGCATCCTCGCCGAACGCCTCACCCGCCCCGACGCGGCCACGGCAGGAGTGAAGGTGCTGACGGGCGGCACGGACGTCCACCTCGTCCTCGTCGACCTGCGCGACTCCGAACTCGACGGCAAGCGCGCAGAGGACCTCCTGCACGAGATCGGTATCACCGTCAACCGCAACGCCGTCCCCTTCGACCCGCGCCCGCCCATGGTCACCTCCGGCCTGCGCATCGGCACACCCGCCCTGGCCACCAGGGGCTTCACCGAGGCGGATTTCGCCGAGGTCGCCGACGTGATCGCGCTGGCCCTCCAGCCCGAGCCGGACGTGGCCGCCCTGCGCGCCCGCACCGAGGCGCTGGCGGCCAGGCACCCGCTCTACCCGCACCTCTCCGGCCCTTCAGGAGACGCCCGATGACTCCTCGCACCCCCGGCGCCGACCTGCCCGACCACCCCGACTGGCTCTGGCGCACCCCCGAGCCCAAGCGGTCGTACGACGTGGTGATCGTGGGCGGCGGCGGCCACGGCCTGGCCACCGCCCACTACCTGGCGAAGAACCACGGCATCACCAACGTCGCGGTCCTGGAGAAGGGCTGGCTCGCGGGCGGCAACATGGCCCGCAACACCACCATCATCCGCTCCAACTACCTGTGGGACGAGAGCGCCGGCATCTACGAGCACGCCCTCAAGCTGTGGGAAGGACTGGAGGAGGAGCTCGACTACCCGATCCTCTTCTCCCAGCGCGGCGTGCTGAACCTCGCCCACAGCCTGCAGGACGTCCGCGACAGCGTCCGCCGGGCCGAGGCCAACCGGCTCAACGGCGTCGACGCCGAGTGGCTCGACGCGCAAGCGGTCAAAGAGGTCTGCCCGATCGTCAACACCTCACCCGACGTGCGCTACCCGGTCCTCGGCGGCACCTACCAGCCGCGCGCCGGCATCGCCAAGCACGACTACGTCGCCTGGGGCTTCGCCCGCTCCGCGGACGCCGCCGGCATCGACATCATCCAGAACTGCGAGGTCACCGGAGTGGACGTGGTCGGCGGCCGGGTCGTCGGCGTGCAGACCACGCTCGGCCCCATCGCCGCGGGCAGGGTGGCCCTGTGCTCGGCCGGCCACACCTCGGTCCTCGCCGCCATGGCGGGCATCGAACTGCCCATCCAGAGCCACCCGTTGCAGGCCCTCGTCTCCGAACTGCTGGAGCCGGTGCACCCCACGGTGGTGATGTCCAACGCCGTGCATGTGTACGTCAGCCAGGCGCACAAGGGCGAACTGGTGATGGGCGCGGGCATCGACGCCTACAACTCCTACACCCAGCGCGGCGCGTTCCACATCATCGAGGAGCAGATGTCGGCGGCCCTGGAGCTCTTCCCGGTGTTCGCCCGCGCCCATGTGCTCCGCACCTGGGGCGGCATCGTCGACGTCAGCCCCGACGCCTCCCCCATCGTCGGCCTCAGCCCCGTCGACAACCTGTACCTCAACTGCGGCTGGGGGACCGGCGGTTTCAAGGCCACCCCGGGTGTCGGCTGGGTCTACGCCCACACCATCGCCCACGACACCCCGCACGCCCTGAACGCCCCCTTCTCGCTCGACCGTTTCACCACCGGCGCGCTCGTCGACGAGCACGGCGCGGCCGCGGTGGCCCACTAGGGAGCCGAACCATGCTGCTCATCCCCTGCCCTTGGTGCGGGCCCCGTGACGAGGCCGAGTTCCACTACGGTGGCCAGGCCCACGTCCCCTACCCCGAGGACCCCGCCGCCCTCACCGACGAGGAGTGGGCGCGCTACCTGTTCTTCCGCGACAACCCCAAGGGGCCCTTTGCCGAGCGCTGGAGCCATGCGGCGGGCTGCCGCAGATGGTTCAACGCCGTGCGGAACACGGCGACGAACGAGATCCTCGCCGTGTACAAGGCGGGGGAGCTGCGTCCGGAGACGCCGGAACCGCGTCCGATCACCTCGCAGCCGCGCACGGTCACGTCTCAGCCGGGTCCGGCAGTACCAGCCCGTCCGGCGCTTGAGGACAAGGCCTGTTCAGGGCCGACGGGGGTCCAGGGGGCGCAGCCCCCTGGCGGGGTCGAAGGGGCGGAGCCCCTTCAGGACGGGACGGGTAGGGGCGGCGGGGGCGACCATCCCTTCCGCACCCCCACCGGCGGCCGCATCGACCGCGACACCCCCCTCACCTTCACCTTCGACGGCACCGAATACCAGGGCTGCCGCGGTGACACCCTCGCCTCCGCCCTCCTCGCGGGCGGCGTCATCCAGGCCGCCACCAGCATCAAGTTCGGCCGCCCCCGAGGCATCTTCTCGGCCGGCGTCGAAGAACCCAACGCGGTAGTCCAGATCGAGGAACCCTTCCCCGAGCCGATGCTCCCCGCGACGACCATCGAGCTCTACGACGGCCTGGTCGCGAGCAGTCTCCCGGGACAGGGCCGCCTCGCCACCGAACCGGACCCCGCCCGCTACGACGCCGTCCACGCCCACTGCGACCTGCTGGTCGTAGGCGCGGGCCCGGCCGGTCTCGCCGCCGCCGCGGCGGCCGCGCGCAGCGGTGCCCGCGTCATCCTCGCCGACGACCAGCCGGAGCTCGGCGGCAGCCTGCTCGGCACCGGCGAGCACCTCGACTGGGTCGAGGCGACGCGTGCCCGGCTCGAAGCGGCCCCCGAGGTGCGCGTCCTGCCCCGCACCACCGTGTTCGGCCACTACGACGACAACCACCTCCTCGCCGTCGAGCGCCGCACCAACCACCTCGGCGCCGAGGCCCCGGCGAACGTGTCCCGCGAGCGCGTCTGGCGGATCCGCGCCCGGCACGTCGTACTCGCCACAGGCGCCCATGAGCGCTCGCTGGCCTTCGGCGACAACGACCGCCCCGGAGTGATGCTGGCGTCCTCGGCCCGGACGTACCTCCACCGGTACGCCGTGCTGCCCGGCCGCCACGCCGTCGTGTTCACCACCAACGACAGCGCCTACGCTGCGGCACTCGACCTGTCGGCCGCAGGCGTCGACATCGCGGCGATCGTCGACACCCGGCCCGAGCCGGGGGAGTGGGCCGAGCGCGCCCGGTCCGCCGGGATCGAGGTGCTCGCCGGGCACGCGGTCACCGGCACGGAGGGCGGGGCCCGCCTCACCGCCGTGACGGTCGCCCCGTACGGGGAGTCCGCCGGCCGGCGGGAGTTCGCCGTCGACCTGCTGCTGGTCTCCGGTGGCTGGAACCCGGTCGCGCACCTGTTCAGCCAGGCGGGCGGCAAGCTCCGCCACGACGACGCCCTCGGCGCGTTCGTGCCCGACATCGGCCGTCAGGCGGTGGAGGTCGCGGGCAGCGCGAACGGTGCCTTCGACCTCGCCAGATGCCTCGCCGAGGGCGCGGCGGCCGGGACCCGCGCCGTCGAGGCGGAGGGCTACACGGCCGAGACGCCCGCCCTCCCGGCCGTGGCCGACCAGCCGTACACCCCGCCCATGCAGGTGTTCACCATCCCCACCGACACCGGAGCTCCCCGGTTCGTGGACCTCCAGCGCGACGTCACGGTGGACGACCTGGCGCGGGCGACCGGCGCGGGACTGCGCTCGGTGGAGCACACCAAGCGGTACACGACCGCCGGAACCGGCGGTGACCAGGGCAGGACGGCCGGCGTCCTGGCCAGCGGAGTCGTCGCCGAACTCCTCGGCGTGGACATCTCGGCGCTCGGCCTGCCCACCTTCCGGCCGCCGTACACCCCGGTCTCCTTCGCCGCCCTCGCCGGGCGCGACCGCGGCGCGCTGAGCGACCCGGTCCGCACGACGGCGCTGCACACATGGCATGTGGCGCACGGCGCCCTGTTCGAGAACGTCGGCCAGTGGAAGCGGCCCTGGTACTACCCGCAAGTCGGCGAGGACATGGAGGCCGCCGTGCTGCGCGAGTGCCGCGCCGCCCGCGAGGGCGTGGCCTTCATGGACGCCTCCACCCTCGGCAAGATCGACGTGCAGGGCCCGGACGCGGCGCTCTTCCTCGACCGGCTCTACACCAACATGATGAGCACCCTGAAAGTCGGCATGATCCGCTACGGCGTGATGTGCCGCCCGGACGGGATGATCTTCGACGACGGCACGGTCATCCGGCTCGCCCAGGACCGCTTTCTGGTCACCACCACGACCGGCAACGCGGCGGCCGTCCTGGACTGGATGGAGGAGTGGCTGCAGACCGAGTGGCCCGACCTGCGGGTCCACTGCACCTCGGTCACCGAGCAGTGGGCGACCGTGGCCCTGGTCGGCCCGAAGTCCCGCGCGGTCCTCGGCTCGGTCGCGCCTCAACTCGCCGTGTCCAACGACGACTTCCCGTTCATGGCGTGGCGGGAGACCACCGTCGCCAGCATCGACGCGCGCGTGTGCCGGATCAGCTTCTCCGGCGAACTCGCCTACGAGATCAACGTGTCACCGTGGCACGCCCTCGCCCTGTGGGAGGCGCTGTACGAGGCCGGCGCCCCGTACGGCATCACGCCGTACGGCACCGAGACCATGCACGTGCTGCGCGCCGAGAAGGGCTACCCGATCGTCGGCCAGGACACCGACGGCACGGTCACCCCGCAGGACCTCGGCATGGGCTGGGCGGTCTCCAAGAAGAAGCCCGACTTCATCGGCAAGCGCTCCTACGCCCGCGCCGACACCGTCCGCCCCGACCGCAAGCACCTCGTCGGGCTCCTCCCCGAGGACCCGGCCGTCTTCCTCCCGGAGGGCACGCACCTGGTCGCCGACGGCGAACTGCCCGCCCCGCCCGTGCCGATGCTCGGCCACGTCACCTCCAGCTACCGCAGCGCGGCGCTGGGCCGGACCTTCGCGCTCGCCCTGATCAAGGGCGGCCGGAACCGCATCGGCGAGCGGCTGTACGCCCCCGTGGGCGACCGGCTGGTCCCGGTGACCGTCGCCGGCCCCGTCCTCTACGACCCCGAGGGAGCCCGCCGCGATGGCTGACACCGTCCTGACCGCATGGCAGCGCAGCCCCCTGGCCGACGCCGCCCACCGCCTGGCCGCCGCGACCCGCTCCTCCCGGGGCGCGATCCGGCTGGCCGAACTCCCCTTCCTGGCACAGGTGAACGTCCGCCTCGACGCCAAGGGCCCGGCGGCGGACGCCGTCGGACTGGCCCTGGGACTGCAACTGCCCCTGGAACCCAACACCGTCGTGCACGCGGGGGACGTGACCGCGATGTGGCTCGGCCCCGACGAATGGCTCGTGGTGGGCCTGGCCGGCACCGAGCGGGACCTGGAGGGCCGGATCCGCTCGGCGGCGGGGGACGAACCGGTCTCCGTCACCGACGTCTCCGCCCAGCGCACCGCCCTCCTGGTCGGCGGACCCCGCGCCCGCGACCTGCTGGCCCACGGCTGTGCGCTGGACCTGCACCCGCGTGCCTTCGGCCCCGGCCGCTGCGCCCAGACGACGCTGGCCCGTACCCAGGTCGTCCTGGTGGCCCGCGACGAGCCCAGGGCCGGATTCTGGGTGCTGGTGCGCTCCTCCTTCGCCGGCTACCTGGCGGACTGGCTGCTGGATGCGGCCGTCGAATACCGGTGAGCGGCCCGGCAGGGCAGTGGTGATGACCCGGCGGTGCCGGGCCGACGCGGACGGTCGGCCCGGCACCGCCGTTCCCTGCCCACGGCCCCCGGGCCGCCTGCTTGACGTAACGGCACGAGAAAGGCACGCAGCCGTGCGCGACATGGTCCCCCTGGCCGGTTTCGGCGACCGGGCCGCCACCGGCCTGCTCGATGTGACCAGCGATCCGGCCGCCCTGGACTCCGCGGGCTTCTGGGCCGTGTGCGCGGACTTCGAGGGGCGGCTGACCTGCGCCCGCTTCGCCGACGTACGCGAGGAGCCGGTGCCCGCGCCGCCCCCTCCAGTGGGGCGTCGATCCTCAGCCGCAGCTCGTCGACCACGTCGGTAGCGTCGTCGTAGCGGGCGTTCGCCTGCATGCCTGCGGAGTGTCCGCGCGCGCCCGGGCACAACTGGGAGCTGCCGCCCGGCTGGGGAGGTCCGCGCGCTGGGCCGTCCCGCTCTCGTGGGCGTCTCCCGCAAGTCGTTCCTGGGCCAGGCGCCGGCCGATCCGACACACGACGTGGGCTCCACCCTCGACGCCGTACGGGTGACGGCCCGTTGGGGCGCCGAGCCGACGGCCCGGCACAGCTTCACCGGCAACACCTGGGTGTCTGATGCCGGTCCAGGCGACCCCGGGGGACTCAGCCCACGTACCCCATCCGGTGGCTGATCTGCTCCGCGCCCTTGAGCAGCAGGGGCGCCAACTCGTGCATGCGCTCCTCGGTGAAACGGTACGCGGGGCCGGAGGCGCTGAGGGCGGCGACGACCTCGCCGTGGTGCGAGCGGATCGGGGCCGCCATGGCGTGGAGCCCGATCTCGAGCTCCTCCAGCGTCACCGCGTACCCGCGGTCCTGTGCCTCGGCGAGGTTCTTCTCCAGCTTCGTCCGCGTGGTCAGGGTGCGCGGCGTGAGCCCCTGCAGCCCGGAGGCCGCGAGCACCTCGGCGCGTTCCTTCGCCGGCAGGTGCGCGAGCAGGATCTTCCCGCTGGACGTGGCATGCACCGGGGTGAGCTGCCCGACCCAGTTGTGGGTGCCGACGGCGCCAGGGCCGCGCACCTGGTAGAGGTTGACGGCGTAGTGCTCCTGCAGGACGGCGATGTTGACGGTCTCGCCGATCTCCTCGCTGAGCCGCTCGCACACCTCGCGGCCCTGCTGTGTGATGTCGAGGCGCCCCGTGACCGCGCCGGCCAGGCGCACGATCCCGAAGCCGAGCCGGTACTTGCCGCGTTCGGCCGTCTGCTCGACCAGACCGCGCGCCTCCAGCGCCCCGAGCAGCCGGAACGCGGTGGACTTGTGCACGTCGATCTCGGCGGCGACCTCGCTGACACCCGCGTCCCCGCGCTGGGCCAGGATCTCCAGGACGCTGACGGCACGGTCGACGGACTGCACCCCGCTCACCGCCGGAGCCGTTGTTTCGCCATCTGCGGTGTAGTTGCTCATGGCGCAACTATACGCACTGCCGACCGCTGGGGTCCGTGGTTCGCAGAGGGAGGGTATACGACGGCTCCTCGGGCAGGGGAGCCGTCGTCGTGGGTGTAATCGCGGGCCGGGCGACGGCGGTCTCAGCGGAAGACGACCGTGCAGTGGCCGTTGGTCAGCACCCGGCTCTCGCTGTGCCACTGCACGGCGCGCGCGAGGACCCGGGCCTCGACGTCGCGGCCCATGGTGACGAGTTCGTCCGGGGTGTGGGAGTGGTCCACGCGGACCACGTCCTGCTCGATGATCGGGCCCTCGTCGAGGTCGGGGGTGACGTAGTGCGCGGTGGCTCCGACGAGCTTCACGCCGCGCTGGTGCGCCTGCACATACGGCCGGGCGCCCTTGAAGCTCGGCAGGAAGGAGTGGTGGATGTTGATGGCCCGGCCGTCGAGCCGCTTGCACAGGTCGTCGGAGAGGATCTGCATGTAGCGGGCGAGCACCACCAGGTCGACGTCGAGTTCGGCGACGAGCTCCAGCAGCCGGGCCTCCGCCTCGGCCTTGGTCTCCCGCGTCACCGGGATGTGGTGGAAGGGGATTCCGTAGTTGCGGGCCAGCGGCTCGAAGTCGCGGTGGTTGGAGACGATCGCCGGGATCTCGATGTTGAGCGAGCCCGTGGACTGGCGGAAGAGCAGGTCGTTCAGGCAGTGGCCGAACTTCGACACCATGATCAGGGTGCGGGTCGGGGTCGTGACGTCGTGCAGCTGCCAGGTGATCCGGTACGCCTCGGCGACCGGGCTGAAGGCGGTGCGCAGCTGCTCCAGGGACGTGGCCGGATGCGAGACCTCGAAGTGCACCCGCATGAAGAAGCGGTCCTGCAGCCGGTCGTCGAACTGCTGGCTCTCAAGGATGTTGCCCGACTGGTTCACGAGAAAGCTGGTGACCGCGTGGACGAGGCCGGCCCGGTCGGGGCACGAGAGGGTGAGGACGAACTCGCGGCCGGGCTGCGGGCGAGGGGACATGGCACATCCTCCATGAGCGCGTAATACGCAACGATGAGAGTGATACGCAACATCGTCCAGCGTGGACGGCGGCCGGTCAAGAGGCTTGTTCCCAAAGGTGCGAGAAGATGCGCCATGCGCAACAATCCGGGCCTCAGGGGCGGTCGAGATGGCCGAGCCGGCCGGAGATGTCCTGGGCTGCCTTCCGTACCAGTGCGGCGGCCTCCCGCTGGGCCGCCGTACGCCGCTGCTGTCACGAGAGCTTCCGTCGCTTGTCTTGACGTCGAAACGCTATCTATGTTCAGTTGCGTATATAGAGACGCGTTTTAGTTGGCGCAACTTGGTCCCGGTCCCCAGACCAGGAGATCCGATGTCGATCCGTGCATCGACGAGGCACCGCTGAGCAGATTCCACGGCAAACTCACCTGGGCCTGCGCAGGTGGCCCCTTCCTCGACGGCTATCTGCTCAGCATCATCTCGGCGGCTCGGCCCGGCACGCCCGTCGGTTCGACTGGGACACGGCCGCGGCGACGACGGCGGACGTGTACGCCGCGGCCCTGCACGAGCGCCGCCTCCCCGGGCCGCCTGCCCGATGACGGCTATGACGGCCGCATGTCTTCCGGCGCCCCGACGACAAGAGGTGGCTCAGAGCTGACTGAGAGGTGGCTGTGCCAGGGTGGCGCGCGCCCACACCCCCCTTCAGGAGCCCCTGGATGACTCTGATCAACGGTCTGCCCGCCCATGTCCTGTTCGTCCATGTGGTCGTCGTGCTGATACCCCTCACCGCGCTGGCCCTGGTGACGGCCGCGCTCTGGCCGCGCGTCGCCCGGCGGCTGGGCGTCCTGCTGCCGGTGCTCGCCTTCCTGGCCCTGGCCAGCGTGCCGGTGACCACGCACGCCGGCGAGTGGCTCGAACGGCACGTGGCCGATGACGCCCTGGTTCGCCGCCACACCGAGCTCGGCGACGGACTGCTGCCATGGGCCCTGGGCCTCTTCGTGCTGGCGGCGGTCGTGTGGTGGGCGGGGCGGCGCTCTGCGGAGCAGCGCGGACAGGGCAGCGGCACGCGCTGGGCCGCCCTGCCGGTGCGCATCGTCGTCGGCGTGCTCTCGCTGGCCGTCGCGGCGGGAGCGGTCGTGGACGTCTACCGGATCGGCGACTCCGGCGCGAAGGCCGCCTGGCACGACGCCTACTCCAAGACGGCGACGGGCTCGCAGAGCCACGGCGACTGATCCGGCGCCCACCCGTCGGCCCGGACCACCCGAGAGAGCCCCGGTGCGGAACTCCGCGCCGGGGCTCTCGGCGCGTGCAGGTGCCCGGCGCACCACGGCCCACCCCCTCCTCCGGCTCGGGGCCGAAGGACCCCAGGCCCGGCCCGAGTGGCCCGTGGCGCTCTGTGCCGGATGCGCCCACGCTGGGTGCAGAAACCCGAAGGGAGCCGGTGCGATGACCTCCACCACCATGAGCGCGGCTCTTGGACCCGGGCACCGCGAACGGCTGATGCGCATCGACCTCTACGCCCCCTACGGCAGCGGCAGTCTCACCTGACCGGGTCCTGTGAGGAGAACGCCATGGACAACAGCCCGCACCGGGTCAGTGACGTGATGACGCGAGCCGCCGTCGCCGTGGGCCGCACGGCGCGCTTCAAGGACATCGTGGAGCGCATGGAGCAGTGGCAGGTCAGCGCCCTGCCCGTGCTGGAGGGCGACGGCCGGGTGGTCGGCGTGGTGTCCGAGGCCGATCTGCTGCCCAAGGAGGAGTTCCGGGACAGCGACCCGGACCGGTTCACGCAACGGCGCCGACTGGGGGACCTCGCCAAGGCGGGGGCCGTGTGCGCCGAGGAGCTGATGAGCACCCCGGCCGTCACCGTGCACGCCGACGCCACGCTGGCCGAGGCCGCACGCATCATGGCGCTGCGGCACGTCAAACGGCTGCCCGTCGTGAACGCGGAGGGTGTGCTGGAGGGCGTGGTCAGCCGCGGGGACCTGCTGAAGGTGTTCCTGCGGCCGGACAACGACCTGGCCGACGAGATCCGGCGCGAGGTCCTCGACCCGCTCTTCCCGGCCCCCGTCGAGCCGGTCCATGTCGTGGTCACCGACGGCGTCGCGACCCTGACCGGGCGGGTGCGGGACGGCGCGCGGATCCCGCTCGCCGCACGCCTCACACGCGGCGTCGAGGGCGTCGTGGGGGTGGACTGCCGGCTCACCGCGGCCGACGTCGAGTGAGCCGAGCGAGGAGAGACCGGTGCGGCCGTCGGTGACGAACCGAGGGCCGCACCGCCGTCGTGTGCCTTGGCGCCGAGTCGGTCTGTCAGGGCGTGGGCGTCCTGTCGGCCTCGGGGTGGTCGGGGTCGAGGTCCGGACGGCGGGGCGGTCCGGCCAGCGCGCAGTGCACGTCCACCACGCCCGGCACAGCCCGTGCGAGCCGCGCCGCGAGCGGGACCAGGGCCGTCTCACGGACCCCGCCCGCCAGCGTGACGACACCGTCGCGCACCTCCACCCGGACGGTGACGGCGCGCGGACCGAAGAGGCGTACGACGACCTCGCGCCGGACCTCCTCGGCGATGTCCTCGTCGTCCCGGAGAAAGACCCTCAGCAGGTCGGAGCGGCTGACGATGCCACGCAGAGTGCCGTCACGGCCGACGACCGGCAGCCGCTTGACCCCGGTGCGGGCCATGAGGCGCGCGGCATGTGCGAGCGTGGCCCCGGGCGCGACGGTGACGGCCGGGGCGGTCATCAGCCCGGCCGCGGTCACCGCGTCCGCCTTGCCGGCCTCGGCGGGGTACCGCACCTGCTCGTACCGGCCTATGCCACCGTCCTGGTACTCCTCCTTGGCCAGCAGATCGCCCTCGGAGACGACGCCGACGACCCGGCCGGCGTCGTCCAGCACCGGCAGGGCGCTCACCTGCCACTCGCGCATGACCTTCACAATGTCCTTGAAGGCGGCGCCCGCGCGCAGGGCGACGACCTGGTGCGTCATCACGTCGTTCACGAGGGCCGGAGTGCCGTTCATGGCGTCCTCCAGGGGCGGGGGTGCCGTCGTCGGACACCTTCAGGCTGGGACGGCGGAGCAGTTCCCGGCATGGGCCGAGTGGTCCCGATCCCGTGCCCCGTCGGCCCTGCCGCCGCGCGCGAGGGGACCGAGGAGGGACGCGGCCTATTCGGCGGGCAGCGGGACGTGCCAGTCCAGTGCCGAACCGCCTTCCTCCGGGCTGGTCACCTCGAGCCCTCCGCCGAGGTTCTCCGCCCGTTCGGCCATGTTGAGCAGCCCGCTGCGCCGACCGCCGGAGGGGATGCCCACGCCGTTGTCCGAGACCCTCAGGCGCACCTCGCCGCCGCCGGCCGTCAGGACGACCTGGGTTCGGTCGGCGTGGGCGTGCCGGGCGACGTTGGTGAGGGCCTCGGTCAGCACGGCCACGACGTGGTCGGCGATCTCCGGCGGCACATCGGTGTCGACCAGCCCCTCCATGCGCACGCTGGGGGCGAAGCCCAGCACCGGGGCGGCCTCACCGGTGGCGCGGACGACCCGCGCCCGCAGCCCGCTGCCGACGACGCCCGTGCGTGACCGCAGCCCGAAGATGGTCGACCTGATGATCTTGATGGTCTCGTCGAGGTCGTCCACGGCCCGCAGCACCCGCTCCGAGGCCTCGGCATGTTCGATGAAGCGGCCCGCACTCTGCAAGGTCATCCCTGTGGCGAACAGCCGCTGGATGGCGAGGTCGTGCAGGTCCCGGGCGATGCGGTCGCGGTCCTCCAGCAGCGCGATCTGCTGGGCGTCCCGCCTGCGGTCGGCCAGCTCCATCGCGATCGCGGCCTGGGCGGCGAACCCCTGCAGCAACTCGGTCTCCTTCTGGAGAAAGGGTGGCCGGCCGACCTCGCGGGCCACCAGCACCACGCCACGCACGCCGCTCTCGTCCGAGCCGATCGGGACGGCCACGGCGGGGCCGAGCCCCTCGAAGCGCGGGGGCTCGGGGGTGATCCGCGCGTCATGGATCACGTCGTCGCTGGTGACCGGGGCGGTTGCCGTGTACGCCAGCCCCATGAGGCTTGCGTCCATGGGCAGCACCAGTCCCCGGTGCGCCTCCGCGTCCACGCCGACGGCGATCTCGACGGTGAGCGACTTCGTGCCCTCCATGGGCATGGCCACAGCGGCCAGGGCGGAGCCCGAGATCTCCCGGGCACGTTCGGCGATCAGGCCCAGGGTCTCGGCCCGGTCGGTGCCGGACATCAGGCTGTGGCCGATCTCCGCGTTCGCCCGCTGCCAGCGCTCGCGCAACCGGGAGTCCTCGTACAGGCGCGCGTTGTCGATGGCCACGCCGGCCGCCACAGCCAGCGTGGACAGCACCGACTCGTCCTCCTCGTCGAACTCCCGCCCGCCGCGTTTCTCGGTCAGATAGAGGTTGCCGAAGACCTGGTCACGGACCCGGATCGGGACGCCGAGGAAACTGTTCATCGGCGGGTGGCCCGGCGGGAAGCCGTAGGAGGAGGGGTGTTCGGAGATCTTGCCGAGCCGGAGCGGCTGCGGGTGCCGGATCAACTCACCCAGGATGCCGTGCCCTTCCGGGTAGGGGCCGATCACGGCGATCTGCTGCTCGGTGACGCCCACCGTGTGGAAGGCGGACAGCCGGGTGCCGTCCGGTCCGATGACGCCGAGGGCCGCGTACTCGGCGGAGACGAGCACCGCTGCCGCCTCCACGATGGAGTGCAGGACCTGCTCCAGGTTCAGCTCCCGGCCGACGGAGAGGACCGCCTCCAGCAGACCCTGCACGCGGTCCTGCGTGCCACGGGCCGCGTCGATCCGGGCCTGCAACTCCTCCAGCAGCTCGTCGAGCTTCAGCTGGGGCAGTCGTACGCGGGGTTCCTCCGCACCGGTCACCACGCCCTCCAGCGCCCATCGGCTCATGGCTGCGAACCGAGGGGTTCCCTGCACACCGTATCCCTTTCCCGGGCCGGGCGGGCAGGCGATCCGGCAACCTCTCCGTCAGGCCGCGGGAACGGCCACCTCCGCGTGCTGTTCCCCGCCGAGCACGATCTTGAGCGCGCCGGTCTCGGCGGCCTCGGAGAAGACGTCGTAGGCCTCCTCCATGTGGCCCAACGGGAAGGTGTGGGTGACCAGTTGCCGGGTCGGCAGCCGGCCGGCGGCGGCCATCCGCAGCAGGGTGGGCGTGGAGGAGGTGTCCACCAGGCCGGTCGTGATGGTCACGTTCTTCATCCAGAGGTCCTCCAGGTGCAGCGTGGCGGGCTTGCCGTGCACCCCGATGTTGGCCACGTGGCCGCCGGGGCGGACCATGCGGGTGCACAGCTCGAAGCTCTCCGGGGCGCCGACCGCCTCCATGACCACGTCCGCGCCGAGCCCCTCGGTCAGATCGGCGACCAGTTGGGCGGGTTCCTCGCGGACATCGGCGACGGCGTCGGCGCCGAGCCGCCGGGCGGCCTCCAGCCGGGCCGGTGCCAGGTCGACCGAGATGATCCGTTCGGGGGCGAACAGGCGCGCCGTGGCGACGGCCGCGAGTCCGATGGGTCCGGCGCCGACGATGGCGACGGTGTCACCGGGGCGCACCCGCCCGTTGCGGACACCGACCTCGTAGGAGGTGGGGAAGATGTCCGCGAGCAGGACGGCGTCCTCGCTGGGCACGGCGGCGGGCAGCGGGTGCACGGACAGGTCGGCGTGGGGAACGCGGACGTACTCGGCCTGCGTGCCGTCGATCAGGTGGCCGAGGATCCAGCCTCCGCCGCCCCGGCACTGGCCGTACGAGCCCTCCCGGCAGAACCGGCACCGGCCGCACGAGGTGATGCAGGACACCAGCACCCGGTCCCCCGGCCGTACGGTGCGCACATCGCTGCCGACCTCGACGATCTCACCGACCGCCTCGTGCCCGAGCACCGTGCCCGAGCGGACCTCGGGCACGTCGCCCTTGAGGATGTGCAGATCCGTCCCGCAGATGGTCACGACGCCGGCCTTCACGATGGCGTCGGTGGGTTCCTTGATGGCGGGGTCCGGGACGTCCTGCCAGGACGCCTGCCCCGGACCGTGGAACACGAAGCCCTTCATGGCAGCTCCTCGTCGGTCTTCGTCGGCTCCGCCGCGGCATCGCGGTTCCGGCACGATGCCGGGATCGCCCGCACCTTCAGTCTGGCCGGTGGGCACCGGTGCCGCCTGGGCCGTCCGGCCCTCGCCCGGGGCGCGCCTGGGCCGCCCGGCTCGCCCCGGGGCCAGGCAGCGCGAGCAGGGTCGCGGCGGTCATCCGGGCGGGCGGGTGCCCCGTACGGACCCGCAGCCGGGGCCGGACGGCCCTTCCGTCCCGTCCACCACGCCCGCTTCGCTCGAGACATGCCCGATAACGACGCGGCCCGCGGGACAGAGCACCGCACCGCACCGGAAGCACTCGCGGCCCACCGGGTGGCCGACGGAGCAACCGTCGTGGTCCTGCACGGCGAGATCGACCTGCTGACCGCTCCCGCGCTGTCGCGGCGGCTCGACGCGCTCACCGCCTGCTCCCGGCCCGATCTGGTGCTCGACCTGCGGCCCGTCACGTTCATCGACTGCGCCGGACTCGGGGTCCTGTGCCGCGCCCGCAACCGGACGTCGGCCCGGCAGGGCCGGCTGCGGCTGATCACGGAGAGCGCGGGCTTCCGGCGGATCCTGCGGGTCACGGGACTGGGGGACGTCTTCGAGGTGCACACACGACTGCCCCACCCGCTGCCGGGGGCCCAGGGAGGAGCGGCGTGATGAACGCGAAGCCGGGGCTGTGGCGTTGGCGGTGCAATCCGCTGCGGCGACGCGAGGACGTGGTGGAGGCCTGGCTCGTCCTGGCCGTATGGATGCTCGTCGTGGTCGCCGGGGCCGTGGCCGGGGTGCTGACGGCACGTGCCGCCGGGGACGTGTTCGCGGCGCAGCGCGCCCACCGGCATCCCGTCCGCGCCGTTCTGCTCGCCGACCCACCGCATGGCGCCGCATCCGCCTGGCCGGCGGACGGCCTGGTCCGGGCGAGGGTGCGCTGGAGCGCACCGGACGGCACTCCCCGCACCGGTGACACGCTGGTCGGCAGCGGGCTGAGGGCCGGCGCCCGGGTGGCCGCCTGGCAGGACGACCACGGAAGCCTCACTCCGGCGAAGCCGACGAACCCCACCGAGGGCGCGATCGAGGCCGGTGTCTTCGGCGTCGCGGCCGCCCTGGCCGCCGCCGCCCCGGTGTACGGGGCAGGAGCGCTCGGACGGCTGTGGCTCGACCGGCGGCGCATGGCCCGCTGGGAGCGTGAGTGGGACCTGGTGGAACCCCGCTGGGGCCACAGGACGGGCTGATCCGGACCGCCGTCGTAAGCGCAGGCGTGCCGCCGCACGCACCTGCCGCCGACATGGCGCCAAGGAGCCGCCCGCACGCGCGGTGAGCGAACGGCTCGTACGGCGCCGTGGCCCGACCCGGTGGCTGCGATCGTGTGCTCCAGGAGGTCAGGCGGGTTCCGGTACGACGGCCACCGGGCAGGCCGCCTGGTGCAGCACCCCGTGGGCGACGCGCCCGAGCCGGGGGCCGAAGCGACCGTGCCTGCGCCGGGCGCCGACGACGAGCAGGTCGGCCTCGCGGGAGACGGCGATCAGGGCGTCGCGGGCATGGCCCTCGACCGTGCGGCGGTCCACCTCCAGCCCGGCCGGTGCGTCGTGCAGGGCCTCCGCCAGCAGCTCGACGGCCTGCCGACGCTGCAACTGCGCCGGTTCGCGGTGACCAGTGGCCGCGTGCGCGGGCTGCCGCCAGGCCCGTACGGCTTCCAGGGGCACCTTGCGCAGGCGGGCCTCCTCGACCGCGAACCGTACGGCGGCCGAGCCGGCCGGCTGCTCGCCCACCCCCAGCGCGATCCGTCCCCGGATCCCGGTGCCGGCCTCGTTGTCGTGGCTGCCGCGCAGCACGATCACCGGACAGTGCGCGTGTCCGGCGACCGCGAGGCTGATGGAACCCAGCAGCGCCTCGGCCATGCCGCTGCGGCCACGACACCCCAGCACCAGGGCGAGGGCGCTGCCGCTCTCCCGTACGAGCCCGTGCTCCGGCTGCTCGGGCAGCACCTCGGTGGTGACCTTCACCTCCGGCCGGCGGCATCGGGCGCGCTCCTGCGCGGCACCGACGACGTCCCGGGCCATCACCTCCTCCAGCGGCTTGTCGAGCTCCTGCGCGAGCAGGGCGCCTTCGTAGCGGTCCCACAGGGAGGCGTACACCAGCCGGAGCGGGGCCCCGCGCAGGGCGGCCTCGTCGGCCGCCCAGTCGACCGCCCGCAGGCTCGGCTCGGACCCGTCGACACCGACGACGATCGGAAGGTCCATCGTGTTCATCGCTCCTCGAGGCATCAGACGTGCGGAACGACGGCGACCGGGGCCACGACGTGGTGCAGCACGGCATGCGTGACGTGGCCGATGTGGGCGCCGAGCGGGCTGGTTCGGACGCGCCGGCCCACGACGACGAGGGAGGCCTCGCGCGAGGCATCGACGAGCACCTGTGCGGCGCTGCCGCACCGGCTCGCCTCGATCACCTGCACGTCGGGGAACTTCTGCCGCCAGGAGCGCAGCAGCTCGGTCAGGGCCTTGGCCTGCCCGCGGGTGAGCTCCTCGGCGAGCTCGGCGTCACCGTAGAAGCGGTAGAACGAGGTGGGCGGCTCGCTCCAGGCGTGCACGACCCGCAGGGGTGCACCGCGCCGGGCGGCGGCGTCGAAGGCGAATCCGAGCAGGGTCTCGTCGGGGGTGCCGAGGTCGAGGCCGAGGACGACCGGCCGGAAGGGGGTCGCTGCGGACGGCACGCCCGCCGGGTCCGGCTTGTGCTCGTCGGCGGCCTGCTCTCCGGCCCGGACCAGCACGACCGGACGTTCGGCGTGGGCGAGGACGGCCAGGCTGACCGAGCCGACCACGAAGCCGGTGATCCCGCCGAAGCCGCGTGAGCCCAGCACCATCAGCTCGGCGGAGTCGGCCGCCTCGGTCAGGGCGCGGGCGGGATTCCCGGTGAGCCGGTCGGTGACCACCTCCAGGCCGGGATGGCGCAGCCGCAGCCCTTCGGCGGCCTCACGGGGAACCTCCTCGGTCCAGTGCTGCCGGGTCTCGCCGCCGAGCAGCGGGGCCTGGGCCACGGGTTCGGGCACCGGCTCCCAGACGTGGACGATCTTCAGGGGAAGACCGCACAACGCCGCTTCCCGGGCCGCCCACTCGGCGGCGGCCCGGCTCTCGGGCGAGCCGTCGAGACCTACCGTGACCGTTCGATTCATCGTCTCCACCTCCCGGGGCGAGGGATCCAGCTCCAGCGTGGTGCCGCCGCGCCCGCGGGATCAGGGGCCGCACGTCCCCCTACAGGTCCGAACGGCCCACCCAGGGGACCGGTGGCCCCTGGCCGGCCCTCCGGCACCGGCACATGCTGGAAACGGACCGGCCGACAGGACCGTACGGAGGTCACCATGTACGGCGTCCCGCACATCGTCAGCGATGTCATGACCCACACGGTCGCCGCCGTGGGCCGTCGCGCCCCCTTCAAGGAGATCGTGCGGCTCATGCAGGACTGGCAGGTCAGCGCCCTGCCGGTGATCGAGGGCGAGGGCCGGGTGGTCGGCGTGGTCTCCGAGGCCGACCTGCTGCCCAAGGAGGAACTGCGGGACGACCCGGAGACCGGCTACCTGCGGCGCCGGCCGGCCGACATGGCGAAGGCCGGCGCACTGACCGCGGCTGACCTGATGTCGTCGCCCGCCGTCACGGTCCGGGCGAACGCCACTCTCGCCGAGGCCGCGCGCACGATGGCGCAGGAGGGCGTCAAGAGGCTGCCGGTGGTGGACGCGTCCGGTCTGCTGGCGGGCATCGTGAGCCGCGGCGACCTGCTCAGGGTCTTCCTGCGCGACGACGACGCCATCGCCGAGGAGGTCCGGCGCGAGATCGTGTCGTACCTCTTCCCGCCGCCGGCCTCGGCGATCCAGGCGGACGTGCACGACGGAGTCGTCACGCTGACGGGCCGGGTCCACGATCCCGCCCTGATCCCGGTGGCCGCACGCCTGGTGCGGGCCGTGGAGGGCGTGGTGGACGTGCAGTTCGACCTCGCACACGACGACCACCACGACCACGGAGTGACTGGGGCCGCTCGGCCCTAGTCCGAACGGCACCGCCGGACGGATGATCGGCCTTGTGGACAGGGCGCGGTCCGCCCTTCCCGGGGAACGAGAGGTCGTCATGACCGAGACGCGCACTTTCACCGAGCAGAACCCGATCCGGGTGTTCCTGCTGGACGACCACGAGGTCGTACGGCGCGGCCTGGCCGACCTGCTCGACGCCGAACCGGACATCTGCGTGGTCGGTGACGCCGACACCGCCGAGCACGCCCTCACCCGCGGGCCCGCGGTGCGCCCGGACGTCGCCGTGCTCGACGTACGGCTTCCGGACGGCGACGGCATCTCGGTCTGCCGGGAGCTGCGCAGCCGGATCCCGCAGCTGGCGTGTCTGATGCTGACCTCGTTCGACGACGAGGACGCCCTGCTGGACGCCATCATGGCAGGCGCCTCCGGCTATGTGCTGAAGCAGATCAAGGGCTCCGACCTCGTCTCCGCCGTGCGTACCGTCGCCTCGGGACAGTCGATGCTCGACCCGGCGACCACGGCCCGCCTGATGCGCTCCCTGCGCACCGACCCGGCCAGGTCACCGTCGCCGCCGTCCGAGCTGGCAACGCTGTCGCCGCGCGAACGGGACATCCTCGCCCTGATCGGGGACGGTCTCACCAACCGCGAGATCGGCAAGCGGCTGTACCTGTCGGAGAAGACCGTCAAGAACCACATCTCGCGGATGCTGGCGAAGCTGGGAGTCCAGCGCCGGGTCCAGGCTGCGGTCCTCGCGTCCCACCTGGAGCCGCCGAGCTCCGGGGAAGGAGAGTTGAGGGGCTGAAAGGAGAGTCGAGGGCTGAGGGCACTCGGCCCTCCCAGCGGAGCACCTCGCCGCCCCATCACACCGGCGGGCCCACGCGAGGTCCGCCGGTGAAGGGAAGGTCCGTCAGCCGTGGTGCCTGATCTCGACATGCCTGGCCTCCGCCTTCTCGGCGCCCAGGCCCACGCTGACGGTGAGCATGCCGTCGGTGTAGTCGGCCGTGACGTCCTCCTCGTCGGCGCCGGCCGGCAGCGTCACGCTGCGGCTCAGCGCGCCGTACCGGATCTCGCTGTGGTTCTTGTCGACGTCCCGTTCGGTGCGCTCGGCCTTCACCGTGAGCACCCCGTCGCCGATGGCGACGTCGATGTCCTTGGGAGACACGCCGGGAAGCTCGGCACGCACGATGTAACGGTCGTTCTCCGTGTAGTCCTCGATACGGACAGAGGGCATCGCGAACCTGCTCGGAATGGTCTCGAACCAGTCCGTCATGTCCGGGAAGGGGATCCTCTGCCTGCGGGTGAGTGTGCCCATGACCGTACCTCCTCGGTCTTCGCCTGCTTCCAGTACAACGCGCCCGGCATTCGCGTGCCGAGTCCAACAGGCCCTGTCATGGCCCTCGAGGTCCCTTCTGCGAAGTGACCATGGCCTACACGCCGGGGGAGGGGGACAGGCGGGTGCGCAGTGTCTCTCGGGCTCACAGCGTCGACGCGACGAGCCGATGGGCGGATCGGTCCTTTCCGTGCGCAACGGGTTCTGTGCCTCGGGCCGTTCGGCCCTGGGCCGGGTCCGGGCGGCCCCTGCCGAGGACGGTGAGCGTCACCCAGGCTGGGGAGAGGACCCGGTATGCCGGCCTGCAGCCCGGTGTGGGTCGTCGCCCCGTACGACGGCCGGGCCAGCCATCCAGGGAGGCCATCGTGATCACGCCACCCCGCACCTCGTACGACATCACCGCCCTCGTGACCGACGCCGCGGCAGCCCCCTCGCTGCACAACGCGCAACCCTGGAGGTTCCGTTACCGGCGCGACAGCAGGGTCCTGTGCCTCTTCGCCGACCTGGAGCGCGCCCTGCCGCGAACCGACCCGGACAACCGCGGCCTGTACCTGGGCTGCGGCGCGGCGCTGCTCAATCTGCGCGTGGCCGCGGCGGCGGCCGGCCTGGATCCGGTGGTCCGGCTGCTGCCCGACCCGGCCGATCCGGAGCTGCTGGCCGAACTGGACCTCGGCGGCCCGGCCCACCCCGATGAGGCCCTCGCCGTACTGGAGCCGGCGATCAGCCGTCGGCACTCCAGCCGTCATCCCTACCACGAGGAGGAGATACCGGGCGCGCTCAAGGACCGGTTGCGCGAGGCGGCCCGTGCCGAGGGAGCGGAGCTGCTGTTCCCGGGCCCCTGGCATGTGGCGTTGCTGCTGGAGCTGGTGCGCGACGCCGAGGGCCGGGAGGCCGCGGATCCCGGCGTACGGGGTGAGACGGCGCGCTGGACCGGAACGCGACCCACGAGCGGAGCCGAGGCCCGGGACGGCATCCCCGCGGAGGCGTTCGGGCCCCGCAGCCGCCGCACTGCCGCTCCGGTGCGCGATCTCGCCGCGGGGCGGGTGGTACCCGGTCGCGGCTGGGCGGGCTTCGAACGGAACCCCCAGGTAGCTCTGCTCGGCACCGCCCACGACCGGCCTGCGGACTGGCTGTGCGCGGGCCAGGCGCTGGAGCGCGTCCTGCTCCGGGCCACCACGGACGGACTCGTCGCCTCGCTGACGTCCCAGCCCCTGGAATGGGCCGAGTTGCGGTGGGCCGTCCGCGACCCCGGCTCGGCCATGGCCCACGTCCAGATGGTCATCCGGCTCGGCTACGGGCCCGAAGGACGACCGAGTCCCCGTCGGCCCGTCGCCGACGTGCTGGACGTCGTCTGAGACGGCGATGCCCACGGGCGTCCGACCGGAGGGAGGATCCGGGTGAAGGTGTCCGAGGTGATGACCGCTCCCGCGGTCGCCGTCCCACCGCACGTCTCCCTGACGCAGGTGACCCGGAGGATGTCGGAGTCCGGCGTGGGTTCCGTCCTCGTCGTCGAGGACGGGACGCTGCGCGGCATCGTCACCGACCGCGACATTGCGGTCCGCGGGCTGGGCGGCGGGCTGCCCCCGACCACAGCGGTCGAAGCGGTGATGTCCGCGGGGGTCGTCACGGTCGACGCCGCGGACGACGTCCAGGAGGCTTATCGCACCTTCCGCCGTATCGGCGCGCGCCGCCTGCCGGTGCTGGACGGGCAGCGCCTGGTGGGCGTGGTGACGATCGACGACCTCCTGCTGGACGTCTTCCGGCGGCTGGCCGACCTGCTGGGTCCGGTCGCCTGGAGCGTGCTGCGGGAACCGCCGGGACCGCCGGGAGCGGAAACGGCGTCGTACGTGCGCTGAACAGGCGGGGTTTCCCGGCGCCGGGCAGCAGGTCGTCGCCTGCCGGAGCAGGTCACTGCTGCCGAGCGCGCACGATCACGACCGGGCAGCTCGCGTGCTGCGACACATGCTGGCTGACCGAGCCGAGCAGGGCGGCGGCGAATCCGCCCCTGCCGCGACTGCCGACGACCAGGACCTCGGCTCCCTCGGCGGCCCGCAGCAGCACATCGGCGGCATTGCCGTGCACCACGTGGCTGTGGACCGAGTCGGCCGCTGCCGCGCCGAGCACGTCGGTCAGCTCCTTCCGCATCCGCTGCCGGGTCTCCTCCTCGTCGACGTCCATGTCCACGGCGGGCGCCGACCAGCCGTACAGCCCCGGCAGCTCCCACACCGCGACCGCCTCCACGGTGCCGCCGACGAGGCCCGCGTACCGGACGGCCCAGCGCAGCGCCTCGTACGAGGACGGCGATCCGTCGACACCGACGACCACCCGGGGCTCGGAGGCATCCCTGTCCATGTGTCCCACCTCTCCTACGGCTCTTCCACCCCGCCGATCGGCCACGCTCGTTTCCACGCTGCACGCGGTCGCTCGATCTCGCCAGGGCAACGCGTCCGAGGGCGATCCCCGGTGAAAGGGACGATGATGAGGTGAGTGCTCCGGCAGGGCAACGCGGGCGAAGTACCGCGCCTCACGTGGTGGGAGGAGCCATGAGCAAGGGGGCGTTCGCCAGGCCGCGGGTCGCGGTGGAAGGCTGTGGCTCTCGGCTGCCGACGCGCAGGGCGGCGCGCACTCCCGTCGTACGCAGGGCCTCGTCGCCGAAGAGCGACTGGCTGCTGCTGCCCGGCGGCTCGTGGCGGCACGTCGAGACGATCAGGGTGCGCAGTCTGTTCGGCTGAGTACACGGTGGCGCCCCCATGGCTTGTCGCCACGGTCCGAGGAATCCGAGCGGGAACAACTCCTGCGCACCAGGTGCTGTCACTGATACCCGACCGGGTATGAGAGCCGCTGGAGTGGCGGCTGCTGGGGAGGGAACCGAGCGGCGGAGGAGCGTGAGACCGATGGCGACGGCAGGGAGTGACCGGCTCTACAGGACCGACGACAGCCGTACCGAACAGACCCCTCTGGTGACGAGGTGCGGACGCAGGATCGACGTACGGTGTCTGAGCCTCGGACATCCGGACCGGCCCGTCAGCCGGATCGCTCTGGCCGTGGGGGAGGACCAGGGCGGCGAACCGGGAGTGTGGGCGGCACTCACCCCGGACGAGGCGCGGGGTCTGGCCCGCCTGCTCCTTCAGCGGATCGGCGCGGCCGACCGGCCCGCCGACGCCGGGCCGCGCAACAGCACTGCGTAACACGCGAGTCGGCGGTGACGTCCACCTGCCGCTCCAGGCTCCAGCCGGCCCGGGCGCTGGTGCCGTCGGTGAGAGGGCCGCGATCTTCAATCGTCGCCGCTGTCCCGAACCGGGACGTACAGTACCCCTAGGGGTATTTTTCGAGGAGTGATCGTGGAACTGGAGCTTGAGGGTGCGTCCCTGAGGGCCGTGCTGAACCGGCTGCGGCGTGCGCAGGGCCAGATCTCCGGCGTGATCCGGATGATCGAGGAGGGGCGGGACTGCGAGGACGTCATCACACAGTTGGCCGCCGCCTCGCGCGCGTTGGACCGGGCCGGCTTCGCGATCATCGCCACCGGTCTGCAGCAGTGCGTGGCCGACATCGAATCGGGCCGCCGGAACGGTGAGGACACGGAGGCGATGCGCGCGCGGCTGGAGAAGCTGTTCCTGTCGCTGGCGTAGGCGATCGCGGTTCCGGACGTCCTCGCACCGCCGCCCGTATCCGCATGCCGAGGGCGCTGGCCAGGGCGGGTGGCGAAGGCGGCCGTCAACGCCCAGCATGGCGGGGCCGAGCCCGGCAGCCGCGAACCGGTCAACGCCGCCGCCGACGGCGCGCCCGGCTTCGTGTGGCGGCTCGTGGAGGAGGGGAAGGCCGACGCCACCGGCCTGCGCCCGGCGGGCGAGAACGTCATCGTCACCGTGTCCGTGTGGGAGACGCAGCAGGCACTGTGGGACTTCACCTACCGCAGCGGGCACCTGGAGCCGATGCAGCGGCGCCGCGACTGGTTCGAACGGCACGTCGAGGCGCACCTGGTGCTCTGGTGGGTCCCCGCCGGTCACCTCCCGACCCTCGACGAGGCCATGGAACGGCTGGCGGACCTGCATGTTGATGCTGGACTGGGTGTGGTGTCCCTGCCCTATACCGCCGCCGTGCCCCCGGCCGGCGTCGGCCGTGCGCGACCGGGCGGGCGTCGGAGGGTCTCCGCCGTGGCCGTGACGACCCCACGCACCGCGTCGAGGCCGAGGGCGCCCTGTGCTGTACGGCGCTGACGCCCTCCGGACCGGTGACGTACCGCATCCGCCAGCAGCGCCTGGACGACCTCCACATCGACGCATGGGGAGCCGGGCCGCCGAACTCGTCGACCGCATCCGCACCGAACTGGCCGAACTGGGCGCGAGCGACCGGCCCGACCTGTTCCGACCCCGGCATCCGGTCCTCCGGGCCGCCCGCCGGCGCATGCCGGGCCTGCGTGTCGAAGCGATCGTCCCGGCGATCATCGAACAGCGCCTGATCGGCCCCGACGCCGCCGCGTCCTTCGGCCGTCTGGTCCGGCCGATGCGGAGCCGGCGCCCGGTCCCGCGCCGATGGGCATGCGGGTGCCGCCCGCACCCGAGGTCTGGCGGACCCTCCCGAGCTGGGAATGGCGCCAGGCGGGCGTCGACCTGCAGCGCTCCCGCACCGTCGTGCTGACCGCCCGCCACGCCGCACGGCTCGACCGGGCCGCCGGTGACCCCGCCCGGGCCTACGAGCTGAGGCGCCGAGCCCGTCCCGCGATGTCGTACGTGCCGTAGGACCGGGGCGGTCCAAGACCCCGTCCCGCCAACAGCGGCCGTACACCCAGTCGGAGCCGGTCACCGGGCCGACGGTCGGGGGCGGACGGACGCTGTACGGGGTGGACCTCAGCCCTGTGCCGGCGCGAAGAGGCCGTGTTGCCGGCGGCCGTACCCCGAACGGCCCTGTCGGGTACCCGGCGGTCCGCCCCAGGGTGGGTGCTGTGCCCGCCCGGGCACGTGTCACGCCCGACCGCCGTCCGATCCGGAAGGAACCCCGATGTCCGTCGACACGCAGCAGGCGCCCGCCGGGCTCACGGACCAGGAGCTCGCCACGCTGGACGCACACTGGCGCGCCGCGAACTACCTCTCCGTCGGCCAGATCTACCTGATGGCCAATCCGCTGCTGACCGAACCGCTGCGCCCGGAACACGTCAAGCCGCGGCTGCTGGGCCACTGGGGTACGTCGCCCGGCCTGAACCTGGTGCACACCCACCTCAACCGTGTCATCAAGGCCCGCGGCCTGGACGCCCTGTGCATCTGGGGACCGGGTCACGGTGGTCCGGCCGTGTTGGCCAACTCCTGGCTGGAGGGCTCGTACACCGAGACCTATCCGGACATCACGCGGGACGCGGCGGGCATGGCCCGGCTGTTCAAGCAGTTCTCCTTTCCCGGCGGGGTGCCCAGCCATGTCGCACCGGAGACGCCGGGCTCGATCCACGAGGGCGGCGAGCTCGGCTACTCGCTCTCCCACGCCTACGGCGCCGCCCTCGACAACCCGAACCTGCTGGTCGCCTGCGTGATCGGTGACGGCGAGGCGGAGACCGGGCCACTGGCCGCCTCCTGGCACTCCAACAAGTTTCTCGACCCGGTCGACGACGGTGCGGTCCTGCCGATCCTGCACCTCAACGGCTACAAGATCGCCAACCCGACCGTGCTGTCCCGGCTCCCCGAGACGGAACTCGACGACCTGCTCAGGGGCTACGGCCACGAGCCGATCCATGTCACCGGCGACGACCCGGCGGCCGTGCACCGCGCGATGGCCGCGGCGATGGACACCGCCGTCGACCGCATCACCGCCCTGCAGCGCGCCGCCCGTGAGGACGGGGTCACCGACCGGCCCCGCTGGCCCGTCATCGTGCTGCGCACCCCGAAGGGATGGACCGGCCCGGCCGAGGTCGACGGGCAGCCGGTCGAGGGCACCTGGCGGTCCCACCAGGTGCCGCTCGCCGCCGTCCGGGACAACCCCGAGCACCTGCGGCAGCTGGAGCAGTGGCTTCGGTCGTACCGGCCCGAGGAACTGTTCGACGAGGGCGGCTCCCCGCGCCCGGAGGTGGTCGCCTGCATCCCCGAGGGAGCCCGGAGGTTGGGGGTCACCCCGCACGCCAACGGTGGGCTGCTGCTGCGTGAGCTGCCCCTGCCGCCGCTGGAGAAGTACGCTGTGGCGGTCGACAAGCCCGGTGCCACCCTGCACGAACCGACCCGCGTCCTCGGCGACCTGCTCCAGGACGTCATGGCGGCCACCGCCCACCGCCGCGACTTCCGCCTGGTCGGCCCCGACGAGACCGCCTCCAACCGCCTGCAGGCCGTCTACGGCGCGAGCGGCAAGGCCTGGCAGGCCGCGATCCTGCCCGTCGACGAACACCTCGACCGGCACGGCCGGGTGATGGAGATCCTGTCCGAACACACCTGCCAGGGCTGGCTGGAGGGGTATCTCCTCACCGGCCGGCACGGGCTGTTCTCCTGCTACGAGGCGTTCGTGCACATCGTCGACTCGATGGTCAACCAGCACATCAAGTGGCTGCGCACCACCCGTCGTCTGCCCTGGCGCGCCCCCATCGCCTCCCTCAACTACCTGCTCACCTCGCACGTGTGGCGCCAGGACCACAACGGCTTCTCCCACCAGGACCCCGGGTTCGTCGACCACGTCCTCAACAAGAGCCCGGAGGCGGTACGGGTCTACTTCCCGCCGGACGCCAACACCCTGCTGTCGGTGGCCGACCACGTCCTGCGCAGCCGTGACTACGTCAACGTCGTCGTGGCCGGCAAACAGCCGTGCTTCGACTGGCTGTCGATGGAGGAGGCGAAGGTGCACTGCGCGCGGGGCGCCGGCATCTGGGAGTGGGCCGGCACCGAGGACGGCACCCGCGAGCCCGATGTGGTACTGGGCTGCGCGGGTGACGTGCCCACCCAGGAGGTGCTGGCAGCGGCCCAGGTGCTGCGCCGGGAACTGCCCGAGCTGGCGGTACGGGTGGTGAACGTCGTCGACATCGCGCGTCTGCTGCCGAGCGAGGAACATCCGCACGGGATGACCGACTTCGAGTACGACGGTCTCTTCACCGCCGACAAGCCGGTGATCTTCGCCTACCACGGCTACCCGTGGCTGATCCACCGTCTCGCCTACCGCCGCACCGGGCACCGCAACCTGCATGTGCGCGGCTACAAGGAGATCGGCACCACGACGACGCCGTTCGACATGGTGGTCCGCAACGACCTCGACCGCTACCGGCTCGTGATGGACGTCATCGATCGCGTCCCCGGTCTGGCGGTGCGGGCGGCGGCCGTACGTCAGCGGATGGCGGACGCCCGGCAGCGCCACCACCTCTGGATCCATGAACACGGCGCGGACCTGCCCGAGGTGGCCGACTGGTCGTGGGACGGCTGAACCGCCGAACCGGGACGCGCTGCTCGTAGCAGGAGAGCGGGAGGGTGGGCTGCGGGCTCGGTCCGCGCCGGCAGTGCGGCGTCGACGAAGATCGAGCCGGTCACCGGATGGTCGAGAGCTGAGCGAACGGTCGGGAGGAACAGCCCGGCGTCGCTGTGTGCCACCAGCGTCACAGGACGGTCGGCCGGGACCTGCCGGAGGTCGTCGCGGACCGCGCTGACGACGCGGGGCCAGAACGGCCGAGCACCGGCGCCGATGTGCAGCAGAGACGGCACACGGACCTGGTACCCCTCCGCCGTCAGATGTTCGGCCACAGGCCGCCACGTCGAGGGGCCCACGGAAGGACTGTGCAGGAGAACGAAGACCGGCTGCATGCGACGATCCTGTCCCTCACACCCTGCGCGGTGCGACGATCCTGGCCCACGGCAGAACGCCGTGCGCCGAGAGAGCACATGGCGCTCACGGTACGAGACTGCCGCGGACGACACGGAAGGCGGCCGCCGGGTCCCCGGCACGCGTGACCGTTCGCCCCACGACGACGTGCGAGGCTCCGGCGGCCATGGCGGCACGCGGTGTTCCGGGGCGGGCATGGTCGGCCGGATCGTCACCGGGGAGAGCGACTCCCGGAGTGACGATCAGGGGATCGGCCCCCAGTGTGCCGCGCAGGGCCGCGACGTCCTGGGGCGAGGCGATCACCCCGTGACAGCCGGCCTTGCCCGCCAGGCGGGCCAGTCTGAGGACCTGCTCGTCGACCGGGCCGCTGACGCCGATGTCGGCGAGGTCCTCGTCGGTCATGCTGGTGACCACGGTCAGGGCGAGGATCCGCAGGTCCGGAAAGGCGCGGGCGGCATCGACGGCGGCGCTCAGGATGCCCGTACCGCCCATGCCGTGCACGGTCACCATGGAGACGCCCAGGTTCCCTGCGGCGCGGACCGCACCGGCGACCGAGTGGGGGATCTCGAAGAGTTTGAGGTCCAGGAAGACCTCCTTGCCCTGCGCCACAAGGCGCTTGACGAAGCCGGGACCGGCCGTGGTGAGCAGTTCCAGGCCGACCTTGTAGAAACGGCACTCCTCGCCCAGCTGATCGACGATGCTCTCGGCGGTGCCACGGTTGTCGCAGTCCAGGGCGACGATGACCCGGTTCTCTCGATCCACGACGGCATTGTGCCCGTTCATCCTGTTCAGAGGAACCTGACTCCCTGGGCCAGGTTGAGTTCGCCGGAGTAGTTGATGGTGTTGGTGGCCGAGCGCATGTAGGACTTCCAGGCGTCCGAGCCGGACTCCCGGCCGCCGCCGGTGTCCTTCTCGCCGCCGAAGGCACCGCCGATCTCGGCTCCGGAGGTGCCGATGTTGACGTTGGCGATGCCGCAGTCGGAGCCGGCGGCGGACAGGAAGATCTCGGCCTCCTGCTGGTCGCGGGTGAAGATGCTGGAGGACAGGCCCTGGGGGACGTCGTTGTGCAGGGCGATCGCCTCGTCCAGGGTGTCGTAGGTGAGGATGTACAGGATCGGGGCGAAGGTCTCCTCCCGTACGACGTCGGTCTGTTCGTCGACGCGGACGAGGACGGGCTCGGCGTACGCCGCGGCAGGCGCGGCCTCGGCGAGGCGCCGATTTCCGCCGGCCAGGATCTTGCCGCCCTGGGCCTGGATCCGGGTCAGGGCGCCCCGCATGGCGTCGAGGGCCGCGGTGGAGACGAGCGGGCCGACCAGCGTGGCGTCGTCGAACGGGTTGCCGATGGGCAGCTTGGTGTAGGCGGCGGTCAGGCGCTCGACGAGGGTGTCGGCGATGTCGCGGTGGACGATGAGGCGGCGCAGCGTCGTACAGCGCTGCCCCGCGGTGCCGGCCGCGGCGAAGACGATGGCCGGGACGGCGAGGTCGAGGTCGGCAGAAGGAGCGACGATCGCGGCGTTGTTGCCGCCGAGTTCCAGCAGACTGCGGCCGAAGCGGGCGGCGACGCGGGGACCGACCTCGCGGCCCATGCGGGTGGAGCCGGTGGCACTGACCAGCGCCACGCGGCGGTCGTCGACCAGCCTCTCGCCGACCGCGCGGTCACCGAGGAGCAGACGGTGGACGTCACGCGGCGCTCCGGCCTCCGCCGCGGCACGGGCGAGCAGGTGGTCGCAGGCCAGGGAGATCAGCGGGGTGAGCTCCGAGGGCTTCCAGACCACGGTGTCACCGCAGACGAGGGCGACGGCGGTGTTCCAGGACCACACGGCGGCGGGGAAGTTGAAGGCGGAGATGACACCGACCACACCGAGCGGATGCCAGGTCTCGGCCAGCCGGTGGCCGGGGCGTTCGGAGGCGATCGTACGGCCGTAGAGCTGACGGGACAGGCCCACGGCGAAGTCGCAGATGTCGATCATCTCCTGGATCTCGCCGAGCGCCTCGGAGCGGATCTTGCCCGCCTCGATGGTGACGAGGTCGGCCAGTTCGCTCTTGTGCTCGCGCAGCAACTCACCCAGACGGCGCACGAGTTCACCGCGGCGCGGGGCCGGGGTGGTGCGCCAGGTGAGGAAGGCCGTGCGGGCGGCGGCGATGGCCTCTTCGGCGTCGGCGGCCGTGGCCGCCGGCAGACCGAAGAGGTTCTCGCCGGTCACGGGCGTGCGCGCGGGGAAGCCGGTGCCCTCGGCCACCTCGACGCCGATGTGCTCGAGGGCGGCACGGGCGCGGGCGCGGAGGTCGTCCGTGGTGGGCAGTGCGGTGGTGGTCATGGCGGTCCTTGAGGTGTGAGGAGTCAGCCGATGGCGCGCGGGAGGTCGAGTTCCCGGGCGACGTGGGCCAGGGAGCGGTTCTGCTGCTGCTCGTAGAGGTCGAAGGGGTCCAGGACCTCGCGGCCGAGGGCGCCGGAGAGCCAGACGGCGTCGTAGGCCGTGCCCTGCCGGTCGTTGTCGCGGGTGCCCTCGCCGCTGAGGTTGGACTGGAAGATGCCGGCGGCGGAGCGGGGCAGGAAGTCCTCGTAGACGATGGGCTCGGCGCGCACCCAGCCCTCCCGCACCAGACCCTCGAGGTCCGCGGGTGGCCGACGGTCACGCGGCCGGTCGGGGTGGACCCGGTAGGTGAAGTAGGCCAGTCCCTCGGCGGCGAGTTCCTGTTCGCTGCCGGGCATGTGCCGCTCCCACACGGCCCGCGCGATGTCGCTGCGGGCCTTCGAGGGGTGCTGGGACGCCTGCTCGTCCACGTGGTCGAGGAGTTCGTCGTACAGGGCGCGGCCCTCGCGCGTGAGGGCGATGCCACGGGCCTCCACCTCGCCGAAACGGACCCGCAGGGCGCCGCGGACGACGCTGCCGTCCGGGGTGCGCATCGCGCGGGGCTCGGCCAGGGCCCGGAAGGAGGTCTGCCGCAGCAGCACGTCGGGGCCCTTCCAGGCCGGCGGGCCCTGGATGGCGTCGATCATCTCGATGCCGCGCTCGGTCATGCGCCGGTACAGCTCGTCGATGTCCAGGACGCGCGGGGTGAGGTGGTTGATGTGGGTACTGCGCACGCCGCCGATGTCCGCGGCGACGGCGGAGATCCGCTCCAGGGTCTCGTACCAGGCCCTGTCGACCGGCTCGGGAGACAACTCGAATGCCCGCACGGCCAGTTGGAGGAAGCGTTCGGCCTCGTCCTCGGGCAGTTCCCGCTCGGCTGCGGCACGGTCGGCCAGTGTGAGCAGCTCGGGCGGAAAGAGTTCGCGGTCGGCGAGGAAGGACTCGAGGCGTGTGCGCAGGTCGGCGTCGAAGAAACGCGGGTCGGCCGGGGTGAGCAGGGAGGTGAACACCCGGAAGGGGTTGCGTGCCAGCTCCTCGCCGTCGACCGGCCGGAACGCCGTGGAGACGACGGGTACGGCGCTGGCCGCGGCCTCCCGCAGGTCGTAGAACCCGACCGGGTGCATGCCGAGGGCGCCGAAGACGCGGGCGACCTGCTGCAGCTCCCGGGGCGTGCCGACCCTGATGGCGCCGTGCCGCTCGGCGGTCACCCGGCCGATGGAGCCGAGGCGTTCGGCGTCGGCTCCCTGCGCGCGCAGGACGTCCTCGTTGACCTCGCGGGAGACGTCCACGAGCGTGGTGTAGGCGGGGACCTCCTGCCCGTACATGTGCGACAGCCGTTCTGCGAATGCGGCCCGCAGCTGCCACTGACTGATCGTCGACATGAATCGGCCTTTCGATCGGGGTTCACACCCATCGGGGTTCACACCAAGCGAGCCATCGGCAGTCGCACCGCCTGGGTCTTCTGGTCACACCACGTGTGCTTCGGGGCGGACGCCGGCGCCGTGGCGGAACCGGTCGGCACTGAGCGGGGAGATGTCGGTGCACGGCTCGCGCTCCAGGTACAGGTCGCGCATGACCTCGCCGACCGCGGGCGCCTGCAGGAAGCCGTGGCCGGAGAACCCGGTGGCGTACAGGAAGCCGTGCAGTTCGCCGGAGCGGCCGATCAGCGCGTTGTGGTCCGGTGTGACCTCGTACAGGCCCGCCCATCCCGCGACGGTCTCCATGCCGGCCAGGGCCGGGGCGCGGTGGCGGGCGACGGTGCGGAACAACTCCAGCCACTCAGGGGTCCAGGTGGTGTCGAAGCCGTCCTCCTGGCCGGGGTCGGCCAGCCCGAACAGCAGGCCGTCGTCGCTGTTGTGGAAGTAGGCGGTCGAGGAGAAGTCGATGGTGAACGGGATACGCGGAGCGGGCGGCGTGAGCGGCGCGGTGAACGCCAACTGCCGTTTCACGGGCCGCACCGGGAGGGGGACGCCCGCCATCTCGCCGATCCGCGCCGACCAGGCCCCTGCCGTGCAGATGACGGTGGTACAGGCGATGCGGCCCCGGCTGGTGTGCACACCGACGACGCGGTCCCCGGCCGTGTCGATACCGCGGACCTCGGTGTGGGTGGCGATGGCGACGCCAGCCCGGGCGGCGGCCTGCGCGTACCCCTGGACGACCAGCCCGGGGCGGGCGTGCCCGTCGGTGGGGGCGTACACGGCGGCCACGAGTCCGTTGGTGCTGAGGTAGGGACACAGGCGCCGGGCCTCGGCGGGACTGATCATGCGGCTCGGCACGCCCAGACCGTTCTGCAGCTTGACGCCGGCCTCGAAGTCGCTCGCCTGCTGTTCGCTGTCGAGCAGGAAGAGGTAGCCGACCGCATCGAGCCGGATGTCGGCGCCGGGATGTTGCGGGAAGTCCTGGAAGGCGCGCAGGCTGCGGCTGCCCAGCTCGATGTTGAGCGGGTCGGAGAACTGGGCCCGTACGCCGCCGATCGGCTTGCCCGAACTGCCGCAGCCGAGATCGCCGCGCTCGACGACGACGACGTCGGTCACGCCGGCTTCGGCGAGGTGGAACGCGGTGCTCGCACCCATGACGCCGCCACCGATGATCACCACATCGGCGGAGGGCGGAACGGTGCGGAAGGCGGAGGAGGACAACGGGCCACTCCCTTCCGGAGGCCGCCCGGCCGGACGGTCCGTCTCCGGGACGGCGGGACTGTCAGTGACAGAGCGATGCCGATCAGCTGTCTGTGCGTCATCGTGCAGCACACCAACCGTTGACGTCCATCAACGGTTGGTGCTTCCGATTTCTTGGGGTTGCTCTGTGGACTGGACGAGTGCGCAGCTGCGTTGGCTGGTGGCACTGACCAGACGTGGCACCATCACCGCGGTCGCGGAAGCCGAGGCCGTGGAAGCACTGGAGCGCACCCGGATCCCGGCGATGTCAGTGGTGGCTGCGAGGCTGGCCAGATGGACAGGGACGACGAGCAACTGCTGCGCGGCCGGGTCTACGGCCAGGACCACGACCGTCCGGGCCCGCGGCCGGGACGGCGGTATGTCGAACTGGTCGGCGGGCCGCTGGACGGGCTCCTGCTCGACACAACCGACTGGGAGCAGCACGAGATCGCCACCGGCGCGGCCCTCCCCACCGAGCTGGGGCGGTTCGGTACCGGCGGCCGGGCGATGTACGCCCCGCGCCCCGGCGATCCCCGCCGCTTCGACTGGGACGGGGATGCCCCGTGACCGCCGTTGCCCGGTCGCCGCGCACCCTTCGCAGCAGCCTGCGGTCGGCGAGCCGCGCGCGTCCGTGAACGGCCTCGGTCGGCGGACAGCGGAAAGGCGATCAGGCGCGCGGCCTCCCTGAGTACCGGCACGCAGGTGGGCGACGACCCCGCCGGTGCCGGCGGACTCGCTCACCAGCGTCCGCGCCCGCTGAAGGCCCTCAGACCCGGAACCGGACCCACCCTCCGCCCCCCTGCCCGGCCGGTCGGCTGAATGCCTTTACGGCCGGGCGCGGACGGGCAGAAATACAGGGGGCCCGGACGGCCGGGCCACTACGAGGAGTCGTCAGTGAGGGTCGTCATCACCGGTGGGTTCGGCTTCCTGGGCCGTCGGCTCGCCACCGCGCTGCTGCGGACGCGGACGTTCGGCGGCACACCGATCGAACGACTGGTGCTCGCCGACCGGGCCGTACAGCTCGGCTCACCACCGGCCACCGATCCCCTCGTGGATGTCGTGCACGGCGACCTCATCGATCGCCTGGACGACCTGTTCGCGGAGCCGGTCGATGTGCTGTTCCACCTCGCCGCCGCGGTGTCGGCCGAGTGCGAGGCCGACGTCGATCTCGGCATGCGCGCCAATGTGGACACCACCCGCGCCCTGCTCGACGCCGCCCGGGCACAGTCGGCCTCCGGCGGCCCGAGGCCGCGGGTGGTGTTCGCCAGCAGCCTCGCCGTCTACGGCGCCAGCCCCGAACTGCCCCTGCCCCCGGTCGTCGACGAATCGACCCTGCCCGTGCCGCAGTCGAGCTACGGGACACAGAAGCTCATCTGCGAGCACCTGATCGCCGACCACACCCGCCACGGCTTCCTCGACGGACGCATCGCCCGCCTGATGACCGTCTCGGTACGGCCCGGGAAACCGAACGCCGCCGCATCCGGTTTCCTGTCCGGCATCATCCGCGAACCGCTCGCGGGACTCCCGGCGACCTGCCCGGTGCGCCCCGAACTGCGGGTGGCCCTGTCCTCACCACGCCGCACGGTCGACGGACTGCTCCGCATCGCCGGGGCAGAGCGCGGTACCGGACCGGGACGGCTCGAAGGGACGGCGCCGGTCAACCTTCCGGCGCTCACGGTCTCGGTCGCCACCATGCTCGCCACCCTGCGACAGGTGGCCGGTGACGCCGTCGCCGACCTGGTGAGCATCAGGCCCGACCCGGCGGTCGAAGCCATCGTGGCCTCATGGCCCGCCGCCTTCGACAACAGACGCGCCGCCGCACTCGGTCTGCAGCCCGACCCGAGCTTCCTGTCGGTCGTACAGGACTACATCGCCGAGCACGGCGACGCGGTCCGCATCGACTCCTACTCGCGGCAGGTGCAGCACCGAAATCCGTGATCATTCTAGAATTCCGGTCACGGTGGCATCACCGACCAGACGGCTCCCGGTGCCGACCCCCACCCGAGGAGGGGCGCGATCATGCGTGAACTGGCCGAGACGGCACGGCAGTGGGCGGCCCAGGGACGTACGGGCGTCCTCGCCCGCCCTCTCACCGAGCAGGGCTTCGGCCCCCGGCGCCCTGCCGACGCCCTCCTGATCGACCAGGACCGTCAGTGCCACGGGACGCTGTACGGCGGCGCGTTCGACGCGTACCTGGCGGCGGAGGCCGCTGCCCTGCCCGCGGACCACACCGCGGGCGTGCGCGCGGTGTCCGTCCACGACGACGAGGTGCAGCGGGCGGGGCTGACCTGCGGAGGCCGGGCCGAGGTGCTGCTGCAGTCGCTGCACACCGTGCCCGCCCGCTGGTGGGACCTGCTGGCGGAGGGAGCCGACGCCGCGCTGATCACCCGGGTGGACCAGGCGCGGACCCGGGCGGCCAGCACCGTCGCGACACCCGCGCCGGAGGATGCCGACGGGCCCGCAGAGGCCATCGAACGCGCCCGTGAGCTCCTCGGCCGCCGTCGGACCGGCCGGGACATCCGCTCCACGGACGACGGACTCGTCCTCATCGAGACGTTCCCGGCCGTACCCCATCTGGTTGTCGTGGGAGGCGGCGAGCTGGCCGAACTGCTCGCCGCGCAGGCCCGCCTGCTCGACTGGCACGCCACGGTGGAGTCCGGCGCCGAGGACGCCGTACGGCTGCTCGCCCGGCGTCCGGCCGCCGCCTGCTTGATCGTCCTCAGCCATGAGCCGGACGTCGACGTCCCCGTCCTGTCCGCCGCGCTGACCACCGGCGTCCCTTACGTCGGTGCGCTGGGCTCACGCCATACCCAGTCCCGCCGTGCCGCGGATCTCGCCAAGGCCGGCCTCGACGAGGAACTCCTCGGGCGCATCCACGGCCCCATCGGCCTCGACCTGGGCGCTCGCACTCCGGCGGAGACGGCACTGGCGATCTGCGCCGAGGTGCTCGCCGCCCTCGACGGCAGCGAGGTCCGCGTGCTGCGCGAGGGACGCTCGCGCTGACGGCCACCGCGCGGATCTGGCTAGTCTGTTGCGTGTGGCCGACGACATCACGTACGCGCGACGCGACGACAGGCCCGAGGAATCCAGTCGGGTACGCCTGAGCCGGACCTTCGACGAGGACGCGGAGCTGTACGACCGGGCCAGGCCGGGATATCCGCCGGAGCTGTACGACGACCTCGCGGACCTTGCGGGTGTCCGCCCCGGCAGCCGCGTACTGGAAGTGGGCTGCGGGACCGGCCAGGTGACCGTGCCACTGGCCCGGCGGGGCTGTCGGATCACGGCCGTCGAGGCGGGACCGAGCATGGCCGCGTTGGCCCGCCGCAACCTGGCCGGGGTCGGCACGGCCGAGGTGGTGACGGCGGAGTTCGAGAAGTGGTCGCTGCCTGACGAGCCGTTCGACGCGGTCCTCTCGGCGACGGCGTTCCACTGGATCGACCCGGCGGTGCGGGTGGCCAAGGCCGCCGACGCGTTGCGTCCGGGGGGCGCGCTCGCCGTGGTGCGCACCCAGCATGTGCGGGGCGGCACCGAGGAGTTCTTCCTGGCGGTCCAGCGCTGCTACGAGCGCTTCGAGCCCGGGACGCCGCCCGGGCTGCGGCCTCCCGCGGCCGCGGACATCGACGGCTCCGACCATGCGGAGGAGGTGGCCCGCAGCGGCCGTTTCGGTCCCACCGTCATCCGCCGCTACGAGCAGGATCTCACCTACGCCACGGCGGACTATCTCCAACTGTTGCGCACCTACTCGGGCCACCGGGCTCTCCCGGAAGCCGCCAGAACCGGGCTGTTGGAGTGCATCGCCGCACTGATCGACAGCCGGTTCGGCGGCCGGGTGACCAAGCGTTACCTCATCGACCTGGGCGTGTCACGGCGTCGGTGACCGCCCCTGGGCCGCGCGCCCGGCGGGCTGGGCGTCAGGTGCGCAGGAGTCGCAGGTCCGTCGCGTCCGCCATGGCCTTCATACCCTCGTCGCTGGGGTGGAGGTGGTCGCCGGAGTCGTACGCCGGGTCGAGGGCGGCCGGGTTCGCCGGGTCGCGCATGGCCCGGTCGAAGTCGATGACGCCGTCGAAGGCGCCGCTGTTGCGGATCCACCGGTTGACGCTCCGGCGGATCGTCTCGGCGGCAGGGGTGTAGTAGCCGTTGCCCTCGTCGGGCATCAGGGTCGCGCCGATGACATGGACGTGGGCGGCATGCGCCTCGTGGATCAGCCTGCGGTAGCCGTTGATGACGTCCTGGGCGGTCAACGGGCGGCCGCCGGGGCCGGCGTTGTTGCCGATGTCGTTGATGCCTTCGAAGAGGATCACGTCCTTGACGCCCGGTTGGCCGAGGGCGTCATGTCCGAACCGCTTGAGGGCGCTGATGCCCTGCCGCGGGTTCGGTCCATCGGTGAGGACCCGGTTGCCGCCGATGCCGGCGTCGACGACGCTCAGCTTCTGCGGGCCCGGTCCGGCGCCCAACCGGCGCCCGAGGAAGTCGGGCCAGCGGCTGTAGGTGCCGGTCGAGGAGTGGTAGCCGTCGGTGATGGAGTCACCGAAAGCAACGACGGTGCCGCGGGCGGTAGGTGACACGACGTCGAGCCCCGCCAGGTAGTACCAGGAGGTCGTGGTGGTGCCGAAGGCGGCGGCGCTGTCGTCACCGGTGTGGTTCCCGGAGGCGATGTAGGTGGTGTCGAACGCGTCGGAGTGCCAGGTCGACACCCCCGTCGTACCGGGCACGTAGAGACTGACGAGCAGGTTCTCCCCGGCGCCGACCGATACCGGGACGACGTCGCTGACCGCCTCTTCGCCCGCCGGGATCGTGGCGTGGCGGGACCCGCTGAAGGTGACCTTGCGCGTGGTGCCGCGCGTCGCCCCGCCACCGCTCGCCTGAACGGCCACGTCCACGGCACTGACAACGAGCGCGGTGGCGCTGTACCGGTTGGACAGGGTGATGCGTGCGCCCGAGCCCGCCACGCTGCTGTGGACCACCATCCGGATGGTCCGGTCGGTGAAGGACCAGCCGCCGGTCGTCATGCTGGGCGACCAGGCGCTGACCCGGGTGCCCCTGCCCTGCGACGAGGGCGTGGCGGCGCTCGCCGCATACGCGGTGCCCGGCGGAACGGCCGTCAGGGCCAGGCCGGTCAGCGCGCCGAACACGACCAGCAGGGTGCTACGGCGCGGCCGGCGACCCGCCGTCGCGCATCTCTCTTCCTGGGACATGCTCGATCTCTCCGCTCTTCTCGAGGTCCGCTTCCTCACCCGAATCTGCCCAACGTGACCGACTCTCCAGGCTTGAGGCTGATCCTCCGCAACGTGCGGGACCGAGGATGTTCGCCAGGAAGCCGATGGCCTTGCCGATGGCTTCGCCCGCTCGTGTGCAGACCTCTCTGCCCCCGGGGTCCTCGCCGTGGGTCGGCGCCAGCACCTCGGCCGCGTCGCTGACCTGCCTGCCCGTGGCCGCGCGCACTGCGCGGAGTATCGCCGGATCCGCCGAGATCGCCTCCACACACGCCCGGTTGCCGCAGTGGCACAGCGGGCCGGTGCGCGAGGGCGGCGCGATGGCCACGGTTCTCTACCAGTCCTCGACCATCGGCATCATGGCGCTCCCAGTGGCCCTGCTGATGATCGGCGGCGAGTTCGACTGTCAGCCGGCGGTTCTTGGTGCCACTGAGGACAGGCGCCTTCAACGGGTGGATGGTGGTCAGGACGGGCCTGCCCAGTTTCCTGATCACCCTCGGTACCTTCCTGATCCTGCAGGGCGTGAACCTGGCCGTGACCAAGCTGGTCACCGGCAACGTCGCCACCGACGACATCAGCGACATGGACGGCTTCAACCAGGCCAGGAAGGTCTTCGCGTCCTCGTT